>NZ_CP107052.1:1692500-1992500 GCF_025736875.1 Candidatus Kirkpatrickella diaphorinae
CATGATATTTTCCATGCTATCCCTGAGGCGGGCACGCGCAGGGTCAAGAACCTGCGCGATGTCGTCGAGTCCGTAGAGCGCCTCCCGAAGTGCGAATGTCAATGCAGGCCCGACTTTGAGGATACAGAAGCCATCCGTCACTAATTGTGACAAGGCCGTTTCAGGCTGATAATCCGTTGAGTGCGCTTCGTAGATCAGGCCCTGCATATTTCCGAGCGCGCGGATCAGGCGCGTTGCCTTGCCACGATCATAGAACACGATTTCATCATGGCCGAATTCAACGCCCGGTTGCACCACGATCCCGATCACACGCGCCCACGCCTGAGGAATTTGCGCATGAAAAGACGCCTTATGGACGCGGTAAGTCGCCTGCACCGATTCCGGCGTCGTCGGGGCGAGATGGTCGAGCGCCTCCGTCGCGCCGCCCGGTGTCGGAATCTCCGTCCCGATGATATAGACGGGCGGCGTTTTGGCATGGGCCTCCGCACGCGCCGCCATCATGACAGCGCGTTCAGCAACGATGTGATCCGGCAAATGGGCGGCCTCACCGGCGCAACCCATACTGGCATCAAGATGGAGTTTGACGAAACCCGCCCCAGCATAAGCCGCGATCATGTCGCAGGCTTTCTGCATGGCCTCCTGCGGCGGCAGATTTTTCCAAGGATTGGGGCCGAGATGGTCCCCACCCAGTATCACGCGCTCGTGCGAGAGCCCCACGCGGTCGGCAATATCAAGGACGTAGCGCCGAAAATCCGCTGGCGTCATACCTGTATAGCCACCTTCCTGATTCACCTGATTGCAGGTCGCCTCAATCAGCGCGGCCGTGCGGAGACGCGCCGCACGAGTCAGGGCCGCTTCAATGACAATCGGATGCGCGGAGCAGACGGAAACGATGCCCTGGGCCTTGCCGGCATCATAGGATGCGCGAAGATTGATGAGAGGATTGTAAGTCACGCGCTTACTCCTGTTTTTTCGATGAAAGCGTCCAGCGCCGCAAAATCAGCGCGCCCTTCCATCGGTCCGAGCACGGACACGGCCAGAGCTCCGCTGGCGGAAGCGTAACGCAGGCTGGTTTCAACCGACTTGCCAAGATAACGGCAGGCAACGTAAGTCGCGCCGAAACAGTCACCAGCGCCCGTCGGATCAATTTCCGCAACGGGGAAGGCCGGGACGGCAATACGTTGTTCACGGCTGAAGAAAACGCAGCCCTCACTTCCTCTTTTGAGGATGACCTCTGACACGCCAAGGCGGAAGATTTCTTCAATGGCGCCCTCTTCATCCGTGGCGTCGGTGAGGGCCACCAGCTCATTGCCGCTGGGCAGGAATAGATCACAGCATTTCAGGATATTCAGCATGGCGCCGCGCATACCGGGGGCGCACAGCATCTCCTTGCGGATATTCGGGTCGAAGGAAACCTTGCCGCCTTTCTCCCGCACTTTCTGCACGGCAATCATCGCTTCCTCAATCATGATGGGGGAGAAGAGTGATGAGCCCATAAGGTGGAAATGCGCGGTCTGATCAAGCAGGTGATGCGCTGCCGCTGTCAGTCGCGTTTCCGAACAGGCGCCGCCACGAATATTATAGACGAAATCCCGCGATCCATCGGGACGGTAACGGACGAAGGCGCTGCCCGTCGTCAAATTGGGGGAAAATGCGATGGCGGAAACATCAACACCGTCGCGCTCAAGACGTGCGATATTCAATCGCCCGAAATCATCGTCCCCAACGCAGGAGATGATGCCGCACGGCACATTGAGATGTGCAACCTGATCAATGAAAATCGCGGGGGCGCCGGAAGGAAATGGCCCACGCAAACCCATCGTTTCCTGGAAGCCGACACCCACCGTGTCCGCGACAATTTCGACGAGGATCTCGCCGAATGTGATGATCTTCCCCCGCGTGCTCATACCGCCATATCTCCGTAACGCATCAGACCGAAATACTAAGCCTGTTTTAACGGCAAACGAAGAGCACGACCGCGAAAATCGCGATATCGTCAAGGGAAAATCGAGAATTATATCGAAATAAGTGGCTCTCCCACCCTTAACCAACGCGCAGAAACGCTTCTGAACCGTATAAACACTGTTGCAAGCGCGATCACCGCACCATTGCGGGACGGTAAAACGCGCGAATCACAAAAGATGACGCGGCGCGACATGGTCACGCATCCCGTAACGTCAGAAGGCAAGCGGCGTCAGTAACGGGCGCGCGGCGAATTGCGCGTCGAGATTTCGGAAAACGAGCGCCGCCATCTCACTTCGTGTCTCCTGCGTGGCGGAGGCGATATGGGGTTGCAGCACAACATTGTCGCATGACGTCAATTCAGGCGGCACATGCGGCTCATCGGCGAAGACATCCAGCCCTGCCCCTTTGATCCGCTTTTCCTGAAGCGCCGAGATCAGGGCGGGCTCGTCGATCACGGAGCCGCGCGCGACATTGATGAGAAACCCGTCAGGCCCCAGCGCATCCAGCACGTCCTTATTGACCACATGCCTTGTTGCGTCCCCGCCGGGAAGGCAGAGGACAAGCACATCGGACCAGCGGGCGATCGTGATCAGGTCGGGGTGGTAGGATAAAGGGCTTCCCTCTTTGACGCGCCGGTTATGGTAGCCGACTTCCATCCCGAAAGCCTGCGCACGCCGCGCGATTTCAATGCCGATATCACCCATCCCGACAATCCCCATGCGCTTGCCTTTCAAGGATGTGGAAAGCGGGAAGTGATGCGTCGCGCGCCAATCGCCCGCGCGGACGAAGCGATCAGCAGCGACAGTGCGACGCAGTACGCCCAATGTCAGGGCAAGCGCCATATCTGCGACATCATCTGAAAGCACGCCACGCGCCGTCGTGACTTTGATCTGTCGGCGTCGGCATGTTTCCAGATCAATCCGATCAAAGCCCACACCGCAGACGCTGATGATTTCCAGATTTGGCAGGGCCTCCAGGAGATCACATGGGGCGCCGCGCGCACCATCTGTGATGAGTCCCCTTATCTTGCGCGCTGACGCACCCAAAGCCGCGATTGAATCGTCATCATGCAGAATATATTCATGCGTTCGGGGCGCTTGGGCATGTGCGAATTGCGGCGCGAGGACAAGGATGTCGATCGGTTCTGCATTCATCCTGTTATAATCCTTTCAGATAGCATCGACAGGCATCCGTGATCGGCCCGGATACAGGCGGGGCATGACCCGACTCAAATTCATGATGACCGGCACGCTGTGGCATAATGCGACCCTCATTAGCAAGCCGGGTTGCGCGGGCAGGCGCGGATTCAGGAATTCGGTTTATCACGTTCCCGCGCGGAGATATGCCCCCCCAACCGTTGCAATACATCATGGATCGGCTGACGGTGACCCTCTTCAATCGTGATCGGCTCAGCCGGTTTGCGCGCGGGGCGGTCAGACACATCCTCCAGCACCGCATCATGGATAATGCGCACCCGGGTCACGATCGCGGACTGATCTCTGAAAAGCAGCGGGGACTGCCGACCCTCGCCCGCAGGCGCCCCACCCGCCATGCTGTTGATGCGCTCCAGAAGCTGGGGAATCAGATATTGCATCTCAACCGCGGCAGGCCCGGCACAGGCGATTGTCAAAGTGCCGCCCGACAATTTTCGCGGCGTTGACATACGCGCCAGAGCGGGCCCGACAATATGCGGCCAATCGAGGATAATCTGCACGGCAAGGCTGGGCCGTCGTTTCAAGGCAGGGCGGGCGACAGGGTCGATCAAGGCGCCAAGCGCTCTCATCCCGAAAAAGCGCCGCGCCTCTTTTTCCGGCTGTGATGAGGCGGGACGGGTCGTCCCGGACTTGCGCGCTGCGACGGATTTCTTCATATCGCTCGTGTGACCTTTTCTGCTGTCTCACTGCTGCTCTGGTATGATCATTACCGCCGCATCATGCCGTGGCGCGCCCTGCCGGGGCAGAAGCCGGACCCCTATCACGTCTGGCTGAGCGAAATTATGCTGCAGCAAACGACAGTGGCAACGGTGCATGATTATTTTTTGAAATTTATCGCGCGTTTCCCTTCGGTTCAAGCTTTGGCCGCCGCACCCCAGCATGATGTCCTGGCAGCCTGGGCCGGACTTGGCTATTATAGCAGGGCGCGCAACCTGCATCTTTGCGCGCGAGAACTGGCGGCCCGCGGCGCATTCCCCCAAACCGTCCCGGCATTAGAAGCCCTGCCGGGCATCGGGCCCTATACGGCGCGGGCCATTGCTTCCATCGCATTTAATGTGCCGGTCATCCCTGTTGACGGCAATGTTGAGCGCGTTACATCACGGCTCTTCGCGTCCGTTATACCCCTCCCCGCCGGGAAGAAGCAGCTCGCTACTCTTGCTGAGACATTAAATGACGACCTGCCTGCCCAGGCGCGAGCATCTGATTTCACGCAGGCTTTATTTGATCTGGGCGCGACGATCTGCACGCCGCGACGGCCGAAATGCATGTTATGCCCGTGGCAGAAAGATTGTGCCGCGCATCGAGAGGGCAAAGCGGCGTTTTACCCGGTTAAAACACCCAAAAAGCAACGCCCCGACAATTACGGCACGGCGTTGATCATTCGCGGCCCCGGCCCTTCTGTTCTGCTACGGAAACGGCCTGAAAAAGGGCTCCTCGCAGCGATGATGGCACTCCCCGGAAGTGACTGGCTTTCCGTGTCTCCGCCGCCCGACATCCCGCGGAAAAACGCGTCCGGCGGACCATGGATGTATCTCGGGCGGGTCAAACATGTATTTACGCATCTGACCCTTTATCTTGACGTGTATGAAGTGGAAGTCACCTCATGGGGGGCCGCGAGATCATCGCACCTCGCGCCCCTTTTAGTGCCGGAGATGATTGTTGATGCCGTGCCGTGCGCGTTCAAGGATCTTCCCGATCAGGCCCTTCCAAGCCTGATGCGGAAATGCCTGGCTTTGACGCAACTGCCAGCTTGAGCCGGAAGATGGTTTGCGTTATCCAAAGCAACATCAAGAATTGAATCGCCGATATTGTTTGGACCGCCCGCCGGGCCGACGTAACCGCCTGTTATCAGGTGGAAGGTAAAGGGACGATCATGCAGAATCTCGGCTTTTCCCTCCGACGTTACTGGCTGCTCGATTATTTTGGCCGTTTTGTTGATCTTGATCTCTTGCGGGATCGTCTCAACACGATCAACCCTGCGCCAGGGCGCGTTCCCGGTATTTTTATGCGCGCGCCGAACCCATTGCCCGAGAGATTCGAGGCGATGCTTGAAAAAGCCGTGTCCCTGCCCATGCCGGTGCCAATCATGAAAGTGCAGATTTCAGCCGGTAATCTTGCAACATTTCTATCGCATGATGGCGCGCACCCGCGATATATGCGCAGCACGCCTGATTTCCACATCCATATGGATGCAGAACATCCGAGCGAATGGGAACATTTCTCGCTTCTGACAGACGGCTTCCTGCGTGCCTGCGCCACTCTGATGCATGGTGACAGGATCACCATCGCTTCCGAAACCGGGGAGGAACTCGGCCCCATGCGCCTGACGGAAGGGCATCAGATTATGATCGGGCCACATGCCTACCCGATACGCGATAATATGGAAGTCATCGAATCATTCGACGCATCCCTTCCCCTCAGAGAGCCGATCCCGCTTGACCTCGTCTCGGGCGAGGAGACGCGCACTGTCACCGTCTCCGCAAAACAGGTCGAGCAGAGCGCGACGCCCTGAGGTCACAGATCTTCGAAGGCTTTCATGGCGCGGGCGCGCCCTTCCTTGATGTCGATGCACGGTTTCGGGTAATCTTTCCCCAATGTGATCTGCGCTTTCTCAAGGACATCTTCCGGCGCATCCCAGGGATGCTGGATGTATGCATCCGGAAGCTTCGCGATTTCAGGCACGAAATGGCGGACATAATCACCCTGACCGTCAAATTTTTCACCCTGAAGGACCGGATTGAGGATACGGAAATAAGGCGCCGCGTCGATCCCTGAACCTGCGACCCATTGCCAGTTCATCGCATTTGAGGCCGCGTCCGCATCGACCAGTGTATCCCAGAACCACGCCTCCCCCTCCTGCCATTTTGTCAGCAGGTGTTTGGTGAGGAAGGAGCCGACGATCATCCGCACGCGATTATGCATCCAGCCCGTCTGCCATAATTGGCGCATACCCGCATCGACGATCGGTATGCCCGTCTGGCCCTTCTGCCAGAGGCGGATCATTTTCGGCTCATGTCGCCACGCCATATTGTTGAATTGAGGGCGCAGATTTGTCGTCGTCATGTCGGGGCTGTGGAGCAGATTATAGATGGCGAAGTCACGCCAAGCGATTTCTGACTGAAAGCGCGCCTTCCCCCGATTGCGTTTATCCGCAATGGCATGGAAAATCTGCCGCGGGGACACGTGCCCGAAGCGCAGATAGGGCGACAGGCGCGACGTCGCCTCTATTGACGGAAAATTCCGTTTGGCATTGTAATCGGCCAGGCCATGTTCCGTAAAATCGCGCAGGATTTCCAGCCCTGCTTCTTCCCCCGGTGTCCAGACCTTTGCAATCGGTTTGGCCCAATCGGGTCGGGTCGGCAGCAGGGTGCTTTCATCAAAAGCCTCGACGTCGCGCGGCAATTTCGGGTCAGCGACAAAAGCGATATGGGCTGGCGGCGGGAGCGGCGGATGAATCGGCGCCCCCGCCTGCATGGCGCGCCAGAAGGCTGAAAACACCTTGAAAGCCTGCCCCGCGCCATTTTTGATGGTTTCAGGCGGGCAGAGAACGGCCGCGTGATATTGATGAAATCCGATATCGTCCCGCCCAAGCGCCTTACCAATGGACGCATCGATATCGCGCTCCGCCGGGCCGTAGCGATAATGCGCATAGACGTCCGAAATTTCAAAATGGCGTGCAAGTTGCGGCACGATCTCCCGCGCATCCCCTTCAACGATCAGCAGGTCGCCTTTGTGCTGACGAAGTGAAGCGCGCAGTGACGCAATCGCACCATGCAGCCACCAGCGCGCCGCCCCGCCCATCGGACGGATTTTCGGGCCTTTATCCAGCATGAGGAGGCAGATGATGTCGCGTTTATCTTTGCAGGCTTCACTGAGCGCCGGGTGGTCGGCGAGACGAAGATCATCCCGGAAAAGCACCATGGATCTGGCCAAATTTGCGTTCCTCCAAGGGGGCGAATGACGGTGCGACGACGCTTGACGGATTTCCGCGTCCCCCGCGACGCCCCTGCCACGCGAATTATGACCAGTGGGCGCAGATTTTTTGAACCTGAAAAAGTAACTCCTGACATCATAAAACGTTTTTTATCTCTGGTTATTTACGGAGAAACTTCATGCGAAAACCATCAACTTCAAATATCGGTCGCGGCCTTGTCGCGGCGACCATGATTCTTGCACTTGCTGCCTGCAATACGATTGGCGGCGCGGGGCGCGATGTCAGCGCGACCGGCAATGCCGTAACAAGCGGGGCCAGCGCGGCCACACCGCGTTGACCCTACCAAAGGTGACGATCATGTCCGTTTTATTTCACGCTAAACCCGTCTGGCGTATCGCTTGCGCCGTCGCGCTTCTCGGCGGCCTCGCGGCCTGTAACACGATTGGCGGTGCCGGGCGCGATGTCAGCGCGGTTGGCAATTCCGTCTCAAGCGGTGCCAACGCCGCAAAACCCTGATCTGCGGCCCCCGCCTTTTTCTTGAGGGCTGCGGGCTGTTGAACAAGGTTTATCACGGCCCGGAAACATCTTCCGTGTTCGGGCTGGTTCGCGTCGATGGTTTATGCCGCTCACAAGGCGGAAAATCTCTTCCGATGCGAAAAGGGCGGGGCACTCAAGCCCCGCCCCGCGGAAGCGCCCCCCATCCGGGAATCGCGATCTCTCCCCCCGTCGATTTTACTTTCGGCAAAATGTGAGAAGCGCGGTGTCGTCTTCGCAAGGCGGCGTAGGATCCCTTCGTTAAAATTTCGCACCGTGTGAAGTTTTGCTCTCCAGAAGGGTCAAACGCTTCGACGCATGTACGAGCAATCCCCCACCCGATGCACAAGTTCCCACTGCCTGACATTGTGCCCATTGACAAAAGTGAAACGAGGGGGGTGGGGCGGTCCTTGTAAAACCGCGCACGAAGCCTTAATTAAAATCTCACGCAAAAGGATGTTTTGCGCAAAATTTGTTCTCGGGGCGGGGTGTAATTCCCCACCGGCGGTAGGTGCATCATGCACAAGCCCGCGAGCGCCTGGGTCCGCCCAGGGTCAAGCAGATCCGGTCAAATTCCGGAGCCGACGGTTAAAGTCCGGATGTGAGAGAACACGCAAGGGAAAGCCGCGTCCGGCATTGAGGATGGCTGCCCTTTCGTTTCGCCCTGCAGAATGAATTTCTGTGTTTGAAGGGCTTAATTGTGACCGAACAACATCATATGGCCGCGCCAGCCCATGGCGCCTCGTCTGATGACGCGCCATTGGCATTAGGGGCCATTGCCGACGCATTTGACGCGGCAATCACGGAAGCGGCGCGCTTCATGGGGGCGACGGCACCCAACCCTGCAGTAGGGTGCGCCCTCCTTGACCGCCAGGGACAGATACTTGCCATCGCCGCGCATCAACAGGCGGGCCAGGCACATGCGGAGCGAAAAGCTCTGGATCTCGCCCGTGCAAGCGGCACGTTTGAGAAGATCCACACGGCCATCGTCACCCTTGAACCCTGTAATCACTTTGGTCGTACTCCCCCCTGCGCCGAAGCCCTCCTTGCCAGCCCCGTCAAACATGTATGGATCGGCGCGGAGGACCCGAATGCGCTGGCGCGCGGCGGTGCCGACGCCTTACGCGCCGCGCCGAACGGCATCAATGTGCGTTTCGCGCGGGAGGAACCAACGCTTGCCCCGCAGGCTGTGCGTGCCATCGCCTTGTCAGCGCCATTTGCGAAAGTGCAGCGGGAGGGCAGGTGCTTCATCACCATCAAACAGGCCCTTGACCATGTCGGGTCCATGCGCCCGCCACCGGGTCAGAAGACGTTCACATCCCCATCATCCCTCACTTTGGCCCATTATCTGCGCCGCGCGACTGACGCCATCATCACCGGTGCCGGGACGATCCTGAGTGACAAGCCGCTTTTTACCGTGCGGCATGTCCCGGATCATCCGATGCGGCAACGCATCCTCGCGATCTGCGATCGGCGGGGCGTCATCGGGCCGGATATTCGTGAGTTTTACGAGCAGCATGGTTTTGAGACATGGGTGAGCCATGACCTTACGGAACTCCCCGCGCGAGTGGCAGAAGCCGGCGCTTTATGGGCGCTGGTCGAGGGCGGCCCCCGCCTTACCAAAGCCTGCGAGTCCCTCAATCTGTGGGATGAGTGGTTAACCATCCGCACCGCGCCGGGCCGGGAGGATGAGGTGCATCTTCGCGCGCCGGGTGCGTCTCCGACCGCTCTGCTTCCACCTTTCTTCGCTCCATCGACAATCGCGCCAGCAACGGCACCTTAAAGGCACAATTTATGTTTTCCGGCATCATCGAAAATCTTGGCTCTATTCTATCCGTCACGCCCAAACCGGACGCCCGGATTTTTACCATTGAGACGGGTTTTCACGATCTCAGCCTCGGTGAAAGCATTGCCGTGAATGGTGTCTGCCTGACGGTGACAGCGTTTCAACCTGATGGACAGGCGACGTTTTTCGTCAGTACGGAAACGCTGTCACGCTCTGCACTTGGGGCGGTGGCTCAGGGCCATAAAGCCAATCTTGAGCGCGCCTGTACGCCAACAACGCGGCTATCCGGCCATATTGTGCAGGGGCATGTCGATGCGGTCGGTCACATCACCAGGCTGAGCCAAAATGGCGACGTCTATGATTTGCGCGTCAGCATTCCGGAATCATTGCGCCGTTACGTGGTTGAAAAAGGCTCAATTGCACTGGATGGTATCAGCCTGACCGTCAATCAGGTCGGGAAAGGCAATCAGGATACGGTTGAGATGGCCCTGATGATTATCCCGCATACCTGGCAGCACACGGCCCTCTCGGGAAAGCAGGTCGGAGACGCGCTGAATATCGAAGTGGACATCCTCGCAAAATATATTGAGTCGCTCACGCGCCATGGGGCGACATCGTGAGGAATAGCGCGATCACCCCGCCGGGCCGGAAGACGGTGCCCCTCCCGCCTGCTCTCGCAGCGTCACTGAAGGCTTTTCGGGAGGGTCGTCCCGTCATTATGGTGGATGACGCCTTGCGGGAAAATGAAGGCGACCTCGTCATCGCCGCAGAATTTGCCAATGCGGAGGCGATCAATTTCATGGCGCTCCATGGGCGGGGGCTGATTTGCCTCGCATTGGAAGAGGCGCAGATCCGTCATCTCGACCTCCCCATGATGCCACGCCGCGGGCATGACCCGCGCGGCACCGCTTTCACGGTCAGTATCGAAGCAACAAATGGCATCACGACCGGGATTTCAGCCGCGGACCGCGCACGCACGATTCAGCTTGCCGCCGCGCCGGGTATAAATCCGGCGGAAATCAGCACACCGGGCCATGTTTTCCCCCTGCGAGCCCATCCCGGCGGGTGCGTTGCCCGGCCCGGACATACTGAGGGCGCGGTCGACCTGGCCCGCCTCGCCGGACTCAACCCCGCCGCCGTCATCTGTGAAATCATTGATGAAGATGGCACAATGGCGCGTCTGCCTTCATTGAAGAAATTCAGTGAAACCCACCACATCCCCCTCATCACCATTGCTGACCTCATCACCTGGTGTCAGGAAAATGGGCGGGATGCCGTCACACCCGCGCCGCATCTATCATCGTCCAAGCGGGAGGCAGCGTCGCCCGTCACGATGATCGCTGACGCGGCGCTGCCAAGCGCTTTCGGCGGGACCGATCTGAAAGTCAAAGCCTTCCGCGCCGATGACGGGCAGGAACATCTTGCGCTGATCAAAGGTGATCCGCAGAAAGCCGGATGCCTGGTGCGTGTCCATTCTGAATGCGTCACAGGCGACGCGCTCGGCTCCCTCCGATGCGATTGCGGTCCGCAATTAAGGGAGGCGCTGGCACGCATCCGGGATGCCGAACATGGCGTGCTGATTTATCTTCGGGGGCAGGAAGGGCGCGGGATCGGCCTTGCCAATAAGATCCGCGCCTATGCCTTGCAGGATGAGGGCGTCGATACGCTGGATGCGAACCTCCGCCTCGGCCTGCCCGTCGATTCACGCAATTGGGAGATCGCGGCGGCCATCCTCAAGTCACTCGGCGTGCATGACATTACCCTGATGACCAATAACCCGGCGAAGCGGGATGGTTTGACCGCTCTGGGCATTTCGGTCGCCAAGATTGATCAGCTCATGGTCGGGCTTAACCCGTTCAACCGCGATTACCTCACAACGAAACGCACCCGCATGGGGCATGCGCTCGATACAGCACCTGAACGCTTTTTGCGGGATGTCTCAACCGAGATATGGGCGCGGCATCGTCAGGACTGAACGGCGTCAGAGCGCGTCGCACGCAAAGTGAGATGAACGAAACTTCAGAGCTTCCAGGAGGAGACCAAACATGGCCACACACATCCCCCAACCGCCCGACTTGACATTTGAAACACCCCCGCGCCTTGCGATATTGGTGAGCCGCTTTAATACGGACGTGACGGGCGGTCTGCGCGACGGCGCCGTGGCGTGGCTTGCCGAACGTCATATTCACGATGTCGATATATATGACGCACCGGGAGCATTCGAATTGCCGATCATGGCGCAGGCTCTTGCCCGTCAGGCAAAATATGACGGGGTGATCTGCGTCGGATGCGTCATTAAAGGCGATACGGCGCATTTCGAATTCATCAGCCTCGGCACCACAATCGGGATTATGAATGCGCAACTCACGACCGGGAAGCCCATCTCCTTCGGCGTCCTGACAACCTATCACAATGATCAGGCCGTCTCCCGGTCACGCGACGACATCCATAATAAAGGGCGGGAAGCCGCGGCCGCCTGTCTGGAGACAATCGCCTTCCTGCGCCAACAATCAGAAAATACGTAATCATCACGTCGTACGAAGGCAGGCGTTGTACGCTTTCGCGCCTCATGCTCTGATTTGACGTTTATTCAAAGCTCATGTGATATCGCGTGGCAACGCGATGTCATGCGTTGACATAGCGGGGCCGTATCGTGCCTTCCTTCAAGAAGGTTGACGCGACAGGTTTGCCACATTGTTCCACCGCCGCACATCGCCTCGCGCGGCGCAGAAGAGACAGGAATTTCCGTCCATGCTTGCCGCCATGCTTCGACAGCTCGTTTCATTCAGCGCGCGCCGCGCCTTTATCGTCGTGCTCTGCGCCGTGATCCTGCTGGCTGGCAGCCTGTTTGTCACCGTCAAAAAGCTTGGTGTCACGACGGATACAGATGAAATGTTCGCCCGGTCACTGCCCTGGCGACAGCATAATGACATGATCAACCGGCTCTTCCCGGGTAATGACGATCTGATGGTCGCCGTCGTCAAAGCCCGCATCCCGGAGGAAGGTCAGGCAACCGCACGGGCCCTCGCCCGGATTCTCTCGGCCCAGCATGATAAATTCCGCTTCGTTCGGCTGCCGGATGATGACCCCTATCTCCGCCAGCATGGGTTGCTTTTCCTTGAGCCTGCCGCGCTGGAATCCCTCCTTAATAACATTGTCGCCGCCCAACCTTTTATGGGGACGCTCGCCGCAGACCCGTCAGCCCGAGGCCTTTTCAACGCGCTCGGCATGATCGGCCAGGGCCTGGCGCATGGTGAAACCTTGCCCGGCAGCATGACGCCGCAACTGAACGGCTTCGCCACAGCCCTTCAAGGCGCGGCGGAAGGACATCCCGCAAACCTGTCCTGGCAACGTCTATTGACGCCGGGGACGGCGGACTTGACCGGGCAATATCAGTTCGTCGTCACCAAGCCTGTGCTGAAATATGACAATTTACAGCCAGGAGGTGAAGCGAGCGACGCCATCCACAAGGCGGTTGCGACACTGCCCTTCGTCAAATCCGGTGATGTTTCCGTCATGATCACCGGCCCGGTGCAGCTCAGTGATGAGGAATTTGCGACGGTCGCGCAAGGTATGGGGATCGGGCTGATCACCTCACTCATCCTCGTGGCGTGCTGGCTGTTTTTCGCGGTGCGCTCACCGCGCGTCATTATCCCGATCCTTATTACGCTGATTTACGGATTGTTGATTACAACCGGTTTCGCCGCCATCGCTGTAGGGCGCCTCAATCTGATTTCTGTCGCATTTGCGATCCTATTTGTCGGGATCGCCGTGGATTTCGCGATTCAGTTTTCCGTGCGCTTTCGCGCGCAGGAAGTCGCCGACGCAGAGAGTAACGTACTTGTCTCGGCGCTCGGGGCAACGGGGTTTGAGACAGGGCATCAGATCTTAGTCGCGGCTCTCGCGACCGCAGCCGGGTTTCTGGCTTTTGTGCCCACAAATTTCGTCGGTGTCGCGCAGTTGGGATTGATCGCGGGCATCGGCATGCTGATCGCCTTTTTATGCACGATGACGATCCTCCCCGCATTGCTCGCCTTGTGTCGCGCCCGCTCCGGCGTGACGGAAACCGGGTTTCAGAACATGGCGGGTTGCGACCGCTTCCTGCGGCGCTATCGTAAATCGGTCGTTTCCGGCTTTGCGATCCTCGCTGTGATCGGCATCGTGCTGATGCCGCGCCTTTATTTCGACGCGGACCCACTCCATACGAAAAACCCCCATACGGAAGGGATGCGCGCCCTTCATGCGCTTCAGGATGACCCACGCTCCTCCCTCTATTCCGGCGCGCTCGTCGCCCCGAATCTGGAAATTGCGGGAGAATGGGTCAAGGCGTTCGACGCGCTGCCCACAGTGGATTCCGTGATGTGGCTGGGGATGTTTATCCCCACGCAGCAGAGTCAGAAGCTGGCCATGATTCGCGACACGGCTGCCATTATGCTGCCCACCCTTGTCGGCGTGACGCCCCTGCCCCCCCCGAACGCGGCCGATCTGCGGGAAGCTGCACGCCAGGCGGCGGAGAACCTGTCAATCGTCCTGAGGGAGAAGCGTCCCGATGACGACCCGCTTCTGCGCATTCAGAAAGCGCTTACCCGACTTGCGACAGCGCCCGACACGACACTCATCGAGACGAACGACGCGCTCACGCGGTTTTTGCCGGAGCAGCTCCAGACGTTGCAATCCTCCCTGCAAGCGGATGAGGTGACACGCGACAATCTACCCAGATCACTGGTTGAAAATTACGTGACGCCGGATGGGAAGGCGCTTCTGACCATTCAACCCAAGTCACGCATTACTTCTAACGAAGCGCTTTACCGCTTTGTTGAGGACATGCAGCGCGTCAACAAGGATGTCGCCGGCACGGCTGTCGAAGTCGTGGGCAGTGCTCAGACAATGATCCACGCTTTCACCGATGCTGCCATTTACGCCATCATCATGATTGCGCTGATCCTCTTCGTGATATTGCGGCGCCTTCTGGATGTCGCCCTCGTCTTGGCGCCGTTGCTCCTCTCCGCGCTTCTGACGGTCATCATTGTTGTCACCGTGCCGATCACGCTGAATTACGCCAATATCATCGCCTTGCCGCTATTGCTGGGCGTCGGTGTGTCATTCAATATTTATTTCGTCATGAACTGGCGGGAAGGCGTTAGATTTCCGCTTGCCTCCCCGACAGCGCGCGCTGTGCTCTTCTCAGCCCTGACGACCGGGACGGCGTTCGGCTCACTCGCCGCGTCGCAACATCCGGGCACAGCCAGTATGGGCATCCTCCTGCTGCTTTCACTCGGATGCACTTTGCTGGCGACGCTCATCCTTGTCCCGGCCCTCCTCCCCCAGCGTGCGATTGATGATTGATATGCCGGAGGGCCATGAGCGTCGGATAAAAAAACGGGGCGCCGCAGCGCCCCGTTTTGTTTGGCTCAGAATGACCTCCTGGATGAAAAAGATCAGTTATTCATCGCCTCGAAGAAGTCACCGTTATTTTTACTATATTTGAGCTTGTCGAGCAGGAATTCCATAGCGTCCATTGTGCCCATCGGGGCAAGGACACGGCGGAGCACCCACATTTTCGACAATGCAGAGCGGTCCACAAGCAACTCTTCCTTACGTGTGCCTGACTTTGTGATGTCAATCGCCGGGAAGGTGCGCTTATCGGCCAGTTTGCGATCAAGGATAAGCTCGGAGTTACCCGTGCCCTTGAATTCCTCAAAAATGACCTCGTCCATGCGGCTTCCCGTATCGATCAGAGCGGTCGCGATGATGGTCAGGGATCCGCCCTCCTCAACATTACGGGCGGCGCCGAAGAAACGTTTGGGCCGCTGAAGGGCGTTGGCATCGACACCACCTGTCAGCACCTTACCTGATGAGGGCACGACCGTATTATAGGCACGCGCCAAACGGGTGATGGAATCGAGCAGAATGACAACGTCGCGCTTATGCTCAACGAGGCGCTTGGCTTTCTCAAGCACCATTTCCGTCACCTGCACATGTCGCGTCGCGGGCTCATCAAAAGTGGAGGAGACAACCTCACCCCGTACGGAGCGGGCCATATCCGTCACTTCCTCCGGACGCTCATCAATCAGAAGAACGATGAGGAACACTTCCGGATGATTGGCGGAGATGGACGCCGCGATGCTTTGCAGCATCACCGTCTTACCCGTGCGCGGCGGCGCGACGATAAGCGCGCGCTGACCTTTACCGATCGGTGAGACAAGGTCGATCACGCGCGAGGTAAAATCGCGCTGGTCCTTCTTGCCCTTGCCATTTCCGTTGCCGCTGCCGTTCGTTTCCACCGCACCGACATGCTCAGACTCCATTTTGAGGGGCTGGGTCGGGAAAAGCGGCGTCAGATTATCGAAGTTGATCCGCTGACGGACGGAGTCAGGACTTTCAAAATTGATCGCATTGACTTTAATGAGCGAGAAATAACGCTCACCATCCCGTGGTGCGCGAATCTGACCCTCAACCGTGTCCCCGCCGCGCAGACCGTAACGGCGCACCTGGGTCGGCGAGATATAGATATCATCAGGGCCCGGAAGGTAATTTGCCTCGGGAGATCGCAGAAACCCGAAACCGTCGGGAAGAATTTCGAGCGTCCCTTCACCGAAAATTGCCTGATCATTATCCGCCAAAGTCTTCAGAATGGCGAAGATAATGTCCTGCTTTCGCATGGACGAGGCGTTCTCGATCTGAAGTTCTTCAGCATCGGCTAAAAGGTCGGCTGGTGATTTCTTTTTAAGTTCAGCAAGATGCATGGATGCGCCTTAATGGGCTGATGGGAGACGGAGCATAGCAGCGGGTCGCGCCATGATCGGGATGGCCAATTGACGGTGATAATCGGCGGCCCGGATGACATCTGCTTTGCACAGAGATTAAGGCACGCGTTATCGGGGATTATGTCAAAGGGGACCGCGCGGCCGATCGACCGGCGGTTACCAAATTCACGTAACCTACTTGGCATGATTTGTCAACCATTCGACAGTGGTAAGAAATGCGTTTGACGTAACTTTCCCAAGCGTGGTTTGACGACACCCGATCCGCCGCTTCAGGATGCGGCTAAACCTTTCAGTTTGATGCGCTTCAACGCGACGTCGCAGCAGGATCCTGGCTGCGTCAGGATGGCGCGGCGTCACGAAAGCTCAGCGCGGCGCGGGCCTGGAAACGCGACATAAAGTCACCCCTTCGGGACTCAAATCCAGACATCCCGGTAAGATGTTGCGGCGTTAAACCATCGTCACCTCCGACAGGCTGCATCAGCTTGTATCGATGCGAATGTACGCGATATAATGGTGTCCGCTTTACCCTGATCCGCAGATTTTTTACTGAATTCCGACACCCTCAACGAATTATCACATGCGTGAAGGGCCAGCATTAGCGTCGATGGCGGTATTTTTACCTGATGGGCGTGTGCTTTCCACCGGCGGCAGGCGCAAGCGCACCCCTGTTTCCACGCAGCGTGATCAAGGCGAGGCACCGCATTGGTGAGGCGGGGTTTCATGCGCGCCGGTATGACCGCGCCTTGTCAGAAATTGAACGGCGCGTCAGGCACCGTCACGGCCTGCATGCGCGTTGATCTGTTGCAGAACAGCCTCCGCCACTTCTTTATAGCGCAAAGCCGCTTCCCCGTCCGGTGCGGCCATAATAATCGGCTCACCCGCGTCACCACTCTGACGAATCTCCGCCAGGAGCGGTACTTCCCCAAGGAAAGGAAGGTGACTTTCCGCCGCTGCCGCACGCGCGCCACCGTGACTGAAAAGCTCGGTGCGATGGTGACAATGCGGGCAACAGAAATAAGACATGTTCTCCACGAGGCCGAGAATCGGCACGCGAAGTTGCTGGAACATTGTGACGCCTCTGCGCGCATCAAGCAAAGCGATGTCCTGCGGCGTCGAAATGATGACAGCCCCTGCCAATGGCAGTTTCTGCGCGATTGATAATTGCGCATCCCCCGTCCCTGGCGGCATGTCAATCACTGTGACGTCCAGGTCGGGCCACGCAACATCATTGATGAACTGATTGATCGCGCCCATGACCATCGGCCCCCGCCAGATCACGGCCTGTTCCTCATCCACCATAAAGCCGATCGAGATCGCCTTGACCCCCCAGGCATCAATCGGGATGATTTTGCCGTCACGAATTTCCGGCCTGCCCCGATGGCCCAACATGCGGGGCAGGGAAGGGCCGTAAATATCGGCATCGAGCATCCCCACCCGCAGACCTTTCTGCGCGAGACCGACGGCGATATTGATGGCGGTCGTTGATTTCCCGACCCCACCCTTGCCGGAAGCCACCGCGATGACCGCGCCGAGACGCTCAATGACGGCCGCGCCTTCCTCATCATCCTGATTTTTCGCAGAACCATCCGCCAGGGCGAAAGGCCGGTGTCCACCACCCTGACGCGGCGCCCGCCCGCCCTGCACAGCACCTTCCGGGCGGTGCGACGTCAGGATGATCGTGGCCTTCTTCACGCCCAGAGCTTTCTCAAGCGCGGCTTCAAGTCGTTGCACAATGGCGCCGATGCGCGGCGCGGCCTCACGCGCTGTCTGCCAGGTGACAAAAACATGGCCATCATCAAGGCGTGCCGACGCAATGGCCGATAATTGCAGGAGTTCACCAACCCCGAGCGCCTGGCACATCTCATCGATGACCGATCTCACCTGCGGAAGAATTTCCTGAGTGAAAGAGGATTTATCTGACGTCATGGCTTGCATCACTTTTCAACAGCATGGTTGCCCGCTATACCGCCCTCGGTCAGAAAATCAAGATTTCGCCAGGTTGCGCGCCGCGCGGTTTAAACCATGGACGCCCGCCTTCTCTTTAAACCACGATGAGACAGGGGTGCAAATGAGTTCCGACGCCAATCGGATTGATAAACGCAAACGCCGCGACCATCGCGTCGATGCGCTTCGTGGTCTTGCCCTGTTGATGATGTTGACAGACCACGTTTATTCCGACTGGCTGAACCGCCTGACCATGCGCAATTTCGGCTTTGCCGATGCGGCGGATATTTTTGTCCTGCTGGCGGGTTACGCCTCCTACCTCGCGTACGGGCGGCTGATCATGCGCCCACCTCCCGCCGGGGGGTGGCGAGTCGCCATTCATCGTATCGTGACGCGCTGCGTACGGCTTTATCTCTTCCAGCTCATCCTGCTGTTTTTCTATATCGCCCTGACCCGTCTCTGGCGCCTTGAGTGGGACGTGCCGATCGATTTTCTGGAGCCGGAACTCAGCCACGGATTTGACTGGCTTCTGGCCGTCGTGACCCTCCAGGCCCTGCCTGACATGGTCAATATTCTGCCCATCTATATATTGTTCCTGCTCAGTTTCCCGCTGATGTTCTGGCTGTTGCGGCGGTCTCCCTATTTCTTGCTGGCAGGAAGCTTCACCCTCTGGGCGCTTGTCAATCTGGATCCCGCGATCAACCTTCCTAACGTCATTGATTCCGATGGATGGTATTTTGACCCGTTCGCCTGGCAGTTCATTTTCACCATCGGTGTGCTGCTCGCCTTCATCGTACACCGTCGGGGCGGTCATCTGAACGTTTCGGGGCGCTTCCGCGGCCTTTGCATCGCGGTGCTGATCATCGGGGTCATTGAGTGCTTCCCCTATAAACTCTACCATTTGCCGGATCTCCGGATGTTTCACCTCCAGGCCCTTGCCGATAAATCGAGCCTCGGGCCCCTGCGCATCCTCGATGTTCTCGCGATTTTTATCCTGGTGCAGAGTTCGGGCTGGTGCACACGATTTGCATCCTCCTCCCCGGGCCAGATCCTCGCCGTGATGGGACGACACTCTTTGGAGGTTTTCTGCCTCGGCACAGTGCTTGATCTGATCATCCGCCTCGGCATGGCGACATTCGGCACGCATTGGCCGCTCCAGCTTGCGTCGAACCTCGTCGGGTTCCTCTGCGTATATGGATTGGCTGTCTGGCTTGATCACCATAAATATGAGGCCGCCTTGATGGAGGGGAAAAGCCGTGCCGAGATTTCCGGCCGCGATGACGCGTCAGCGCGTCAAGATGGCTGACAGGGAATGAGATTTTGCGTTACCCTCCCCGCATGAAAGCGCAATACGGCATCACGATCTCGCTTCTGTCCTGCCTGACTCTGATGACGGCCCGACCGGCCTCCGCCGAGGCGCCTGAGAAACCAGCGTCTGAACAGCCAGGTGACCGCGAGAAAGGCAGTCTCGCCACCCTCGCAGACCGCCTCCTGCCCCAGGTCGTGAATGTCTCTGCCTCCGCATCCATCCATCCGGGGGACACATCGGAAGCATCACCGGATGAGGGCGGGCCGGATAGCGGCCCGGATCAAGGCCCGCAAATCCCGAAATTCGCTCCTGGCTCACCGCTGGATGAGTATTTCCACGATTATATGAAGCAGAAAACCGCGCCGGACGCCCCCCCGCGGGAGATGCAGGCCCAGGGTTCAGGCTTTATCATGTCGTCTGACGGCATTATCGTGACGAATGAGCATGTCATCCATAATGCGGACAAGATTTCCGTCACACTTCAGGATGGCACGATCCTTCCCGCACACATCATCGGTCGTGACCAAAAGACGGATCTCGCCGTTCTGCGCGTCAAGCCGGACGGGAAATTGCCTGCCGTCACGTTTGGCGACAGCGATACTGCCCGCACGGGCGACAAAGTGGTGGCGATCGGCAATCCTTTCGGATTATCCGGAACCGTCACAAGCGGCATCTTATCCTCGCGCAGTCGCGATATTCACCATGGCCTTTATAATGATTATCTCCAGACGGATGCCGCCATTAATCGGGGGAATTCCGGCGGTCCCCTTTTTAATATGGCGGGGGAGGTCATCGGGATTAACACCGCGATCTTCAGCACGGGCGGCGGGTCAATCGGCCTCGGTTTCGCCATCCCGGCCAATGATGCTGTTCCCGTCCTGCAGCAACTCATCAAGGATGGTCATGTAACGCGCGGGTGGCTCGGCGCCCAGCTTCAAGATGTCACGCCTGACATCGCGAAATCGCTTAACCTCAAATCGCAGGAAGGCGGTTTGATCGCGGAGATCAAAAAAGGCGGCCCGGCGGCCGCAGCAGGTTTAAAAACCGGTGACGTGGTGACAGAGATTGATGGTCAGCCCGTCAATATCGGGACACTTGCCCGCCTCATCGCGGCGCGTCAGCCCGGCGGCCATGTGAAGTTAGGCTATAAGCGGGATGGTCAGTCTCACGAGGCGATCGTGACGATCGGCAAATCGCCCGAAAAACCGGATATGCCGCCCGCCGGCACGCGGGACGCTAAACCGAAAAACATCACGATGGCCGATCTGGGGCTGGGCGTCATGGCGTTGGATGAAGATCTGCGGAAGTCCCACGACATTCCCGATTCGCAGCGCGGCGTCATGGTGATATCCGTCGCGCCGCACGGCACGGCAGCGAAACGCGGCATTGCGGTTGGCGATTTCATCCTTCAGGTTCAGAAAGTCGAGATCGACTCCCCCGCTGCTTTCGCGCATGAGGTTGACCGCCTGCGGGACCAGAAGAAAAACATCATCCTCATCCTGATACAATCAAAAGACGGCATTAGTTGGGTGCCACTTGCATTACATCAGGCTCTGCCGTGAATCTCAGCGCAATTCTCGGCGCGCGGGTTGATGGGGAGGCACCATGGCGGCAGATGGTGCGCATGCTGGTATCCGTCATCGCCTGCTGGGTTGTCGGGTATTTTACCGAGCTGGAGGAATCCGTCTGGGCGCTCATCACCTCCCTCATCGTCACGCAGGCCACCATCAGTCAGACGATTACGACAGCGCGGGACCAGATCGTCGGCACCATTATCGGTGCTTTATTCGGGACGGCTGCGGTCACGCTTCGGCTGTTTTACGGACATTACTGGCTGGTCTTCGCCGCCTCCCTCACCCCGATCGCTTTCATTGCCTCAGTAAGGCCCAGCCTGCGTTTTGCGGGTGTGACGCTGATGATCATCTATCTCATGCCCTCTCACGGCAACCCTTACTGGCCGCTGACACAGCGACTGGCCTCCATCTTTCTGGGCGTCGTGGTGTCGATCATTGTCTCCTTCCTCGTGCTGCATGCCAGCGCCCGTCGACGTGCCTTCACCACAGCCTCCCGCATGTTCCGCGCGCTTGATGCGCTCCTTCAGGCCGCTTTGACCCATCGTCAGGACTGGGCAGGGCTTGAAGCGATGAATGACCAGGCCGCCAAGCTGCAACTCGTGCTGAATGAGTGTCTGGAGGAGGCCAACCGTGAAAATCTGGGCATGCTGGAGCGCCGTCACCCCATATTGAGCGTCCTGCCTGCTTTGATGCGTAGGATGCAGAGCGATACCATGCTGGTGGCGCGCGCCATCAATATCGGCAAGGGGCGCAGCGGGATGAATGACATGCGCGGCGAGCTGCGTCATGGCTTGAGCCACGCTTATCGCGCTTTGGCGCGGCGGTGCGAAATGCTCTCTGCGGGGAAAGGCGGCGAGATGCCCGAGCGACCCCGACGCAATGAGGTCCTCAGCCATCTGCCGCTTCTCGGCCCGGATGCCCTGCCGGAAATGCATTTTGTTTTCTCCTTCCTGCGGGAAGATCTGCGTCAGGCGGCCGATGTCCTTATGAGTTCCGGCGATAAAACGGCTGACGATCTCCGCCATCTGATGCAACACTGAATCGGGACGCTGAGGGCCGGAAAGGCCGCGAGGTTGATCGTCTTCAGAATCAGGTTACACTTCCCACATGCCTTTCAGGCGGATAGCGCATTTTTGTGCGCTGCCGCTCTAGCGGGGCATTTGTCGGGGGGTATGAAATTATTTCGGCAGACGTACCGCATGGATGGCATGACGCGACGCACGCAGACCTGCGATTTGAAGTTGCACGAAAAAAACATTTGATGTCAGGAGCCATGATGATCAGTCGCGAGACATTACGCCACCTCCCTCAAAACGTTGCAGGGCCTGCTTATGACCCATCCGACGTCACACCGGGCATCGTGCATTTTGGTGTCGGCAATTTTTTCCGTGCGCATCTCGCCGTGTATGTTGATGAGGTTATGGGTAAAACCGGCGCCCGTGACTGGGGCATTATCGGTGTCGGCCTGACCCCCGGCGCAAGCAGCGCCAGCAAAGCACAAAGTTTCAATGCGCAAAGCGGCCTTTACACCCTGACGGAAGCCGCCCCGGACGGCACGGAAACCTGTCGCATCATTGGCGCCATGTGCGCCTATCTGCACGCGCCGGAAAAGCCGGATGACGTGCTGGCCGCCCTTGCGGCACCTTCAACACGCATCATATCCATGACCATCACGGAGGGAGGCTATAATATCGATGAGATGACCGGGCTCTTCCGGCTTGATGCGCCCGCAATCAGGCAGGACCTCGCGGACCCGCATCACCCGAAAAGCTTTTTCGGCTATGTTGTTGAGGGGCTGGCCCGCCGCCGGGATGCGGGCGGAACGGGTGTCACCGTGCTCTCCTGCGACAATCTGCGTCATAATGGTGATGTCACGCGCAAGGCCATTCTCAGTTTTGCAGAAGCGCGGGATGCCGGTCTCGCCCGCTGGATTGCTGAGCATGTGACGTTCCCCAACGCGATGGTGGACCGCATCACCCCCAGCATGGATAACGCCACCAAACAGCGCCTGAGTGAAGCGAGTGGCCTTGAGGATGACATGCCGTTGATCGCGGAGAGCTTCACCCAATGGGTGGTGGAGGACCGATTCGCGGCGGGTCGCCCCCGTTTCGAGGAGGTTGGCGCACAATTGGTTGACGACGTCATCCCCCATGAGAATCTGAAACTCCGCATTCTCAATGCGTCGCATATTCTTCTGGCCTTTATGGGGCTCCTCAGCGGATATGAAACGATTGATGAAGCCCTCGCTGATGACGCGCTGCGCAATGTGGTGACACGTTTCCTCAATGAGTATGTGCTGACCGACATTGAGGCGCCCGCCAATGTCGATCCGGAGGCTTATAAGGAGACGGCGCTGGAGCGTTTCTCGAACAGCGCGATGGGTGACCAGAATGTGCGTGTCGGCGGGGATGGCGCGTCGAAGATCCAGGTATTCTGGACGGAAACAATGCGCCGACGCCTGCGGAAGAAACTGCCGGTCGACATCCTTGCTTTCGGCGCTGCAAGCTGGTTGGAAGCGCTGAAAGGCAAGGGTGAAAACGGTAAGAGTTACCAGCCTTTTGAGCCGAGCCTGACGGAAGATGACTGGGCGCGCATACGCAGTGGTGATTTCGCCGTTGCGTCCGAACTGAGTGCATTTGACGGGTGGCGCGATGTGGGCGACCAGATCTTTTTCGATAAACTCGTGTTTTATCGTGAAGTCCTGCGCAAAAAGGGTTTCCGTGCCGCACTATCTTTGCTGTAAAGCCGACATAATATGAGAGTCTGCCAGCCAGGCAGACTTGCGCCATGCGCGCATCCATGGATCACGGGCGGTGCGCGCCGACAGGGGCGGTGTCACAACGCGAATAAGTAGCGCGAAAGCGATACGAGCAAGGGAGATGAAAATCGTGTTTAGACGCGACATCCTGAAATTAGGTGCAGGCGCATCCGTACTGAACCTGACCGGACTGCAAAAAGCTTTCGCAAAAGATCCGGCTGCCACAACCCGTTTCGATGCCAATACCGTGCGGGAAAAGGCGCGTAAACTTGCGCGTTCCGCCTATGCCGCGCCGGCCCAGACCCTGCCGTCACAGATCAATAATCTCAATTTTGACCAGTTTCGAGGCATTGAGTTCAGATCAGAGCGCGCCCTCTGGGCGGAGGATGATCTCTATTTCGATGTGGAATTTTTTCCGCGTGGGTTCCTCTACCGCCCGAAGATCCTCATGAATGAGGTGATTGACGGTGAGACACACCCCATCGCCTATGACCCTGACATGTTCAAATATCAGGATCAGCAATTGCGCGTGACGGATGATCTGGGATTTTCCGGCCTGCGCCTGAGGTGCCCGCTTAATAAGGATGATATGAAGGAGGAATGCGCGGTATTTCTCGGCGCATCCTATTTCCGGGCTGTGGCCAAGGGGCAGAATTACGGCCTCTCCGCACGGGGTTTCGCCAATGGCACCGGTGACCCGAAGGGGGAGGAATTCGCCCTCTTCCGGGAATTCTGGCTTGAAAAGCCGCAGCCGGGTGTCAAAAGCGTCGTCATCCATGCATTGATGGACAGCCCCTCCGTCGTCGGTGCCTTCCACTTCACGATCAAACCGGGCGATACGACCGTCTTTGACGTTCAGACGAGCTTTTTCCCGCGCGAGAATATCAGCAAAGGCGGGATCGCGGCGCTGACCGGTATGTTCTATTTTGACAGTAATAACCGGCATCATGTCGATGATTGGCGTCCGGGCGCGCATGATAGTGAGGCGCTTCAAATGTGGACGGGTGAGCGTCAACAGCTTTTCAGGCCCTTGAACAACCCGATCGACCTGCAATTTTCAGCTTTCCATGACGTCAACCCGCAGGGATTTGGGCTGATGCAGCGGCGCCGGGCTTTTCGTGATTTTGAAGATCTCGCTCTGTTCTATGAGAAACGCCCCTCCCTCTGGATTGAGCCGGTCGGAAATTGGGGTGAGGGTGCCGTTGACCTGGTCGAGATCCCGACACCGAATGAGGTCAATGATAATATCGTTTCCTTCTGGCGCCCGGCCGAGCCGATGAAGTCGGGAAATGAATATAGCTACACATATCGCATGTATTGGGGTTGGGACACGCCATGGCCGACCGATATGGCGCGCATCGGCGCCACACGCATCGGTGAAGTGACGGACCACCCTGATGCACGGCAGATTGTCGTGGACTTTACCGGGAAGCCCTTTGAAAACCTCCCGGATAACGCCAGTTTCCACCTGATTTGGGAGACATCCGCAGGAAGCGTCAAAAATGTTGTGGTCGAGCCAAATCCCAACATTAAAGGGTGGCGCACCATGTTTGAGTTTTACCCCAAAGATGCAAAAATTGCCGAGCTGCAATGCCAGCTCGCGAATGATCAGGGCCCCGTTTCGGAAAAATGGATTTATCGTTGGACGCCGTAACCGCCAAGTCACCTGTCCGGGAATTCATGCCGCCCCCTGCGCCTTTGGATATGAAGCGACAGGATCTTTTCTCAGCGCCTGATCGTCACGGCCGACGCGCCACGCCCGTCACCTCGCCCGCCAATATCTGGGCGCGGCGCGCTTTCGTCATTGGCGGGGCGATCATCCTGACGCTGTTCGGCGCTTATGAGATGAATCTCGTGCTCAATTCCGTCGGTGTTTCGGCACTCGGCATTATTGTGCTGGCGCTGTTCGTCATTCTCGGCGCGTGGATTTCCTTTTCTTTCATGTCGAGTTGCGCGGGGTTCGTGTCACTTTGGCGCGCTGGTGGGCTTGGATTGGGCATCAGGCGGGATGGCCCCCTCCCGACATTGATGACGCGCACCGCGATCCTGATGCCCACCTACAATGAGGACCCGGAACGCGTTTTGACAGGTTTGCGCGCCATCCATGAAAGCCTTGTGCGGACGGGCCATATTGATGCTTTCGACTTCTTCATCCTCTCCGACACGACAGACCCAGATATCTGGGTGCGGGAGGAGAAAGCCTATCTCGACCTCGTCAGGGACGTCCATGGCGAAGGCAGGATTTTTTACCGCCGCCGCGTGCAGAATATTGATCGGAAATCGGGAAATTTAGAGGATTGGGTTAAACGGCACGGCGCGGCCTACCCTCAGATGCTGACGCTGGATGCGGATTCCGTCATGGATGGGGGGCTCATCGCCCGCATCGTTTCCGCGATGGAACATCATGAAAATGTCGCCCTCATCCAGACCCTGCCGGTCATCGTTGGCGGGCGGACGCTTTTTGCGCGTATGCAGCAATTCGCAGGGCGTGTTTATGGCCCGCTCATCGCGCATGGCATTGCCTGGTGGCATGGGGCGGAAGGAAATTATTGGGGCCATAACGCCGTCATCCGCACACGCGCCTTTGCCGAGCAGGCCGGTTTACCGCACCTTCCGGGCCGTAAACCCTTTGGTGGCGGCATTCTGAGTCATGATTTTATTGAAGCTGCGTTGATGCGGCGTGGCGGCTGGGCCATTCATATGGTGCCCGGTCTTTTCGGCTCCTATGAGGAAAGCCCACCTTCCCTGACCGATGTCGCCATCCGTGACCGTCGCTGGTGCCAGGGCAATCTGCAACATGGCAGAATTCTGCGCGCGAAGGGCCTGCATTGGGTCAGCCGAATGCATCTTCTGGTCGGGATTGGCTCCTACATCACTGCGCCCTTATGGCTGCTCTTTCTGCTTTTCGGCATTTTGATTTCGCTGCAATCGCATTTTTACCGGCCTGAATATTTCGGCGATACGAAGACGCTCTATCCGCATTGGCCGCAGGTTGACCCGATCCAGGCCATGTACGTGTTTTTCGGCACCATGATCGTCCTGCTCGCACCGAAATTCATGGCGCTGCTGGCTACTTACCGGGACCGCACAACCCTTAAAGGCTGTGGCGGTGCCTTGCTCATGCCCGTCTCCGTCATGTTTGAGACGATCATCAGTGGCCTGATCGCGCCCATCGCCATGCTGATCCACACCTCTGCCGTTGTCTCGATCCTCAATGCCCGGGATTCCGGCTGGAACGCCCAGAACAGAGAGGATGGGCGCGTCAGTATGCGCGAGGTGATACGGAGTTACTGGATTTACTCTCTCTTCGGCTTCCTGCTGGCGGTCGCGGCATGGTCCGTCTCTTACTCGCTTTTCCTCTGGATGACGCCGGTGCTGATCGGCCTGGCGCTGGCCATACCATTGGCAGCGGCAACATCCAGCCGGGCCATCGGGCTCTTTCTGCGTCGGCTCCACCTTTTATTGATCCCGGAAGAGTCGGCACCACCCGAGGTGCTGCAATTGCTCGAAACTTATGACGCAGATCGACGCTCGCGGATGGAGAAGAGCCGCAATTCATATTTTGCAGAAGCTTTCCATGCACTTGCGCAGGATATTGCGCTTTTAAATGCGCATTTGCACATGTTGCCGCCGCCTCGTCAGGCCGGTGAGCCGATTGACCCGCATCTTCTGGTCGGGATGCTGAAGCTTCAGGAGGCACCGGATATCGACACCGCACTTTATACTTTGTCGCGTTTGGAAAAACTGGCCGTTCTGACGTCGAAGGAAGGTGTCCTGCGCATTGTTGCCCTGGGCACGCGCAATATTTGATCACAAATTGCCTGGTCCGATGGCGGCCATAAAAAAAGGCGGGGGTTACCGCCTTTTTTTGGATTCGGACCCGGGCGGAATAAGACCGGGCCCGATATCATACCGGTTGCTTACTTGGCCATCGCCTTGGCGCGATCTGTGCCGAACTCTTTCCCGCGGATGGCCAGATCCGTGCAGAGTTTGACGCGGCTCGATTTGCTGAGGGTCGAGACGTCAAAAGTCTCGGCAGACGCGGTCTGTAACAATCCCTGCCCACCCAGTGAATAAAACTGATCACTTTGCACATCACCGCGCTTCGCGAGCGCGTGTCCGACAACGCGCGTCATGCCGCGAGAGCCGATTTTATTCTGAACGCAATAAGCGAGCAGCCCGGCAACGTTGCCCGGTCCGGCAGATGTGATATCCGGCAAGCCATCACTGCCGAGCACACCAGGACTTTTGGCAGTCAGCACCGTGTTGGAGAGGTTTTTGCCCCCCACCACCTGCATTTTACCGGGCGCCACGGCAGCGCCCTGCTGACGCATGACAGGCACTGAGCCTGAAGGGACAGCGTTGGACTGCACACCCGGCGCAACTGACGGGTTCGCTTGCACGACCGTTTGGGCATTGGCGCCATGCGCCACGACAAGCGCGCCGATCGCCGCGCAGGATAGGGCGGCACACGAAAATCTGAAATGACGAAATAACATTTTACAACTCCTTGTCTGCCCGACTCAACAGTGAGGCGCACCATGATGCGCATCCCTGAAATCGAGGCAGCGCATTACGAGACTCTAACACCTTCCTGATGGACGGGTTTATTGTCGAACAAAATATCGTGCAGCGGGAAACGGGCCATCAATGGTGGTGAGACGACATTCACCGAAAGGGGAAAAAAATGTTAGTCTGACCGACATATTTTTCATGACTCCGTCGGAGAAAGACCCATGCAGCCACCGGCACCTCGAAGCGTCCCCGTCGAGACGACACAACTCGGCCGGTCCCGCACAGATTCCTACGCCTGGATGAAGGATGAAAACTGGCAGGAAGTCCTGCAACGGCCGGAAATCCTGCGTGAGGACATTGCGCAGCATCTGAGGGCCGAGAACGCCTATGCCGATGCTGTCCTCGCCGATATGGCGCCGGAGCGGGAACGGCTTTTCAAGGAAATGATGGGCCGTACACCCGGCGCGGAGGAAAGCGTCCCCTGGCCTGACGGCGCATGGGAGTATGCATCGCGATTTCGGGAAGGCAGTGAACATCCGATTTTTTTCCGCCGTCACATTGAAAGCGGTCAGAAGGAGATCCTTCTCGATGCTAATCGTGAGGCGGGTCGATATGCTTATTTCGCGTTGTCGGAAACGTCGCATTCGCCGGATCATCGCTATTTCATTTACGCCGTCGACACGCAAGGGTCTGAAATTTACCGCATCGTCATTAAAGACATGGCGAACGGCGAAACCATCGGGCAGGAAATCACCGATTCAACAGGGCGCTTCGTCGTCTCACCCGATAGTGCGTGGATCTTCTGGATCTGGCGGGATCAGCATGGTCGGCCGCGCAAAGTGTTTCGTCGCCCCATCACGGGTGGTGAGGACACGCTGATATTCGAGGAGACCAATCCAGGCTATTTCCTCACCTTGCAGGAAACATTATCCCGCAAATGGATCATGCTGGGCCGGGGTGACCATGACACGAATGAAACACGTCTGATCGACGCACGCACCCCGACTGAAACGCCACGTATCTTCCGCCCGGCACGGACAGGAATCCGGTATCACCTGACGCATTGGCATGATCGCTTCATGATCGTGACAAATGAGGATGCCATCGATTTCAAAATCATGCAGGCTTCAGACAATGCGGCCGCATGGGAAGACTGGCAACCGTTTCTGCCGATGAAGGCCGGGCATTTCGTGATGAGTGTCAGCGCGTGCAACAGCCACCTCGCCTGGGCGGAGCGCGTTGATGGCAATGTCGATATTCGTTTTATTCCGCGTGGCGTCGCGGGGGATATACGCGCCCAAAGCACCGCCATCAAGCCGGAAGAAGCCGCTTTCGACCTGACGCCGCTCGGCTTTCTGGAATATGATAAAAGCCTTCTGCGCTACGTCTATGCCTCCCCGACAACCCCGCCGGAATGGTTTGATTATGAGGTGGCGTCCGGCCGTAAGAACTTCCGCAAACGTCGCGACGTACCCTCCGGTCATCAGGCGGCGGATTATCGTGTCGAGAGACTCTTCGCAACGGCGGAGGATGGCGCGCGCATCCCGATCACAATTTTATCCCGAAAGGAGACAAAGCGGGATGGCACGGCCCCGTTGCTGCTCTATGGATATGGCTCTTACGGCATACCGATGGATGCGGAATTCTCCATTTCAGCCTTGAGCCTTGCCGATCGCGGCTGGTTCTACGCTGTCGCACATGTGCGCGGCGGGTCGGAGAAAGGCTGGTCATGGTTTCTGGATGGGCGCGGCGAAAAGAAGACCAACAGCTTCACCGATTTCATCACCTGTGCCCGACACCTCATTGACGAGAATTTCGTCCAGCAGGGACGCATTGTGGCGCAGGGTGCTTCAGCAGGCGGGCTGTTGATGGGTGCTGTCGCCAATATGGCGCCCGACCTGTTTGGCGGCATTGCGGCGCAGGTCCCGTTTGTCGATATGCTCAACACCATGTCGGACGTGCATTTGCCGCTCACACCCCCGGAATGGCCCGAATGGGGTAACCCTCTTGATGATGAGACGGCTTATGACCGCATCGCCGGATACTCACCTTACGATAATATCGCGCCACGCCTTTATCCGCCCATCCTCGCCACAGGCGGATTGACCGACCCGCGCGTGACATATTGGGAGCCCGCGAAATGGATCGCGAAATTGCGCGCCATTGCCAAAGGCGGCCCCTTTCTGTGCAAAATCAATATGGAGGCCGGACATGGCGGCGCTTCAGGGCGTTACCGTCGGTTAAAGGATATCGCGGTGATCTACAGCTTCGCCATATGGGCACTATCGGACAGAAAGCCTTCCTGAAACGGGGTTAACTTGACAAGGTGCCGCACATCTCTCTCCATGGTCGTGTCGATAGACTGAAAAATCTCGACAGTTTTTAATGCATGGCGACGCGCCTTCTCGCGTCGAGACGGGCGGCGCGTCAGGCCCGCTACAATCAGGAGGAGGTGATGATGCCGCATGATGTGCAAGGCAGAGTTCAGGACGCATCCCGACGCGGCATGTGCGCGATGGCTGCTTTCAGACGAAAGCGATCCCCCCGCGTGACCCGCCCCAAGACGGCGCTGCGCAAAGGGATGCATGGAATCGGGCTGGGCATATGGGTCAGTCTGGCGTCAACAGTCTACGCTCAGACATGGGAAATTTCGGATTACAAACCCATCAAGCAAGTCGTGACGGATACAAATCACTATCGATATGTCGCCATCCGACAATTCGAGAAAACAGGTGTTTCAAGCTACTTGCTGGTTGACCCGCAGACCCTTAAAACCTCGATACAACCCGCCGCCCATTTTGAAATCGCGAAAAATCAGGACGATGTGCTCAGGACGTCCAATTATGCCCGGGCCCTTGCACAGACAACGGCACCGCCATTCCCCATCCAGAATCAGGGCCTGACCCATGCATTCCATTCAGCGCCGCATGTCGCTTATCTTACGATCGACATGTGTCCGTCATCTCATGCTTTCAACAAGGATTTTTATGAGAGGCTGATCGCTCTCGGGGCTCGGCACCATCTACCGATGACCATCGATGTCAGCGGCCTGTGGATTGTGCGTCATGGGGAAGAATATAGCTGGCTCAAAAAAGCCATCGCCGCCGGGCAGCTCCATGTCACCTGGGTTAATCACGCTTATCTGCATCGCTATTTGCGTGACGCGCCGCTTGAACGAAACTTCCTTCTGATCCCCGGCACGGATGTGGATTCAGAGATCCTTGAAGTTAAAAAGCTGTTGATCGCGGATAATCAGACGCCTTCCATCTTCTTCCGCTATCCGGGCCTCGTGTCGGACTCTTATGTCGCGACCCGCACGCGGGAACTGGGCGTCATCCCCCTGGGCGCGGATGCCTGGCTCGCTAAGGGACAGCCGATCCGTGATGGCAGCATCGTCCTTGTGCACGCGAATGGGAATGAACCAGCGGGCCTTAAACTTCTGACCAATGACGTGCTGGCAGCCCATCGCTGGCGCCCTTTGAATGAAGCCATCACCTATGACCCGGGCCATAGTTCACAGGATGCGGGCTTCGCCTCCCGGACGGTAAAAGCATCATCCGAATAAAAAGTCAGGTCACGTCGCGACGTAATATCTCACGCCGGGTGGCGGCGCGCGAAATTCTCACATATTGCGCCGAGCGTTTTATTAACCGGGGTCTCGTCGCGACAAAGGCGCCGTGCATCGGCGCCACAAATCTGGATCGCATTTTCAAAATCCGACTCCAGCACGTCATGGGCGATGGCGAAGTCGGACGGGTTGTCATCATAACGGCCGCTGCTGAGCGCTTTCTGCGTCAGGCGGAGTTCCTTCAACGTCGCGATACAGGCATCGCTGGCAGAATCCGGTTTGACCTTGAGGATATCGAGAATAGGCGACAAAATGACGGTCAGCGCTTTTGAGGATGGGTCATCCGCAGCGCTGGCAGGCATTGCCAATCCGCCAATCGATACCGCCAAAGCGGTGAGCACACGCAACTTCATATAAAGAGGATAGCGTGTCTCTCCGGTGATGACCACTCACCATGTGCTTGTGACAGGGTAACCCTCTCATCCCGATCGTGACGCGTCATATATAGTTGACTTCACGGCGTCACCCCGTTATCTGAGAGCACCTTTCACGGGCGCGCGCCCGTTCGTCAAGCATGCCCTGGGAAGTGAAACAAATGAAGATTCGTAACAGTCTCAAATCCGCCAAAATCCGCGACAAGGATTGCCGCGTCGTGCGTCGCCGTGGCCGCGTTTACGTGATCAACAAGAAAAACCCGCGTATGAAAGCCCGCCAGGGTTAAATCTTGGCGCGTCAGTTTCTGACCGCACCTTATTTCTACAGGACGTCGACGGACGGGCAGGCCAGGCTTGCCCGTTTTGTTTTTGTGGCCGCGCTCATATTATGCGCCTGCCAGACTGCCGCTGCCGCAAAAAATCCGGTCAAAAGCGCGCCCGACTCGCATGTGACGCCGGAGACCGGCAAACAAGGCCCCGCCACCCTTGAAAAACTTGAACAAGCCTTGAAGCAGGCGCATTCGGAAAGTGAAGCCCGCGCGCTTTTGGCCCAGCTTCACGCCGTCAGATTGGGAAAATTGACGCCGGCTGTTTACATCCTTGTGCGACATGGTCGGGCGCTTCAGAAACAGAATCGCCTTCAGGAAGCCGAGCACGCTCTGAGCAGCGCCCTCACATTGCAACCTGACCAGGCTCTTTTATGGCGTTTCCGTGCCATGATTCGGCATCAGGGACGGGACGAATCCGGGGCGATTGCCGATCTTGGCATGGCCCTGCAGCTTGACCCGCGGGACTCCGTCTCATGGCGTCTGCTTTCCTCAATTGAGTCGCAAAGGGGGGACCGTCCTGCCGCCCTCAAGGCACATCAGAAAGCTGAAATGCTGGACCCTGCCTCAAAACAGGGTGAACCATTGATTGGTGCCCACCGATCCTCATCCCAATGGCGTGCGCTGTGATACGCTCAAGACGCTGGCGACAGCGTAACGCAACGACCGGATGCATGCGGCGCATCTGTCTCATCTCGCGCCTCATCATGGCGTTTCGCCTATCAGGGAGCGGTTTTTCCCGGGCTTGGCGGGTTGAAGCTGAAGTCGCGACCGGCAACCGGCGTGATTTTTCCGATCGGCAAACCCGCCCTTTATCCTGACGGACCGGCAGAGCCGTCTTCAGGCCATAGCTCCCACCATTGTGACGCAAACCCGGCAAGAGCTTTCGAGTTTGAATCACATGGAGCGATAAGGATTTCAGTCATGTTCAGGCACCGCACGGTGACGCCATCTAAAATGCCAGCGTCACGCGATCATCGAGAGGCGATCCCGGCCGTCAGGCAACATAAAGCGGCCTTGCCGCTCAAGGTGAATGGCGAGTTGGTGATTGGAGCGCTCACTTTTCTCAGCACGGTCGGCCCACGGCGTTTCCGGGGACATGCCCAGAGTGCGTTGACAATTATCTCTGTCGTCGGGCTGGCCGCGCGGGCCTTCCGTAAAAAGACATAATCGCGTCAGAAAAACGAAACCGGGTCGATATCCACCACGATCTTCTGATCACTTTTCAGGCGCAGTTTCTGTAGCCACAGACGCAGCAAAGGCTGCACGGCAATCCCCTTCCGCGTCCTTAACAGAAGTCGTCGACGGTGCCTGCCGCGCAGCTTCGTCAATGGGGCGGGGGCGGGGCCGAGCACTTCGAGTCCCTCGCCTTTCGGGGCCGCATCCGACAAGGCGCGTGCCAGCGCATCCGCGGATTCCGGCGTCTCGGCACTGACGATCAAAGCGGCCAGACGCCCAAAAGGCGGCCAGAAACCGGGGCGACGATTCGCGGCCTCCTGCGCCATGAAATGATGGAAATCCTGTGAGACAAGCGCCTTCATTGCGGGATGGTCCGGCAGGTACGTCTGCAACAGCACGGTGCCCGGTCGCGCCTCCCGCCCGGCGCGCCCGCCGACCTGCTGTAATAACTGCACCGTACGCTCCGCCGCGCGGAGGTCCCCACCATTCAATCCGAGATCCGCATCCACCACCCCCACAAGAGTGAGGTGCGGAAAATGCCACCCCTTCGCGACGAGCTGCGTCCCGATAATGAGGTCAACCTCCTGCCGCGCGATCTGCGTCACGGCGATGCGCGCCGCCTCCGCTGAGACCAGACTGTCTGAGGACATGACAAGGATGCGCACCCCGGCCAATTCGCGCTGCACTTCCTCCGTCACGCGCTCTATCCCGGGCCCGACCGGCACGAGGCTTTCCGTCGCCGCGCAGGACGGGCACTGCGTTGGTATTGGCATCGCATATTCGCAATGGTGGCACACCATGCGGCGTTGCGCGCGATGCTCCACCAGCCAGGCCGTGCATTTCGGACATTCAATCCGGTGACCACATTGCCGACATAGAGTGAGCGGCGCATAGCCGCGTCGATTGAGAAACAACATGGCCTGCTCCCCGCGCGCCAACGTCTCACGACAGGCGGAGAGAAGCGTGGGGGAGAGGAACTGGCCGCGTGACGGCGGGGCAAGGCGCATATCGAGCGCGCGCACGTCCGGCAATGCGGCGCCAGCATGGCGGTCCGGCAGGACGAGGTGGCGGTAGCGGCCTGCCTGCACATTGGCGAGGGTCTCAAGGCTCGGCGTCGCGGAGACAAGCATGACAGGCACCGCGGCCTGACGCGCGCGCAGCACGGCCATGTCCCGGCCGTGATAAATCACGCCTTCCTCCTGCTTGAAAGCCGGCTCATGCTCCTCATCGACAATCACCAGGCCGAGATCTGTGAATGGCAGGAAAAGTGCCGAGCGCGCCCCGACAACCACGCAGGGCGCACCGTTGCGCACATGCTGCCAGACGCGGCGGCGATGCCCGTCCCCCATGGAGGAGTGCCAGACAAGCGGGGCAAAGCCGAAGCGGCGGGTAAAACGTGAGATCCATTGCGTGGAAAGTGCGATTTCCGGCAGGAGGACGAGGGATTGCCGCTTGAGCGCAAGGCATTCCTGCACGGCTTCGAGATAAACTTCCGTTTTGCCGGAGCCTGTAACCCCTTCCAGCAGGATGGCCTCGAATTGCTGCTTCTGCACGGCATCCCGCAAGGCCCGCGCGATCACCTCCTGAGATGCGGAAAGGGTGGGCGGCCGCGGGACGTCATCCGCGTCATCCCTGAAAGCGGGTTCAGAGGGCGCGGCCTCCAACAGATTGAGCTTGATGCAGGCCGAGATGACGGCGGAGCTGACGCCGGCTTTCTCGGCAAGAGCCTTGATGCTCATCGGCCTGGCTGCGGCGGCATCCAGCACTTTCTGCCGTGCCGCGGTGAGTTTCGGCGGGTGACCTGGCGATGCCAGACGCCATAGCCTGACAGCTTTCGGTGGCGCCGGTGTCCATCCGCGCATCGCCATGGCGAGAACCATGCCCTGGGGCGCGAGTGTGTAGGCGGACACCCAATCGACAAAGCAACGCAGCGTTTCCGGCAAGCCGGGCGCGTCAATACGGCGGAAGACCGGCCTCAACCGGCTCGGGTCAACAGGTTTCGGCGGTGGAAAAGCGAGATCAGCCGGGAGGCGCGCCGCAACCACCTCGGCTTCATCCCATACGCAACCGATTTCCTCCCTTTTCCCCAATGGCACAGCGACGAAATCACCCGGCACGAGGTCAGGATCATGCGTCGTATAAGCCAGAACCGATTGCAGCCGACGCGGCAGGAGGACATCGACGCGGGAGGATGCTGCCGGGAGGGGCGACCGGGCGTGCGCCGCATTCACAGGCTTCTCGTCAAGCGTCACGCGGATGTTTCTCGCATCGGTGACGGGACGGATGGGGCGCAATGCATGGATCGCGGCCTCTTTTGCAATTGTCTCATATCCTCTTCCGGCATGGACATATTCATCAAGTGGCGGCGGTCAGAAGCATTATATGACCCTGCCACGTCCCCGATGAATTTTGAAGAATTTCCTGCCACCAACCTTTCGGCCCTCTCTCAATGTGACGCGAGGCGCCTCGTCATGGCACTGAAATTTTTAAACGGACGCCGCGTTGATATTTCAGTTAGGATGGCAGCACGTCACGATCATTTTTGAGACTCTGTTCAACAAGGTCACTTCATGGCTCATAGTGCAGAAACCCTCCTCAGTGCCTGGTTGGCCTGGCTGGAAAATGAGAAGCGCGCCAGCCCGCATACGATCCGTGCCTATCATCAGGACGTCGCCACGTCCCTCGCTTTTTTTGAAGCGCATCTCGGAGAGAAACTCAACGAGACGCATCTCGCCCATCTCACCGCGGGTGACATGCGCGCACTCCTCGCCCATCAAACGCGTGGAGCTGAGTTGCGTCAGCGTCTCGCGGACGGTGCGGCGCGCAGCCGAAGCCGACATATCTCGGCCCTGCGTGCATTTTACCGCTTTCTGTCCCTGCGCTATGACATTCAGAACGCGCAAGTGACCGCCTTCAAATTACCCAAAACGCGCAAGCCTTTGCCACGCCCCCTGGCCCGCCCTGTCGCGCGGGAAGCCGCTGAGGAAATTGCGAGTTTCACCGCCGCCAATGCGTTCGTCGCACGCGATATCGCTTTATACACCCTGCTTTACGGTGCCGGTCTGCGCATCGGGGAAGCTTTGGCTCTTTCCGTCGGTGATATCGACGCAGCACCTGGCGGGCCGCTGCGCATCACGGGCAAAGGAAATAAACAGCGCCTCGTGCCTTTAATCCCGATCGTGCAGGAGAGACTGGCGGCATGGCGGCGCCAACGGCCGGCGGCGGAACCGGACGCCCCGCTTTTTATCGGGCAGAAAGGGGGCCGGCTTGACCCCGCAACCGCCCGGCGCACCATGCGCCTTTGGCGTCAGGCCAAGGGGCTTCCGGCCTCTGCGACGCCACATGCTTTGCGGCACTCTTTCGCCACGCATATGATGGAAAGCGGTGCGGATTTAAGGGCGATCCAGGAATTACTGGGCCATGCCAGCCTCTCAACGACCCAGACCTACACGAAGGCGGATGAGGCGCATCTCCTGCGCGTCTGGTCCGCGCATCCCCGGGCGGGCAAGCCATGATGCGCCATTTCAAGCCCGCCATCTGGGCCCTCCTCGTCACCTTCCTGACCGTACCCCACGCTGATGCGCGGACAGGCTGCGCGGTGACATTGCTGAGTTCGGTCCCGCTCAGCAATGATGCGTTATTTCTGCACATCCCCATCGAAATCGGGCTTCAAAAGCGGGACATGATTATCGATACCGGCTCCGAAGGAAGTCTCATCACCCCGAAGGCGGCCGATGCTTTGCATCTACCGGTCGATCCTCACCGCCGCACCGTCATTCACGGTCCGGACGGGCGCAGCGAGACTGTGCGCAACCGCATTGCGTCCGACCTTCGCCTCGGCAAACTTAATTACGGTGCGTGGTCTTTCCCACTCAGCATTCTTCCCAATCTACCCAAATCGCTTGACGGGCTTTCCGGGCTCATTGGCGCGGACATGATGCAGGGTCTTGCTGTGGAATTTGATGCCCCTCACCACCGCCTCCGCCTTTGGCAATATGTGCCTGTGGCGGGTGGTTGCGATCCTGTCCCCCCTCTCGGGTCGGCAGGGACACCTCATGGGTCGCGCTGGATCAAACTTGCGGCACATCGGCGCGGCCTGCGCCTCAATGTCGTATTCATCCTTGATGGCGTCATGGGTAATGCGCTGATCGATAGCGGTGCGCGCTCCATCACCTTGTCGCGACGCTTCGCCAATCATGTGGGTGTCAGCAATCAGATGCTTGCTAAAGATCGCGGCGGGATCACGAGCGGTGTCGATCTCAATGCGCGCCGCTATTACTGGCACCGTTTCAACACGCTGTCATTCGCCAGTGATGCAACAGAGGCGGAGCAACCCACCCTGACACTGAAAGCACCGGTCATCACAGTGTCGGATATTGATGACGATGCCGACATGCTGCTGGGTGCCGATTTCATCACCCGACACGATGTCTGGGTGTCTTTTCAGACATCTTCCGTCTTCATACGATAAATGCGCGCAGATGAAAGGTAAGAAAAAGGCGGCCCGATCAAGGCCGCCTCAGCGTTTCTTAAAAGCGCTTCCTGCCCCGGCGGGCGCGCCTGCCGGGCATAGTCTTACCAGCGTTTACTGCTTCAGGCGTTTATTGCATTCCGAGTAATAGCCGCCGCCCTTCTGGATCCAGCGTAAACCGCCATTTCCGTTGCTCACTTTGTTCGCCCTATATTGGTCAAGGCAGGTCTGCATACGCGCGCGGCCGGGTTTGAGATTGGCATATTGCGACGCCACGGCCGACGGGAAAACCGCACTCCCCGCAATCGCTGTCGTCGGGCCGATTGGCGGCGTCGACGTGGTGGGCGCCGGTGTCTGCACAGTGGGGGCCTTTGCCGCCGTATTCGGCGTCGCGGTTTGCGCGGGGGTGGTTGATGTCGCCGCGGGGGCTGCGTCACCGCAACGTGCCGCTTTGAAATCCTTATATTCCATCCCCTTGAGGTCACCCGCCTTGCGTTCAGCGCGGAAGGATTTGTAACACTCCTTCGCCGTCATGGCATGGGCCGCCGTCGCCGACATGCCCACCACCATCAATGCAGCCGCCAGAAAAGCACCTGAAAATTTTTTCCCATCCATCAAACCATCCCTCCGGAGACGTGGCTATACGGATCAGTTGATCCGCTCTCCATGTAGAACCATATCCAGTCCTTCAAGTTCCGCGTCCTGAGAGACACGCAGCCCGATGGTGAAGTCGATGAGTTTAAGGATGAGATAGGTCGCCACGACGCACCAGACGATCGTCACCCCGCACGCCTCAGCCTGACGTCCCAACTGCATCAGAGAGCCCGTGACCCCTGCAGGATTGGCCTCTGTCGCCGATAAAGGCCCGTACGCAAACACACCCGTCAGAAGCGCACCGACAATGCCGCCCATCCCGTGCACCCCGAAAGCATCGAGACTGTCATCGTAACCGAGACACGGTTTGAGGATAGCGGCACTCCAGAAGCAGGCGATCCCGGCCACGAATCCGATCACCAGAGCCGCCCCCGGCAGGACGAAGCCAGCCGCCGGGGTAATGGCCACCAGCCCGGCAACCGCCCCTGAAATAATGCCCAGAGCGGTCGGTTTTTTTGCGTGGAACCACTCGACAATCATCCAGGCCAACGCCCCGGCGGCGGACGCAACCTGCGTTGTCAGCATCGCCATCCCCGCGCGGCCATTCGCCCCACCTGCGGAACCGGCATTGAAGCCAAACCAGCCGATCCAGAGCAGAGACGCGCCGATAATCGCGTACGTCAGATTATAAGGTGAGAAATCATCAAGGCCGAGATTGCGCCGCCGCCCCAACACCAAAGCGGCAACGAGACCCGCCACGCCGGAATTGATATGCACGACCGTCCCACCCGCGAAATCCACCGCGCCCAGCCCGGCCAGCCATCCCAGCGGGCTCCAGACCCAATGGGCGATCGGGGCATAGACGAGCAGCGACCATAGGATTGTGAAAATGCAAAGCGCCGAGAACTTCATACGCTCCGCAAACCCACCGACGATCAGGGCAGGTGTGACGACGGCGAAGGTCATCTGGAACATCACCCACACGCTTTCCGGAATGGTCATCGTCGTGGCATTGGCGGAGCCCGCTCCCATCACGAAAGCCGCATCCTGCCCCTGCGTGAAGTGATCCGCGATGCCGCGCAGCATCGCACGCGAGAAATCTCCGAAATAAGGCGTGCCGGTGCCAAAGGCGAAACTATAGCCCAGCACCATCCAGATGACGCTCGCGATGCAGCAGATCGTAAAAGACTGAATCGCTGTCGCCAGCACGTTTTTCTTGCGGACCATTCCGGCATAAAAAAGGCTGACACCGGGAATGGTCATGAGCAGGACGAGCGCCGTGCTCGTCAGCATCCAGGCCGCGTCACCCGTATCGATGTGCGGCGCACCTGCCGCATCTGCCGCAAAGAGATGGCCCGGCAGAACCATTAAACAGCCTGCAAGGGTCAACAGGCGGGATCGTGTCATAATGCGCTTACCCCTTCTTCTCCCGTCCGAATACGGACGACCTTATCAAGTGAGGAAATGAAGATCTTCCCATCACCGATCTTCCCGGTGCTGGCATTGGTCTGGATGGCTTTCACGACGTCATCAACAATTTCATCCGCAACGGCGATTTCGATCTTGAGTTTGGGAAGAAAGCTGATCTGGTACTCCGCCCCGCGATAGATCTCTGTCTGTCCTTTCTGCCGCCCGAAACCTTTGACTTCCGTAACCGTCAAACCCTGCACGCCGAGCGGAATGAGTGCATTGCGCACGTCATCGAGCTTGAATGGCTTGATGATGGCCGTGATCAGCTTCATGATGTTCGTCCTTCGCAACGTTTTTTTTACGGGCTACGAATCCCGCATCACAGATCGTTTCCAATTCGTGCCAGTTTGGCGACGCGCAAGGCAAGCCTCTTCTTGCATTAAAGGTTTGATTTATGGACGCCTCTGACGCTGAATGCGCCATGCAGGGCGTGTTGAGAAAGCAGGATGATGAAGACTGTCAATATTTGCATCAATGGCGCCGGCCCGGTCGGCGCAACCCTGGCGTGCGTCCTGGCCCGGGCCGGGCTGCGTGTCCTTATTATTGAACGTTCCCCGCTTGAAGCGGCGATCGGCCCGCATCTGGATGGTCGGGCTTATGCGCTTTCGGAAGGGTCACGGCGGGTTCTGGCGCAATCAGGTGTTTGGTCGCACCTCCCGAACGGCGCGCAACCCATAAAGGAAATTTCCGTCATTGACGGGCGGGATGTAACCGGGCCACGTCCGAATGTCGCGCGCATCCTCACGCGCATCGGCACACGGTCACTCATCTTCGGCGCGCAGGACCTGCCTGATAATGAGGCCGAGTTACAGGGTTTCGGCTGGATGGTCGAGGCGATGGATTTGCGACGTGCCCTCCATGACGCCCTCCGTCATCACGCAGGCCCGAACCTGATCATCGCCGCGCCAGACCAGGCGCGTTTCACTTTCGACGATGATGGCGCCATAATCGCGCTTACCTCCGGTGCGCAATATCGGGCGCAGCTCGTTGTCGCGGCGGAAGGGCGGCAAAGTCCGCTACGGAAGCAGGCAGGCATCCCGTTGACGCGTCTGGCCTATCAGCAAAATGGTATTGTCACGATCATCGCGCATGAGAATGCGCATGATGGCACCGCGCTGGAGCGCTTTCTGCCAGATGGACCCTTTGCGCGACTGCCCTTGATCAGCACGGACGCCGCACCGCATCGCTCCGCCATCGTCTGGGCCGCGCCCGCCGCGCGCGCGCATTATCTGCATGCGCTCCCCGATGAGACGTTCAAGCGTGAAATCAATGCGCGTCTGGACAAGCATGTCGGTGCCGCGACACCTGTCGGGCGGCGCTGGCTCTACCCGCTTTCCGCGCAATATGCCCAGAAATACGTGTCTCATCGCCTCGCGCTGATTGGCGATGCGGCCCATGGACTGCATCCGATTGCGGGCCAGGGCTTGAATATGGGCTTTCGCGATATCAAGATCTTATCTGAAGTTTTAGTAAACGCTTTTGAGAAGGGGCAGGATCCGGGCCGTGATGATGTGTTGAAACTTTATCAGCGTCTGACGCGCCCCGATAATATGGCGATGCTGCTCACCTGCGATATCATGGAAAGAGTTTTCGCCAGCCGTCACCCCGCCATGCAGATTTTACGCCGCGTCGGCATGCGGGGCTTTGAGAAAGCAACCCCCTTACGCGCACGTTTCATCCGCCGAACAATGGGATTATTATGAACGCGCTGGACCTCAAAAAAATCTGGCAGGACATGCTGCGCCAAAGCGATGTCTGTTGCGACCCGCTGATTCAAGGCGTTTTCACGACCGGGATCACGGAACATCGAAGCTTCGATGCGGCGCTGGCGGCCCTTTTAGGCACAAAATTATCGGACCGCGCCCTTTCCGTGCCCGCATTATCGTCCCTGATCATGGCCTGCCTCAAGGATACGCCGCGCATTGCCGAGGATGCCGCCGCGGATATGCTGGCCGTCTATGAGCGCGACCCCGCCTGTACGGATTATGTGACGCCCTTCCTTTTTTTCAAAGGCTATCACGCGCTTCAGGCTTACCGGGTGGCAAACTGGCTTTGGCGGCATGACCGCAAGCATCTGGCACAACATCTGCAAAGCCTGGTGTCAGAGCGCTTCGGCATTGACATCCACCCGGCAGCCACCATTGGGCGGCGCGTCATATTTGACCATGGCACGGGCATCGTCATTGGTGAGACAGCCGTCATCGCGGATGATGTCTCCATTTTCCAGAATGTCACGCTTGGCGGTACGGGCAAGACGTCCGGCAATCGGCACCCCAAAATCGCGCGCGGTGTTCTGATCGGCGCGGGCGCGAAGGTGATCGGCAATATCTCCGTGGGGGAAGGCGCTAAAATCGGAGCAGGTTCGGTCGTTCTGAATGATGTGGCACCCCATGTCACAGTCGTGGGCAACCCTGCGCGGCCGGTCGGTAAGCCAAATACCAGCGACCCGGCCCTCTCCATGGATCAAAGCTTCCCGGATACGGATTTCGTCATCTGAAAAGCTGCGGCAGCATCGTGACAGAACGCCCCGCATGGATGAAGGGAGGCCGGTATGGATTTTGCCGGTTGGAAACGATATGATGGGCAACGATGCGCAATCCGCATCATCATGAAAAGGTCGCGCTTTTCCCTTCAGGGAAGCGACATCGCATTGACACGATAATGAGGGAAGATGAGCTGGCTTACCGAATATGTCCGTCCTAAAATCAGGGGACTTCTGCAGAGGGATGTTCCGGAAAATCTGTGGACGACGTGCGAGTCTTGCTCTCAGATGATTCTGGTCAAGGATTTTGACCGTTTCCTGAAGGTATGTCCCCATTGCGGCCATCATGGTAAGGCGGCCGCCAAGGATCGTCTCAAATGGACATTTGACGAGGGCGCCTATACGCGCATTGAACTCCCGAAGGTCGCGGTTGATCCGCTCGGCTTCAAGGATCAGAAGCGCTACACGGACAGGCTCAAAGAAGCGCGCACAAAGACGCATCTGGATGAGTCGCTGGTGGTCGCGCATGGGCAGGTCGGGGGGCATCCGGCGGTCGTCGCCGTCATGGCCTATGAATTCATGGCTGGCACAATGGGCTCCGCCCTGGGTGAAGCTTTTATCGCCGCCTGCAAACTCGCCATTCTGCAAAAAGCAGCTTTGATTATCTACACGGCCTCCGGCGGTGCGCGTATGCAGGAAGGGGTGTTATCCCTCATGCAGATGCCGCGCACGACGATCGGCGTCCAGATGCTTAAAGATGCCGGGCTGCCTTATATCGTTGTGCTGACAAACCCGACGACCGGGGGCGTCTCCGCCTCCTTCGCCATGCTGGGTGACGTGCATATTGCGGAGCCTCAAGCGCTGATCGCTTTTACCGGGCCGCGCGTCATTCAGGATACGGTGCGGGAAAAACTGCCGGAAGGATTCCAGAGATCCGAGTATCTGCGTGATCATGGCATGGTGGATATGGTCACGCCGCGCGATACGTTGAAAGAGACGCTCGACCGCATTATCGGCCTCATGATGCAACGCCCAGATACCGGCGCGGCGTAAGCGCTTCCCCGGACCGCACCATCGCTCATGACTGAAACGCCGATCATGACGCCGTTACACCCGACGCAAGGCCAGCCTGCCAGGCTGGCCAGCGAATATTCGGGTTCGGTCGGCAAAATCCTTGCGCGCGTTCAGGCAGCTTACCCGAAATATATTGACCTGTCACTGGACCGCCTGACGACGCTGCTCCACCGATTGGGAAATCCGGAGCGTGCCCTCCCCCCTGTGATCCATGTGGCCGGAACGAACGGTAAGGGCAGCACATGCGCCTTCATCCGCACCATTGCGGAAGCCCATCAATGGCGCGTCCATGTCATGACCAGTCCGCACCTCGTCTCCGTCGCAGAGCGATTTCGTCTGGCGGGGGCGTTGGTGCAGGAGGATGCGCTTGCCGCAACGCTGGAAGAAGTGGAAGCCATCAATGGGGACGCGCCCATTACGGTTTTTGAAATTCTGACGGCTGCGGGATTTCTTCTATTCGCCCGGCAACCGGCGGACCTCGCCATTATTGAAGTGGGTCTCGGCGGGCGACTGGACGCGACAAATGTCATATCCGCCCCCCTCGCGAGCGTCATCACCCCGATCGGGCTGGATCATCAATCGTTCCTCGGGGACAGCATCACTGAGATCGCGCGGGAGAAAGCGGGGATCATCAAACCGCATTGCCCGGTCATCAGCGCGGCGCAGGATGCGGCAGTGACTTCCGTCATTGAAGCCGAAGCCATGAAGGTGAATGCACCCTTATGGATGATCGGGCGGGACGTCACTTATCGCGTCCTTCCCGATGGCGGGATGGCCTACACGGACCCTTATGGCGACCTCACCCTTCCCGCACCTGGCCTGGTCGGGCAGCATCAATATGGCAATGCCGCGCTCGCCATCGCCGCCTTGCGCAGCGCTGCCAACGACAGGATGCAAAATGCAGACTGGGCGGCGATCACGCAGACGCAATGGCCCGGAAGGTTACAGAAATTAAGTGGGTCGCTCCTCAACCACGTGCCGCCCGGTTGGGAGATCTGGCTTGATGGGGGGCATAATCCCCATGCGAGTCACGCCCTTCTGCCGACATTGCAGAAATGGCAGGATCGTCCGCTTCACCTTTTGATCGGCATGAAAAGCAGCAAGGATATTGAAGGGTTCATCCGCCCCCTGCTCCCTTACGCAACCTCTGTCCACGCTGTGATAGAGCCGGATCAATATGACGCGATTTCCGTGGCGGATATCGTCGCGGCCTCGGGCCATGTCGCGCTCCCCGGCCCGGATATTCTCGGCGCTTTGAAAAAGCTTGGTGGTGCGACGGGGCGCGTTCTGATTTGTGGCAGTCTTTACCTTGCTGGCGCCGCGTTGCGCCGGGACAAGGTCGTTGCGCGCGTGTGACGCCACCCTGATGCGGGCGGGGTCAATCATGCCCTCCCGTCAACCCGGGCATTCTTAACGGTCTCAACCGATTTTACGCTTGACGAATTATCCCGTTTAACCGCAAAAGGGCCTGCTGATGCCGGGTTAGCACAGTGGTAGTGCAGCGGTTTTGTAAACCGAAGGCCGGGGGTTCAAATCCCTCACCCGGCACCAGCCTCTTATCTGGAAGTTGTCGCGCCTATCGGGGCCGCTTGCACCCGTGGCGCGGACACAGTCACGATTCCTCACAATTTTTCCGATGCGTCCCCGATTGGCGGATCGATTGCGCTGCGGCCAGCCGATTGGCGCGCGCAAAAAATGCCCCCCAGCCCCGACTGAGACATGACAGAGATGAAGAAACGTCCGGGATGGCGTCGCTTTGCGCGCCATTCCCGCACGGTGAGACCTTTCTGAGACGGCCCGTCACGCAATTGAATCACGGAGATGGATGTTTTATAATCAAGAACTCAGTCCTGAAGATGACGATTTTAACCCGCTTGTCGGGACGCAGTCTTTTCCATTCCTTCCCCCGAAATTTCATTTCTGACGCGGCGTCGCCACCTGACGTTTCGACTTGCTTATTCTTCCGGCCTTTCGAGTGAATAGAGCGCGCGCGGCAGGTCCAGATATTTCAGCCTTCATCATAAAGAAAAAAACAATGGATGATATGACAACGCTTGCTTTCAGACTCATTGCGCATTTTGAGAGCTGTAACTTAACCCCCTATCAATGCCTGTCCGGCACGTGGACGATCGGCTATGGCAGCACCTGCCTGCCCGACGGCGCGCCCGTTCGGGAGGACAGTCCGGCCATCACACAGGTGCAGGCCGATCTTATGCTCACGAGAATGATCATCGATATTGAGCAGAAAATCGAGGCAATGACGCGCGTGGCGCTCAGCCCGGCGCAATATGCGGCCCTCACATCCTTCATTTATAATGTCGGGGCCAACGCTTTCTCCAGTTCGACGCTTCTGCGGAGATTGAATGAGGGCGATTACCAGAGCGCTGCCAATCAGTTCCTCCTCTGGATCCATGCTGGCGGCGTCACATTGCGTGAATTAACCCGACGGCGCGAGGCGGAACGGCAGTTATTTCTCCATGGTGAGGGTGTGATCGACGTCCTGAAACGCGCACCGAAAGTCGATTAGACCATCTCTATTGAAGACGACTCGTTTGAAACTTTCGGCAAGCTTGATAGAAGAAGGCGGAAATCGAGCCCTTTACCTTGTGGCTCCTGAAAGCAGCCTTCTGAAATCGCGGAGAATAATGGCGCATGGAGCAGACTCCCCTTAAACGTGGCAGCATGGGGAAGCTGCTTCGCACCTGTCTCATTGTCATTATTCTGGCCGGTATCATGGCCGTTGCCCGTTATGTCCCCGTCGCCGCCAATTTTACGCGCGTGGTCGCTTCGTGGCAGCATTCCCCGTGGGCACCCGTCATTTTCTGTCTTCTTGGCATTTTTTATGCGGCGTTCGGGATGCCGCGTCAGGCTTTATGCGCCGTGGCGGGGCTGATTTTCGGGGTTGTGATGGGTTTGGGCCTTGCCATGGCGGCCACCTTACTCGGTAATCTTATTGATTTTTACCTCGCAAAAATCATGCGGCAGAGACGAGATCACGCCGGGCAGGCAGCCCCGCCAACACGCTTATGGCAGAAAAAAATGGCGTCCTTCGGGCATGTTGCCAGGAATGCACCCTTCCGCACCATTCTGATGCTTCGCCTCATGCCGGTCGGGTCCGCCCTGCTCGTCGCCCTGGGTGCCGGATATTACGACATCGGTGTCTCCGCCTTCATCGCCGGAACATTACTCGGCTCCCTCCCGCAGAACCTCGTTTTCGTCCTGATCGGAAGCGGCTCCCATCTCGGACAGGGCAGTCAGATTACCGTCGGGGTGCTCCTTTTCGCCCTCTCCATGATGCTCGGCATTCTCATCATGCGCCACCGTCAGGAAAAATTTTGAATTGAACCACCCAGCCAGGATGGACTTTGTCTTAGGAGCGCGTGGCTCTTCCTGCCCCGCCAGGGCCACGCGGCGCTGGTGTGCAGGCGCCTCCTGCATCAGGCGTTCAGCGGATTGCGTTTTATTTGATTCATATCGATGCCACCCAGTTTTCAACCGTTTTCGTTCATCACCTGTCCAACCATAAAAACAGATCAAGCGCCGTTTTCTAAGTCCTTCGGAGCGTTCCATGTTACTTACAGGCGCACGCAATGCTGCAGGTGCGCGCCTCTCCTCAATCCGGAGAGGTCAGCAACTGGAAGATATTGCGCATCGACATCGTATTTATGAACGCGTGGCGTTCCTTTTAGGGATGATCTGTGCTGTCGGACCCATCTCGACAGATATCTATCTGCCCGCCTTCCCCGCAATTGAGCAGTCCCTCCACGCCCCATCTGGAAGTGCCGGGCTGACTTTATCCACCTGGATGGTCGGGCTGGCCATGGGCCAGATCATCATGGGGCCGCTTTCCGACAGATTTGGGCGGCGGGCCGTCATGTTCTGGGGGATGGTGGCTTATACGCTCAGCAGCGTGGCTTGTGCCTGGGCGACGACGATGACGCTTCTCGCGATCGCACGGTTTTTTGCCGCGCTCGCCGCATCATCCTGTATCGTCGTCCCGAGCGCCGCCGTGCGTGATTTCGCGACAGGTGACGCAGCCTCACGATTAATGTCCCGCCTCATCCTTATTCAGGGGACTGTGCCAGTGCTCGCGCCGATGCTGGGCGGATTTGCGCTGGAGTGGGTCAGTTGGCGCGCGGTTTTCTGGCTATCCGCCGGATATGGTGTTCTCTCATCTGTGATCCTGATTTTCCTTTTTCCGGAAACACTCCCTTTGGAGCGGCGCAAAAATGTGCATATTCTGGCTTTGTGGCAGCGCTTTCATGCCATCATTCGCGAACCTCTCTTTTCATGCAGCAGTTTGATTTATGGTTTAAGTGGTTTCATGTTTTTCGCTTATCTGACGGCTGCACCCGGCATCTTTCAGCATCTTTACCGGTTTTCCCCCGCGCATTACGGCATGATTTTCGGCATCTGCGCCGTGTGCATGATCGGCGCTTCCCAGATCAACAGCGTGCTGGTGGGGAAAGTGCGCAGCACGCGCCTTCTCGGTTGGGCGCTCTCCGTCACCATATGCAGCACATTGCTCCTGCTCATCGTGGCGATGATCGCGGTGCGTTACCCTGAAAAAGCGGGCACGCTGCGCGCGACGACATTGCCACCTTTCATCACCCTGCTCATCACGGCGCTGTCCATGACGGGGATCATCGCGCCCAACATCATTGTGCAGGCCCTCAAAAACCATCATCAACATGCGGGAAGCGCCTCCGCATTGGCAGGCACGATTCAATATGTTTTCGGCGCAGCGGCTTCCTTCCTGATCGGGTCATTGCCGGCGGCATCCCCCCTGCCGATGGTGGCGCTGATGTTTATCGCCGCCATTCTCATGGGCCTCGTCGCGGCGCGAAAACCTCGGTCGCTTTCGACACCCGACATTCTCAGCGTGGATTGAAGCGATCATGGGTCCGATCATTGTCCTGCTTGTTGAGGACGACGCCTCTATCGCCCTTGTGGTCAAGACGCTCCTGACGCGGAACGGCTATGCGGTGCATCAATGCACCAATGCTGAAGACGCCCTGAAAAGCTGCGCGCAGATCGTGCCCGGTCTGCTCATGACCGACCTGCATCTCAAGGGCCAGATGGACGGATTGGCCCTCATCGACCACATGCGCCAGAGCTTTCCGGATTTGCCTGCCATATTGGTTTCAGGCGACTTCACTGAGGGGGGCAACCTCGATGCGGGAGATGCCATTATCCGACTGGGCAAGCCTTTTCGCGCCGCGACGATGCTGGCCGCCCTTGCCCGCGCCCAGAAAAAACCAGTGTGACATTTACAAATCGAGGGGAAACCATCAGGATAAGGCCCGGTTTTTTCGACTTCTGAAAGCGCGTTTATGACGGATACTGCCTACGCCGACCCCCAGCCGGAGATCAACCTCAAAGATTTCATCCGTGGCGTACCGGACTTTCCGAAACCAGGCATTCTTTTCTATGATATCTCGACGCTGATCCGCCATGCCGATGCGTGGCAGATCGCGACAGCCCGCATGGCGCGCGCCGTTGCCGCTTTCAAACCGGATGTCATCGCCGGAATCGAGAGTCGCGGCTTCCTCACAGCAGCGCCGCTTGCGCAGCGACTGGGCTGCGGCTTCATCATGTTGCGCAAGCCTGGCAAGCTCCCCGGTAAAACCATCTCACTGCAATATGGGCTGGAATATGGCGCTGACGAGCTTCACATCCAGGAAGATGCCATCATCCCCGGTCAACGTGTGGTCGTGCTGGATGATCTGCTCGCGACCGGCGGCACGCTGGCAGCCTCCATCGCCCTTTTGAGAAAAGTGGGGGCCGAGGTGGTCGGCGCTTCCGTCCTGATTGAGCTGACGGGCCTCAAAGGCCGTGAGAAAATCGATACGGACCTGAACGCCCTGATGTCTTACGATATGTGATCAAGAGTTAAACAATGCCACAAAAACTGGAATCCCTCTGGGCAGAACGCTACCGAGAAGACGATATGCCCAAGCGGCCTGAGGCCGCATCGAAACTCTCCGATGCTCTTGAAACAATGTTGGCGCATCGCTCCGTACGTGCCTTCCTGCCGGACGCCCTGCCTGAGGGCGTGCTGGAATGGGCGATTGCCGCAGCTTCCTCAGCCTCGACTTCGTCCAACATGCAGGCATGGTCGGTCATTGCCATTCAAGATCCGGCAATGCGCGACCTCATGGCGCGATTATCCGGCAATCAGGATCACGTGCGCAAGGCGCCTGTCTTCCTCGCATGGGTGGCGGATCTCTCACGGCTTGAGCGCGCGGCGCAGCGGGAAGACAAGCCGGACATCGTGCTCGATTATCTCGATTTTTTCCTCGTCTCCGTTATAGATGCCGCGCTCGCAGCGCAGAATGCCGCCATCGCCTTTGAGGCTGCCGGGCTGGGCATCACCTATATTGGCGGTATCCGCAGCCATGTGAAGGAAGTCGCGGAGGCCCTAGAACTCCCGCCTCGGAGCTTCGTCGCTTTCGGCATGTGTGTCGGCTGGCCCGACCCGGCCCATCCAGCCAGCATCAAGCCGCGCCTGCCGCAAAGCGTCGTGCTCCATCATGAAAAATACGTTCATCAGGCGGAGGCAGGGCTGATCGACACTTATGACTCGCGCGCCAGCGCGTTCCAGCAGGAGCAGAATCTCCCGCCCCGTCGATGGACAGCGCACGCGGCCCGTCAGGCGACGGATCACGCTTATGTCAATAAACGCAAGGAGCTGCACGACGTGCTCCAGGCGCTCGGCTTTCCTCTCACCTGAAGCGGCGCGGTGGGGTGTCACCCGCCAGCGCCGTTGATGACCTCACCGTAAAATGCCGGTATGGCCCAGAGAATAACGCCCCGGTTGCGGCCAGACGGTCAGGCCATGGGGCTCCAGCCCCACCGGGATTTTGCGGACGGCACCGGTTTGCGTGTCAATGGCATAAACCACATCATCGAAACGCCCGGAAAGCCAGAGGTAACGGCCATCCGCCGAGACATTCCCCATATCCGGGCTGCCCCCGCCAGGGATCGGCCAGTTTTTGATGACCTTATCGGTCGCGAGATCAATGACGGAGACACTGCCCGGACCGTTCTTCGGCCCATGAATTTTGTGGGAGCCGCGATTGGCGACATAAAGCAATTTGCTGTCCCGGCTGATATATTCCCCATGTGTCCCGACACCAGTCGGGATAAACCCCGTCTCCTTGAATATATCGCCATTCAGAATGAAGACACCGTCAGCCATCATGTCCGCGACATAGAAGCGGTGACCATCCGGCGCTGTCTGGATATCCTGCGGCATACCCCCTTTTGACAATTTGAGATAGCCAAGCACCTTGCGATTAACAGTATCCACTTTGACGAGATAGCCGCCAAACTCACAGGTGAAAATGGCATAGCGCCCATCACCGGAAAATCCGGCATGGTTGACGCCGGAGCATTCCGGAGTCGATACCGAGCCAATCAGCGCCATGGAAAGCGGCTCGCGGAAATCCAATCGACGGTGGGCCTCCGCGACGGTGATCGCGAATTTACCGTCCGGGGTGAAATACATATTATACGGATCATCCACGGGCAGAGAGGGGCCGGGCCGACCCGTCACCGGGTCAATCGACGTGAGGCTGCCATCCGCACGGCCTTCGGCATTATTCGTCACCCATAAGTGGCGGAGGTCCCAGGATGGCACAACATGTTGCGGGCTGCGGCCCACTTTGAAGCTGTCAACGACTTTAAAACTCGCCTGATCAATGACTGAAACCGAATTCCCTCTCAGATTGGGGACGTAAACCCGTTTAAGATCATGCGCCACAACAGGCGACAATTTCTCGGGGCCTGACGTTTCGCTATAAATATTTTTCGGGTTTATAACGGGCGGCATACCCGGGATCGTTTTTACCTCCTCCGACGGCAACGGCGCCGCATTTGGGACAGGCGTTTTTTCGAGCGAAAAAGCGGGACGTTTTGCCGACCCGTCATTGGGCTGCGCGGAGGAAAGGGCGGACAGAATGAAGGGTGACCCTGCGACAACGGCCATTGAAAAGAAGAATCTCAAATGCAGTAAGCTCATCAATGATCCTTTCAATTATTTGTACTCTCGACGCAGCCGGGCAATGGCCGCGTCAACCTGAAAGGAAGTGCCAACCGCGCCGAGCGCGGCGGTGCTAGGCCGGGGATCACCTCCATACACACCGTCTTCTTTCCCTGGCTTTAAAGACTTCTTCATCAGCGCAAGCCGAACCATCGTAGGATCAACCGCCAGCATGAGAGACGTATCCATCAAATCCGCGTGTTGGCCGATATCCTGCGCAAATCCCCTCTCCCGCAACCATGGGGCGAACCGGCTTTGCAGGACATCGTAATAGGGCGTTATATCGATCACGCGGGCTGCATTTCGCCAACGCGTGTTGAGTTGCTGCGTCACACGCGCGACAGAGGCGCGGTAACCACCATGGTCGGAGATAATGGCGATATGTTGGAAGCCCTGCGCACGCAGGCTTCCAGCCGCACCCATGAGCAGCCCTTCGAAAATCCGGGGTGGGATCGAGATCGTCCCAGGGAAGCGCATATGAGATGTGCGGGGCGACGTGTCGCCTTCCGGCACGTAGGCGATGACGGGCGCGACCAGGCAATGGCCCAGTCCCCGCGCGATCCGTAAAGCGAGCGCCGCGGCGCGGACATTATGTTTACCGACCGCGATGAAAGGCCCGCTCTGCTCCGTCCCGCCAATCGGGATGATCACCGTCTTGTCGCCATTCTGAATGGCGCGGGCGATTTCCGGCCAGGTCATTTTTTCAAGCGCGACTTCCGGCGCCGCGAGAGCCGATGGGGTGGGAAAGCCAAACCGAAACGCGACCCCGATAAACAAAATCATGCGCGGTACGACGTGCATTTTCATCCCCGAGCAGCGGCAAAATGGATGAGCGGCCTTTAGTCAGGCAGCCCCTCATTGCAACGCCTGGAGTAAACACGTCTTTGCATCGGCAACTGAATTAAAATTTTGGGTGAGAATCAGGGCGCGGCTTTAAGCCGCCAAAGCCCAAGGTCGAGTTTGTGCCCGTTGGAATAATTTAAACCGCTGACCCGTCCTAATAATTCGAGATCTTCCTGCTGATCTCCCAGAACGGCTTTGAAACGACCCTCTGCCTTGACGTCAATCAGGACCAAAGTGCATTGAGGACGCCACGCCATGTAGGTCGCCGCCGCACTGACACCGAAGAGCTTCGTCTGCGTCCCGACGAGGAAGGCGAGAGAAGGCTCGGAATAAGAAGGTGATAAAAGCGTCGTCTGATCGCCACATATCCGATGCGCTTTAAATAGTGCCGCAGCGTGAGGCGCGAGTTGAATGGTCGATAATTTCGGGATGACGATCAGAAACAACCCGAGATGGATCAGCACGGCGGAAAGAACAGCCCAGATCGCCGCCACGCGGCGCCGCGCCTGAAGCAATGCGACGCCGGACGCGCCCAACGTCACGCAGGCAAGCACGGAGCCGAAAATGAGGAGAGGATGGACGAAATGCTGGTCCCGCCAGATCAGCACTCCGCCTGATACGGCCAGAGCCAACCCTACGATCAACCACAGCGCGCCGTAAAGCCGGGTCAGCCAACGTCCGACGAGGTGACGCGGCACAGCGGGCGCCCATGCCATAATACCGGCGGATGCCAGAATGGCGATCGCGGGATAAGTGGGAAGGACGTAATGCGGTAATTTTGTCGCGATGATTTCAAAGACGAGCCAGTGCGGGATGATCCAGCAGAGCAGATATCGAACAGCCATCTCATGACGTCGCGCCCAGATCTGCGGCAATGCCAGCACGGCGAAAAACGAGCCCGGCCAGAAAGCGAGCAGAAACACCGCGAGATGATAACCCATCGGCAAACCATGCGCCTGCTGACCCTGGCCGATCTTGCCGAGAAAATTAACCTCAACCGCATCACGGAAAAACGCGCCATGACTGACGAACCCGATCGCGATGCACCACGGTAGAACGACCGCCAGCGCGATGAGCCAACCACATTTAAAGCGGAGCCCGCGCCACCATTCCCGCCGTCGCTCACATAGCCACAAAGCGCCAATCGTGCCGAAAGACGGGATGAGGACGACCGGCCCCTTCAACATCAGCCCGCATCCCAGCGCGAGCCAGAACAACAAAGCCCATTTAAAGGGAGCAACGCGCCCCTGCTGCGCGGACAGATAGGTTTTGAGCAGGGCGCCCTGAACCAGAAGAATATCGAAGAGCAGGACGGTGTCGATCGTCGCCATCCGCCCTTCCGCCGTCATAAGCGTTGAGACAGCGAGGAAGGCCGCCGCCAGCAAACCCGTCATCGCACCGAAAAGCAGGCTCCCGAGCCAAGCCGTCAATGTGACGGCACTTGTGACGGCGATCAGACTGGGGATGCGATAAGGCCACGCGACATGGCGCGCGGACGGGCCACCAAAGATCGCCTCCGCCTCCGCCTCCAGCCAGTAAATACCGGCGGGTTGCAGATAGCGCTTTTGATCCAGAAATTTCACATCGATGAAATTCCCCGTCTCCAACATCTGCGCGGAGGCTTCCATATAGCGGGGCTCGTCCCGATCAAGGGGCGGCAGGGTCATGCGCCCCGGCAGAAAGATCAGAAACGTCAGGAGGGCGATGGCGCTGTAATGGCGCCAGTCTAAGCGCGCCAAACCGCTATTCTTCCGTAAGCTGGCGCGGCAGGCGCGTGCGGTTTTGAAGCCAGGCAACACCCATCATGTCGCGAAGCCCCACGCAGGCGCGGCCGAAATTAGTGTATTTTGAACTACCGTGCAGACGGGGCCGATGTTGCGTTTCGATACAGATCAGCTTTGCACCGTAAGTGCCGAACAAGGCGGGTAAAAACCGATGCAGCCCCTCAAATTGCGGCAGGCGCAGAAACATGTCCCGACGAAAAAGCTTCATGGGCGCCCCTGTATCCGGGCAGCCATCTTTCAGGAGTTTCTGCCGTAGACCGTTTGCAATGCGCGTGGCCAGGCGTCGAGAGAGCCCGTCACGTCGCTTGCGCCGCACACCGACGACAATCGGCGCTTCAGCCTCCGCCTCCATAGCGTGCGTGGCGGCGCGATACATCGCGATGATGGTTGCCGGATCATCCTGTCCGTCACCATCCATTGTGGCGATCCACTGTCCCTGCGCCGCCTCTATGCCGGTGCGGAGCGCCGCGGATTTGCCGAGACGCCGGTCATGACTGATAATCCGCATCTGCGTCAGCCCCGCCGCCCGCGCCGCACGCAGCGACGCCAATGTATCATCCGTGCTGCCATCATTGACGAAAATGACTTCATGCTCAGGGAATGACGCCGCCATTTTTGACAGTTCGGCACAAACCGGCCCCACATTGCGGGCCTCATTCAAAACAGCGATGACGATCGAGAGAGGGCGGGACATTTCTGGAGCTTACCTCATCCCGATCATGTTCGGAAGCGCTTGGGCGCGCCGAAAGCGTTAGTGGCGTTTCGCCGTTTTCCCGTCATGCCTGTTCAGCGCATCCGGTAAAGCATCGAGACCCTGATCAAGCAGATTTTGGGCCAGCGAGTCGTTGCGTGCAACATCCTGACTCATGAGGGACCGCACAGCCGTGACGGCAGCCTGGGAAGCCACCTCCTTCACGTCCTGGATCGCGGCCCGGCGGGAAGCGGCGATGCGATCATGAGCGAGGCGCTCCCGCTGCTGAAGAACCTGCTCCGCCTTGCGCTGGGCGGCATCGGCAATCATGGCGGCCTCACGACGGGAATTTTCGATCAGTGTTTTGGCGTCGGCAATCGCTTCTTCACGGCTACGCGTGGCATCCTCAAGCATCTTCTCGGCCTCTCGGCGTAAAGCGCCCGCCTCATCGAGGTCACGCCGCACCTGCGCGGCCCGGCTGTCCAGTCCCGAGGCCACCACCCGCCAGATCTTGCGTCCAAAAAAGACGAAGAACAGCACGAAGGCAACAGCGACATAAAATCTCTGGTCGTGAAGCATGGTGCCCTCCGATCAATCTGATTGACGCGGAAGCGCCTGCGCGACAGCTTCCCGAATGGCCTGGCCGGATGGCGTGGTGGCTGCGTGCGGTGGCGTCAGGATTTTGGCGATAATCGCCTCCGCCGTTGACGTCGCGACGTCTGGCAGGGCGGCCATAGCCGCCTCGCGCTCCGCCGCGATGCGTTTTTCAGCTTCCACGATCTCACGGTTCAAGCGCTCGGCCATGGCGCGATTTTCAGATTCCGCGGCTTCACGGGCTTCACGGAGGACGCGGTCGATATTTTCCTGCGCCTGGGCGGCGGCTTCCTTCCGGACGCGATGTAGCTCTTCCACCGCGTGGTCAGCACCGCGCCGCGCATGGCGTGCCGTCTCAAGGTCACCCTCAATACGCTGGCGACGATCTGTCAGAACATGCTCCACCCGCGGCAGAGCTGAACGGCTGAGCACGAGGTAGAAAGCGATGAAGATGATCGCGCCCCAGAAGACCTGGCCCAGCAGGAGCGTGTTTTTGAAATCAAGCTGGGGCATGCCTTCGGCCCGCGCGAAAGCGGGATAAACGCCCAATGTCAAAATCAGCGCACGGGACAGTATCCCGAAACGCGTCGATGATGATCGTATGGCCCTTGGCATGCCGAAATAACCCGATCTCAGACGAACAGAATGAGGAAGGCGATCAGAAGCGCGAAGAGCGCCACAGCTTCCGTCAGAGCGAAGCCGAGCATACCAAGCCCGAAAACATGCTGGCGCGACGCCGGGTTACGCGCAATTGAGCTTACGAGGGTCGAGAAGATATTACCGAGCCCGATACCGACACCGGCAAGGGCGATGACAGCAATACCGGCACCGATTTCACGAGCAGCTGAGACGTCCATGAAGTTACTTCCTTATCAAACAAACAAGAGATATCGAGGCGGCGACATTAATGTGTCACGGCCTCACGCAGATAAATGCAGGTGAGAATGGCGAAGACATAAGCCTGCAACAAACCCACCAGCAATTCCAGACCCATCAGGGCGATGTTGATCGCGACGGGCGCGACGGCGAGCACGGGGCCGAAAATCCCGACCCCGGCCAGCATGATGGTGAAACCGGCAAACACCTCAAGCAGCACGTGGCCTGCCATCATATTGGCAAAAAGCCGGATGGAAAGACTGACCGGGCGCGACAGGAATGAAATGATCTCAATCGGGATCAGCAATGGCGCCAGCAATTTCGGCGCGCCTTCCGGCATGAAATGCGTGAAAAACCCGAAACCCTGATATCTGAGTGAGGCCAGAATGGAGACAGCAAACACCATCAGCGCCAGCGCCACCGTGATGACGATGTGACTGGTGAAGGTAAATGAGTAAGGCAGCAGGCCGAGATAATTACCCGCCAGAATGAAGAAAAAGATCGCGAAGACGAAGGGGAAGAATGTTGTCCCTTTCGGCCCGATCGTCTCAACAGCGAGATTATGGATGAACTCATAGCCAATTTCGGCCGCGGCCTGGAGTCGCCCCGGCACGACGGCGGCGGGGCGCATGCCTGCATAAAGCAGCGCCAGCACAATCAGGACGGCAATGGCCATAAAAACAGGGGATTGGCTGATCTGAAGTGCCGCACCCACCTGTCCGAGCACCGGATAAAGCTCGAACTGACTGAGTGCGTCGATCGTTCTCTCGGCGGCCAAACTGCCTCTCCCGCTTCTACCTCAGCCACCGGTCACGGTGGCTGTAAAACTGATGACCGCCCTGCACCTGCCCCTCAGATATTCACCTGCTTGACGGCGCGCAGAACGTTTAACGTGCCGGCAGCTCCACCGGCAAGGGCGAAAATGACGAGGAACAAGGCACGGAATCCCAATAAACGATCAAGCCCGTAACCGATCAGGCCACCCACGACGAGCGCGGCAACCATTTCGGTCCCGATACGCGCAGCAAAGCCGAAAAGGGACATGTCGCCCTTTCCCGCATTCTCGCCCGATGCCGCGTCGGCCTCATCCCGCATAGACGGGTCCGGACCCAGGCGCGACTCGGCCTGAGCCAGCCTTTGATCAAAGCTTGCCGCCGGTCCCCCTCGTGATTGGGAGGGTTTATCAGCGCCATCTTCTTTCAATAATTCCATACCGCCGCACCCCCTTGTCATATGAGCTGCCTTGGTGACGCGGTTGCTAGCCATGAAGTTGCAGCATGTCAATCGCTGCGGGACCGTATCGGGAAGAGTCAGGCGTTTTTTTCAACAGCATGGTAATAAAACACGGCCTTGCAAAGCCGGATTCAAGCCCCGATGTAGGCGGAAGAACCGGATCGCCTCATTCCGCTACGCGCCATGCGGGCCATCATGCCGAAGCCGCGCCTCGCCTGCCCATTCCCGTCGATTGCGGTCCAGTTCCTCCGCGTAACGGCGCAACGCGTATTTCTCCGTCAATACACCGAGCAATCTGCGATCAGTGCATGATTCGACGACGGCGAGCGCGTCCGCTTCCGCCAGGGTGAAGATATGGACGGCTTCCTGAATATTCATGGATGGCGTGAGGAAGTGATGATGCAGCATGGACAGCGACGCGATCTTTTCATCAGCCGCATGCACATCATTATGAAGGTCACTGAGTTGCACGATGCCGACATAATTCTGCGCCGCATCCACCACCACGACACCGCGCGCAGCGCCGAGTGGAACCGAGGATCTGGCCTGACAGATGGACGTATCGCACGACATGACGGCATCCGGCGCCCGCATCATGCTTTTGACATTGAGGCGGCGCATCCAGCTGACATCAAGGGCGGAGCGAATCGTCTCGCCACGCAAATGAAAGCGCCATGTCGCGAAGGAATAGCCGAAGAGGCGCCGCACTGTCAGCATCGCCATCATATTCGCCAGCAGGACACCGATAGCGAGCGCGAAATCCCCGGTCATTTCAAGCGCGAGACACACCATGGCCATCGGGCTGCCGATAATGGCGGTGGCCATGGCGGCCATCCCGACCGTCATCGCGAGTTGCGGGGAAAAATGGGTTACCCCCATCAGGCGCAAAACAGCGTGGAAAATATCCCCTGTCAGAACCCCGATATAAAGTGACGCAAAAAACAGGCCACCGCGAAATCCCGCGCCGATAGACACGCAGGATGCAATGATTTTGACGAGCAGAAAGCTTGCCGCAACGAGCAGGGTAAATCGGCCATCATAAACCAACCCCATCGCCGCATGTCCGCCTGAGAGGACTGTCGGTGTGTAAAGAGCGAGGCAGCCGACGACGATGCCCCCCATCATGGGCCGAAGCCATGACTTGGAAACATATTTCTGAAAAACCATTTCCGCCTGCGCGACGCCTTTCATGATCACGATCCCGAGAAGGGCGCAGATGATGGCCAATGCGATGACGGGTGGCACATCCTGCCATTCAAATCCTTCGAAAGCCGGGAAAGTGAGTAGTCGCGTCTCGCAACCGAGGAAATGCGTCATGCCGATCGCAGAGAGCGTTGCGACAACGACGGGCGCGACATTGGCGAGGGAGTAACTGCCGAGAATCAATTCAAAGGCATAAAATGAGCCTGCCATCGGGGCATTGAATGCCGCACCGATCGCCGCACCGGCCCCACATCCGACGAGAATGCGCAGATCCTCCTTCCGCACACGGAAGGCCGCGCCGATCCGGGAGCCGAATGCGGCGGCGAGCTGCGTAAAACCAGCTTCGAGACCCAAAGAGGCCCCACACCCATTGGAGAGAAACGTCTGAAACGCGACGACGCCGCTATCCCGCACGGACATACGCCCACCATGGAGCGCGTTGGCTTCAATCGGATCAACAGGTTGCGCGCCCCGTCTGTGATGTCGGCGCAAATTATACAGCCCCAGAACCAATCCACCGAGGGCGGGGATGATCAGAACACGCCACCACGTCATATGCTCGACGCCCGATAAGCGCCCACTTCCCGAGATATTGAAGAGAATTTTATGGGCAAGGCGCGTTGTCAGCGTCATCAGCCACACGCATAAACCCGCCAGCGCCCCAACCGACACGGCGAGTGCAACCAGCCAGACCTCATGACGTCGCACGAGCGCGCGCAGGTGAAGCGGCGCAAGGAAGCGTTGGGAGGCGGGTTTTGTGCGATGATCATTAAGCGACATGGAAGTTTGTCCTCTGGCGCGCTTGGGCGTTGAACTGCCCCGCCTGACGCAGTACTACTTATCCTCAACGTCCTGGGAAAGGACGATGCCAGGTGGCTGGAGATCCGGAGTTCAGACCGACCGTGTTGTTAAACGTGATAGAACGCAAGCCAGAAGTCGAAAATTCACGCCCGCCCGTGGTTTTTCTGCACGGCCTTTATGGTCGCGCGCGCAATTTAGGGTTTTTCCAGCGCCGCATCGCTGAAAAGAGACGCACGCTCGCCATCGATTTACGCAATCACGGTGACAGTCCGCATGGCCCGGGGGATTACCCCGCTATGACGCAGGATGTGGCAGAGACAATGATTGCCCATCACGCGACACCGGCCGCCATCATGGGACATTCAATGGGGGGTAAAGTGGCGATGCTGCTCGCCCTTGAACACCCGGAACTTGTTTCCTCCCTCGTGATTGGTGATATGGCACCGGCACGGACAGGACATGGTCAGGGCAAGTTGGCGCTTGACCTGCTTCAGCTCAAATTCCCCAAACGTCTGGATCGGGCGGGTGCGAACAATCTTTTAAGCACCGTCGTTGAATCGCAGCAGGTGCGGGATCTGCTTCTGCAGAATATCCGTCTGGGCGATGACCCGGGTTGGACGATGGGGTTGCAGGATATTGCCGAATCCATCGCGAACATTGAAAACTGGCCCTACGTGCCGGAGGGACATGTTTATGACGGGCCCGTGCTTTTCATCCGGGGTGAGAATTCGCCCTACATCTCGGAAAAGCATTTCGATGTCATGAAAAAACTTTTCCCCAATCACCGGCTTGAAACGATGAGGAAGGTCGGTCACTGGCTTCATGCCGAGGATCCCAAAACCTTCAACACATTTTTGACGACTTTCCTTGACGCCTACTGAAATCAGCCTCGCGCCGATCAAGGCAGGCACAGCGCCGGTAACGTTTCAGATCACGCGTCGAAGGGTTTTTAAAAACGGGCGGTGACGCCATATTGACCCATGGCCGGTCGCGGCAATAAGCGCGCTGGCCCTGTTCTGATTTTTATGACGCAGGTGCTCCGCTGAACCGCACGCCGGACTTTAAATCGACCGAAATCCGTTCGGAGCTCCAGGGGCGTCAGGGGGACGCGGCGCGCCGCGTGGAGCCGCGCCTGTTTGCACAACGATCAGCGCGAGAGGTTGAGGCACCGCTGAAGGCGACGATCAAGAGCCGGTTTGCGCAATATGTGCCGCCCATCGCCGCCATCGCCCGCCTGCACCCGACCCGCACAAAACTGACGCCGCGCGCCGCACCGGAAAATTCTTTCTCAGGGCCGTTTTTCAGCACGATCATTCTGCATTTATGTCTTGTCACCCTGCTTATCTGGCAATCGCGGCATCATGATTTCCTTGGGCACGCGCAAGGCGATCTGCCGGATGAGGTGGAGGTGACATTTGACACCCCCATGCAGGGTACGATGCAGGGGCCGCAAAATAACAGTGATGCGGGGGCGCAGAAAGCCGGTCTGCCATCGCACGGCAAGCCCGCGCGGAACGCTGCAGACCTTCAGGATGAGGTTGCGCGGGACGAAACATCAGGCAGCGCGACACCGCAACCCATGTCACCGGTGATGCCGCCTGATGAGGCGGGTGACGAGGCCGCCCCCGCCACAACAAACGCCGCTATCCCGACCGACGCCCCGCACCCGACGCCGCCGCTTCCGCCGCGCCACGCCCAGCGCCGCCAAAGTGCGCCGAAATCCAGAAACCCCTTCGAGAACATGGCGAATCTGGATTACAATGATGCCTCACCCGCTCCCCGCCGACGCACGGGCCGCTATGGCGGCGCGCACGGACCGGTCGATATGTCTTACGGGCCTCTCGTCAAAAATGGGACGGTGAACTCGCCCAATCTCTCCGTGCGGAAAATCCGTGGCGTGAGTGAAGATTACGGGGAGGAGCTCTCACGCTGGATCCGCAGCCGGCTCTTCTACCCTGCCGACGCCGTGGCTAACGGGGAGGAGGGGGAGTCCTCCCTGCATGTCGTGCTGGATCGGCAGGGGCGGGTGAAGTCCGTCCGCGTGACGGGGCAATCCGGTTCCTACGCGCTGGATGCCGCTGCCATGAGTATTTTCAGTATGCATGCGCAGCTCCCGCCGATTCCGCCGGACATGGTTGGTGACCATTTTGATATTGATATGACCATCAATTACATCCTGATACGCGGGTAACATGGGGTCCACGGACGTCAATCCGTGGCCGAGACATCCTCATAAGCTGAAGGGTCAGGACAGGCGCAGACGAGGTTACGGTCTCCCCAGGCATTATCGATGCGATTGACGGGCGGGAAATATTTATCCGCGTTACTTCCCCCCATCGGGCAACATCCCTGCGCGCGCGTGTAGACGCGCTGCCAATCGCCCGTGAGGTCGTTTAATGTGTGGGGGGCGTGACGCAACGGGCTCTCCATCAGCGCCATATCGCCCCTGGCGATTTCCGCGATTTCCGCGCGTATGGCGATCATGGCATCGCAGAAGCGATCCAGCTCCGCGAGGCTCTCTGACTCGGTCGGTTCAATCATGAATGTGCCTGGCACGGGGAAGCTGATGGTCGGCGCATGGAAACCGTGATCAATCAGGCGTTTCGCGATATCATCAACTGTGACGCCGGTTTCGTCTTTGATCGGGCGCAGATCAATAATGCACTCATGCGCTGTATAACCCTGACGGCCGCGATAAAGGACGGGGAAGTGTGGCTCAAGCCGATGCGCAATATAATTGGCATTCAGCACGGCGAGTTCCGTCGCGCGCCGCAATCCGGCATCGCCCATCATCATGAGATAGGCAGCCGATATCGGCAGAATGGACGCAGAGCCATACATGGCCGCCGACACGGCGTGCGCACCGCCTTTTTCAGGCTGACCGGGCAGGAAAGGTGCAAGATGCGCTTTGACGCCGATCGGGCCCATACCCGGCCCCCCACCCCCATGCGGGATGCAGAATGTTTTATGCAGGTTGAGATGCGAGACATCCGCGCCGAACAGACCCGGATAGGCAAGCCCGAGCTGGGCGTTCATATTGGCGCCATCCAGATAGATCTGCCCCCCTTCCGCGTGCACCAGACGGCACAAGGCCACGATGTGATCCTCAAACACGCCATGGGTTGAGGGGTAGGTGATCATCATCGCTGCCACGGCGTTTTTGTGAGCAGCGAGTTTCGCTTTGAGGTCTTCGAGATCGACATTGCCCTGCGCATCGCAGGCCACGACGACGACACGCATCCCCGCCAGATGGGCTGAAGCCGGGTTCGTACCATGCGCCGAAGCCGGGATCAGACAGATATCGCGCTGCGCCTCCCCCTGCGCCTGATGGTAGGCCCGGATGGCCAACAACCCTGCATATTCCCCCTGCGCCCCGGAATTTGGCTGGAGTGACACAGCGTCATAGCCCGTCACACGGCAGAGCGCCTGCTCCAGATATGCAAAAAGCGTGTGATATCCCTTCACCTGATGCGCGGGCGCGTAAGGGTGAATGGCGGCAAATTCGGGCCAGGAGACCGGCATCATTTCTGTCGCCGCATTGAGCTTCATGGTGCAGGAGCCCAGCGGGATCATCGTCCGGTCAAGCGCGAGGTCACGATCCGCAAGGCGGCGCAGATAGCGCATCATCTCCGTCTCGGATCGATATTGATGAAAGACCGGATGCGTCAGGAGCGCCCCGTCCCGCTGCAAAGCCGCGGGGAAACACGCTTGCGGCAGGGTAATTCCGTCCTCCAGCGCTTCAATATCCGCACCCGGCGCAAAAACCTGCCATAGAGTCCTGATATCCTCCGCGGACGTCACCTCATCGCAGGAAATGCCGATTTTGCCACCGCCAGCATCCCGCAGATTAATGCCTTCCGCTTCAGCGCGCTTCAGGATCACTTCAGCCTCGTCACCGACGAAGACGGTGAGGGTGTCGAAAAAATCATCCGAAACAGGCGGGACGCCCAGTTTACGCAGCCCCGCTGCCAGGATTGACGCCAGGCGGTGCACACGTTGCGCGATGGCGCGCAGGCCTTCCGGGCCGTGATGGACCGCATACATTGCCGCGATCACCGCGAGCAGAACCTGCGCGGTGCAGATATTCGAGGTCGCTTTTTCCCGCCTGATATGTTGCTCACGCGTTTGCAGGGCCAAACGATAAGCAGCGCGACCCGCTGAATCGCGGGAGACACCGATCAGTCGCCCGGGCATATGCCGCTTGAAGCTTTCCCTGACAGCCATGAAAGCCGCGTGAGGGCCGCCGAAACCCATCGGCACGCCGTAACGCTGCATGGAACCGACAGCGATATCCGCCCCCATCTCACCGGGGGGTTTGAGCAGAAGCAGCGCCAGCGGATCTGTCGTCATGGTGATGATGACGTCACGACCGCGCAGGTGCGCGATCAACTCCCGATCATTCCGCACCGCGCCGGAGCTTCCGGGGTAGGAAAGCAGAACGCCGAAAATATCGTCGCGCGAGGCGGCGTCCTCCGGCTTGCCGACAAGGATCTGCCAGCCCAGCGGTGCAGCGTGCGTTTCCAGGACGGCGATAATTTGCGGGTGCGTGTCCGCATCGACGAAAAAAACATCGCCTTCCACGCGGGAGACACGATGCGACATTGTCATCGCTTCCGCGCAGGCCGTGGCCTCATCCAATAAAGAAGCGTTGGCGATATCAAGCCCGGTCAGATCTTTGACCAGAGTCTGAAAAGTAATGAGCGCCTCAAGGCGGCCTTGGCTGATCTCAGGCTGATAGGGGGTATAGGCGGTGTACCAGGCCGGATTTTCAAAGATATTGCGCTGGATCACCGCAGGCATAAGGGTATCGTAATATCCCTGCCCGATCATGGAGCGCATGACGATATTCTGCTGGGCCATCTCCCGCAATCTCGTCAATGCTTCCGCTTCAGAAAGTGCGTCGCCAATGCGGCGCGCTGATGGGTCCGGCCCGTCGCGATCGAGGATTTCAGCCGGTATCGTGGCGTCAATCAGCGCATCCAGACTGTCGAGGCCGAGCGTTTGCAACATGGCGTCAATGTCGCGCGAGCGCGGTCCGACATGGCGGTCGATAAAGGGCGCGGCCGCAGACGCAGGCCAAAGGGGATCGCGTTGCGACACGGAAACAGAACTCCTTGCAGGCAGGATCATAATGCCGGGCCGACGTAACCGCCTGACCGGCAGACTGGATTAAAGAGAGGCTTTATAGGCGGTTGCATCCAGCAAGCCGTCCAATTGCGTGCGGTCCGTGACCCTCAGCGTGAAGATCCACCCGGCCCCCTCAGGATCTTCATTGACCAGATGCGGGGAGTCGGAGAGTTGTTCATTGAACCCGGTGATCTCACCCGCGACCGGCGCATAAATATCGGAAGCCGCCTTGACGGACTCAACGACAGCCGCCGCGTCGCCCTGGGCAAGTGCGGTCCCGGCATCCTTGGCTTCAACGAAGACAAGCTCTCCCAATTCGTCCGCGGCGTGACGGGTGATACCCACCGTCGCAACATCACCATCCAGACGAACCCACTCATGGGACGGGGCGTAAAAAACCATCATATTCGGCATTCTCCACTCATGAACGCTTGTAACCGGGGGGGACAAAATTCACGCCGACAATATGGACGTCCGTCACCTTCCCGCGGAGGGCCGCGTAGATCACTTGCCCTGTTTTGCTGAAAGCCGGCGTCACATAGCCCATGGCAACCGGCCCGTTAAATGACGGCCCGAAGGCGCCGGATGTCACTTTGCCGATCGGGGTTTCTGCTTCCGGGTCCGCATAGAGTACCTCCCCGGCGCGGATCGGTGCGCGTCCCGTTGCCGCGAAGCCGACACGACATTGCGCAGGCCCCTCCGCCAGTTCGTTCAGGATCACATCATCGCCGGGAAAGCCCCCTGCCCGCGCACCACCCGCGCGACGGCATTTCGGGATCGCCCATTGCAGGGAGGCTTCGATGGGAGTGGTGTTTTCATCAATATCCTGCCCGTAAAGGCACAGCCCGGCCTCAAGCCGTAAGCTGTCGCGCGCACCCAGACCGATCGGAAGGACACGCGGATCGGACAGGATTTTCTCCGCGATAGAGACGGCGTCGGCGGCGGGGAGGCTCAGCTCAAACCCGTCCTCACCCGTGTAACCTGACCGGGCGAGGATACAGGCGACGCCGTCAATCTTGGTATCGATGACGTCCATAAACCGCATGTCACGGCTCGGCGGACAAAGCGCGCCCATGATCTCCGCGGATAGAGGCCCCTGCAAAGCGAGGAGCGCACGATTTTCGAGAGGAGTGACGACGATATCATCCTCAAGATGCGCCCGAAGATGCGCGAGGTCCTTTTCCTGACGGCTCGCATTGACGACCATAAAGATGGCCTCGCCACGTCGCGCCACCATTAGATCATCAAGAAGCCCCCCATTTGGCAGGGTGAAAAAGCCGTAACGCTGTCGGCCATCCTGAAGGCCCGCGATATCAATGGGAATGATTTTTTCAAGCGCGGCGGCAAGGGCTGCAAACCCGCCTTCACGCACGGTGATTTCGATCTGGCCCATATGGGACACATCAAATAATCCGGCCGCGCGGCGTGTATGGAGGTGCTCTGCCATCAACCCCGCTTTATAATAAAGCGGCATGTCATACCCGGCGAAAGGCACCATTTTTGCGCCGAGACGGAGATGGAGGGCGTGGAGAGCTGTGCGGTACAATGTTTGGGACAAAGACGAACGCCTCCTGGGAGAGGTTGAAATCTTTGCCCCTTCTGTCGGTTCGCCTGAGATCGCTATCCCTTCGGCGGACGCCTTGAAGACGCCTCTTTCCAGAAGTAAAACGATTCCGGTCCTTTTGCCTGAGAGTTTCCGGGGCGGTTGCTCCTTCGGCGCTGGTTGAAACCAGCCTCTCCCGTAAATCGAGGCTTTACTCTTGGCAGAACTCCAGTTCTAAATCAACTATCGAAAACTTAAGGAAATGATAGTGTCAAAACCTTTCATCGTACTCGCTGAATTTTCCGTCGCGCCAGACTCCTTTGACGCGTTTTTTGAACTCTGCCTCTTTGACAGCCGCCATTCCCTGGGTGATGAGGAAGGCTGTCTCGGGTTTGATGTTCTGACGGATAATGACGATAAATCCGCGATTGTTCTGCACGAAACCTACAAAGACCGTGCCGCGTTTGACGCGCATCTGCAAATGCCACATTTCAAAAAATTCGCGGAAGCGCTGAAAGAGCTGGAAGTTGAGGAGAAATATGTCCGGTTTTTCACCCACCAGGCTCCAGCGCGATAAGGTTTTTACGTTCAGGCGCACCGCGATAATCGGCGTTGCCCTGGCGGCGCCGCTTCTCGCCGCGTGCTCCCATGAGGATTTTTTACTCTCAAATGCGCGCACCGGTATGAGCAATCCGGCATCAACTTACTGCATTCAAAAAGGCGGCGGGTTGCAGATGGTCCGGGACGAGAAAGGCGTGCACGCTTTGTGCCACCTTCCCGACGGGCGCATCATTGAGGCGTGGGATCTCTTCCGTCAGGATCACCCGACGCAAAATCAAGGCCAGATGGCGACGACGCCAGCGCAGCCGGACAAAAGCGGGAAATAAGGCCCTGTACGTCAGGTGGCGCAGTGCCTCCGGAGCCTCATGACGACCGCCTGACAGGATGCAGGCGATCGTCAGGCAGGGGGTCAGTTTCTGGCTTTATCCACCAATTTGCCCTTCGCGATCCAAGGCATCATGGCGCGCAGTTTCTCACCTGTTTTTTCAATCTGATGCGCGTCATTGCGTGCGCGGATGGCCTTGAAGCCAATACCACCTGACTGGTTCTCCTGAATGAAATTCCGCACAAACGTGCCGTTCTGAATATCCGTCAGCACGCGTTTCATTTCAGCTTTCGTTTCCGGGGTCACGATGCGGGGACCGGTGACATACTCACCATATTCCGCCGTGTTGGAAATCGAATAATTCATATTGGCGATACCGCCTTCATAAATCAGATCGACGATGAGTTTCATCTCATGGAGGCATTCGAAATATGCCATCTCTGGCGCATAACCGCCCTCGACAAGCGTCTCAAACCCGGCCCGGATCAGCTCAACCAGCCCACCGCAGAGAACTGCCTGCTCACCAAAGAGATCCGTCTCGACTTCCTCCTTGAAGCTCGTCTCAATAATGCCGGCCCGGCCGCCGCCATTAGCCGAAGCGTAGGAAAGCGCGATATCAAGCGCATTCCCGGATGCATCCTGCGCCACCGCAACAAGAGACGGCACGCCACCACCACGCTGATATTCCGACCGCACTGTGTGGCCAGGACCCTTCGGTGCAATCAGAAAAACATCCAGATCAGGACGTGCTTCGATAATGCGGAAGTGGATCGACAGACCATGCGCAAAAGCGAGGGCGGCCCCCTGTTTCAGATTTTTCTCCAGATGTTCTTTGTAAAGAGCGCCCTGCCCCTCATCAGGTGTCAGCACCATCACCACATCAGCCCAGGATGCCGCCTCAGAGGGGGTCATGACTTTAAACTCGGCTTCCTGTGCTTTCGCGACAGCTTTCGAATCCGGCCGCAGGGCGACGACAATGTCGCTTACACCGCTATCACGAAGATTATGCGCGTGGGCATGCCCCTGACTACCGTAACCGATAATGGCCAGTTTTTTACTTTTGATTAAGCCGAGATCGCAGTCACGGTCGTAATAAACACGCATCGGTGTTCTCCCTCACATTTTAAATTAGGCTGACTGAAAGGATTTCTGTGCGCCACGTGTCATGGCGACGATGCCGGTCCGCGCGACTTCCATCACGCCAAGCGGAAGCAACAGATCGATGAAAGCCGTCACCTTGTCGCTTGAACCTGTGACTTCATACACGCAGGATGTCGCCGACACATCGACAATGCGGGCGTGAAAGGCATCGGCAATACGCATGGCTTCCGTCCGCGGGTCACCGCGATTGACCACTTTGATCAATGCCAACTCCCGCCCGACATGCGGCCCCGGCGCACTGAGGTCAAGCACGCCATGCACCGGGACAAGACGCCCCAACTGCGCCTTGATCTGCGCAATCACCATCTCCGTCCCCGAAGTCACGATGGTGATGCGTGACATATGGTGGGCCGGGTCGATTTCCGAGACAGTGAGGCTCTCAATATTATAGCCACGGCCTGAAAACAGCCCGACAACCCGGGCCAGCGCCCCGCTCTCATTTTCGATGATCACGGCGATGATCGCCGTTTTTATGGGTTCTTCTTTCATTAGACCAACATCATGCCTTCATCGGTGATCCGCGCGGCGTCTGTCTGTCGGTCCGGCCCGAGAAGCATCTCATTATGCGCCGCCCCTGACGGAATCATGGGGAAACAATTTTCATCAGGGCTCACACAGATTTCAGCGACGACGGAGCCCTTATGCGTCAACATCGTCTCGATCGCTTCATCCAGCTCCCCAACGCAGGTGGCCCTGACGCCCTTGCCATGAAACGCCTCGGCAAGCCGGGTAAAATCAGGCAGGGCCTCGCTGTAGGAATGGGCATAGCGTGAACCGTGCAATAATTCCTGCCATTGCCGCACCATGCCCATATAGCGGTTATTCAGGATGAAGATTTTGACCGGCAGATCATATTGCGCCATCGTCCCGAGCTCCTGAATATTCATCAGGATGGAGGCCTCACCCGCAATATCAATGACCAGTCCCTCCGGATGAGCGATCTGCGCGCCGATTGCGGCGGGTAGGCCATAACCCATTGTTCCCAGCCCACCTGAAGTCAGCCAGTGATTCGGTGCATCGAAATGGAAATGCTGCGCCGCCCACATCTGATGCTGCCCGACTTCTGTCGAGACATACACATCCTTCTTCACCTTCCGCGTGGCTTCATAGAGGCGTTTGATGGCGTGTTGGGGCCGGATAACTGCCGCCGGATCCATATCCTGCTCGAAAGCGAAACTATCAATGGCGCGCCAACCATCAATTTTCTGCCACCATTGAAACAGGTCATTCGGCCCGCCCTCCCACATCTCATTCAATGCCTGAAGCGTGAGACCGACATCACCGATAAGGGCGTGGTCCGCGCGGATGATTTTATTGATCTGCGAAGGGTCTATATCCGCGTGAATCTTGAGTGACCCCGGCGAGAATGCATCAACGCGCCCCGTTACGCGGTCATCAAATCGTGCTCCCAAGGCGATGAGAAGATCGCAATCATGCGTCGCCAGATTGGCTTCGTAACTGCCATGCATCCCCAACATGCCGAGGAAATGCGGGTCCGTCGTCGGGACAGCGCCCAACCCCATCAAGGTTGAGGTAACGGGGAAGCCGGTTTTACGCACCAGCTCCCGCAACGCGGCGGAGGCACCTGGCCCCGCATTGATCACCCCGCCCCCTGTGTAAAAGAGGGGCCGACGCGCCTTCTTCATCATCGCGACCGCTTCCCGGATCGCGGTCGGGTCCGGTTGGGTCTGCGGTGCATATGGGCGTCGCCGGCTATCAAAGCGCGAAGGTGCCGCCTCAATCTTACCGACAGAAATATCCTTCGGGAGGTCAATCAGCACAGGGCCGGGCCGTCCTGTCGTCGCGACACGAAAGGCCTCCCGCACGATGGGGGCAAGGTCCTTCCCGTGTTTGACGAGGTAATTATATTTCGTCGCAGGGCGCGTGATGCCGGTCGTGTCCGCTTCCTGAAACGCATCATTGCCGATCAGCGCGGAAGGAACCTGCCCGCAAATACAGACGATCGGGATTGAGTCCATCAAAGCATCGACCAGGCCGGTCACGGCGTTGGTTGCGCCGGGGCCGCTTGTCACCAGCACGATGCCGGGCCTGCCCGTGGCGCGCGCATAACCCTCCGCCGCATGGACAGCCGCCTGCTCATGCCGGACAAGAATGTGACGAATATCCTGTCGCTGATGCAGAGCGTCGTAAATCGGGAGGACCGCGCCGCCGGGATAGCCGAAAATAACATCAACACCATGCTCGACCAACAGGTCCAGAAGCTGCTGCGCGCCATTCTGCGCCGTTATTGACGATGTCGCGACCGGATGATCTGAATCGGACATAACCGACCTCCCTTTTGAGAAAGGGGGCTTACCGCAAAATTCAACAGCGCGTCAATCGCGCCCTTATAAATATTTCTAAATCTTCTAACGTTCTTTCCGAAAATTGCGCAGATTGATCAAATCTTTGCGATAAATTATACGTTTGCGCCGCGCTAGCAAGTTCGTGATGTCTGAACCACGTCGCTTGCCGCCTTGTATATTGTCCCGTCGCAAGGGTCGCGCGTTCTCGCGCCATCGCCAGGGTCATTTTTCCATCCAGAAACGCGATCAATTCCGGCACGCCATGGGCGCGCATGGCAGGGAGGGAGGGGGGTAGATTGCGGGCGCGCAAAGCTGTGACTTCCTCAATCGCGCCATGATCCAGCATGACGTCAAAACGGGCCGCAATCGCCGCGCGCAACGCGTCTCTCGGTGGGTCGAGTCGCAGGGCGATGAAGCGGCATGACGCCGCGGGAAGGTGCGATTCGCGCCGCCACCAGCTCAGGGTTTCGCCCGTTCCGCGCCACACCTCCCAGACACGCGCCAGCCTCTGACCATCGGATGGTGCGATCCGGCTGACCGCGTCCGGGTCAATCGCCTGGAGCGCAGCATAGAGCGATTCGGGTCCCTCCGCCGCGAGTTTTTCGCGGGCTTCCGCGCGGGCTTCCGGCCCCGGGTCAGGCACCTCCACCAGGCCCTCAATGAGGGCGCGCAGATACATGCCCGTCCCGCCACAGAAAATCGGCAATTTACCCAGAGCGAGAGCCGCGTCCATCTCATCCAGAGCGTGGCGACGCCACCAGGCGACACTTCCATTTTCCGCCGCGTCGAGGATGCCGTAGAGACGATGCGGCACGGCCTGCATTTCCGCCTCTGACGGGCGCGCTGTCAGGATGCGCAGATCCCGGTAAACCTGCATGGAATCCGCGTTAATGATGACCCCGTCAAAAAGCTGCGCGAGAGAAAATGCCAGAGCCGACTTGCCGGAGCACGTCGGTCCGGCCACAATAAGCGCGGTCGGCGTGTGTTGCATGCGTCGTTTGTGACACAGAAAAGAAGTTTTCGCGAGTTCATGACCCACCCTTACGCACTCGTCCTTATTTTTGACCGCAAAGCGGGGTCCCTCCCCCCGGAAGCCATTGATATCGCCCGCGCCATGGTCAAAGGGGCGCGGCCTGTCATTCTGTCAGAGGGGGAGGCTGTCGAGATCCCCTGCGGCAAACCCGGAACGGGCGCCGCAACCCCGGCCACGATCCGCGCCGCACTGGCCCCGCATCGGGTTGATGCGCTGCTTGTCAAACAGCGCGGCCGCCGTAAAGCCGTACTGATTGCCGATATGGACAGCACAATCGTCGCGGATGAAACGCTGGACCAGCTTGCCGCCTTGATCGGGTGCGGGGACGCGGTGAAGCGCATCACAGATGCGACGATGAACGGGACGCTCGACTTCGCGGCCGCTTTGACGGAGCGCGTCGCGCTGCTGCGCGGGCACCCCGCCGCTTTGCTTGAAGATGTCTGGAAAACGACGCGAATCAATGAGGGTGCCCAAACGCTCGTCAAAACCATGCGCGCCCATAATGCCCGCACCGCCCTCGTCTCGGGCGGTTTCACGTTCTTCACTTCCCGCGTCGCAGAGGCTTGCGGGTTTGATGAGCATCATGGAAATGTGCTCGGGATTGAGGATGGCACGCTTACCGGACGCCTCGCCGCGCCGATCCTCGGGCCTGACGGCAAAAAGGCGCATTTGACCCGCCTCCTCACTGAGCGCGGCGCACAGAATTCCGCGGCGCTGGCGACTGGCGATGGCGCCAATGACCTGCCCATGCTGCACCATGCCGGCTTCGGCGTCGCCTTTCACGGCAAGCCGAAATTAAGGGCGGAAATGCCGCTTCAGGTCAATTTCACCACGTTGCGAAGCCTGCTTTTCGCCCAGGGCTACAGGGCCGCGGATTTCGTCGAATAGGTGAGATGAGAGCCGTTGAAATTTACTAGACGACAATCGACTTACAATTATCCGCCCTGCAACATCATGGTACGGGTCGGGGGCGCCACTGATTTACTGGCAAGCACCCACTTGTTTCGCTCCATATGCAGCCTCGCTAGGCGTATAGCGATCTCCAGCGCTTGATGAAAGCTGTTGGATCAGTCCCTTACAGGAGAAGCCGGTCAATTTGAGATATAGTTTCGCGGATCTGACGGCTTGAGCATTCCAATCGATATGTAGGCTATCAACCGCTCTTGTCGCATCGTCAATATCGTAACCGTTACCCACGTCTGACGAGAGTTGCTCAATCAGGCCGCGACGTGAGAACCCTGATATTGCGATATACTGCTTTGCTGATCTGGCAGCGTTCATTTGCGAGAAGATAGAATGTGCTGACGAAGATGGCATGCATATAAAAATTGTTGAAAATCCTACAAAATATCCCAAGAAAAATTTAGTCTGACTGGATACACTACGGATTCTCACTCTCAATTTCTGAACTTTCTTTTGCAATTGACTTGTATATCTTTGTATAAAAATGCTTGTCGGTGGACAATCCTGTATTCCAATTTTTATTTCGAGCATACTCAGGATCTTGATCTGACTGTCCCACCCCATACTTTACTTTGCAGCAGATATCACAAATCCATGAGCATCTCGCGCTGGCGAACACGTTCGAGCAGTTGCAAATTCAACTGTTTTGCTTCACCTCCGTAATGAGCGTCGCGATGACAATTCGGGCACAGTGCGACAACAGACGAGGGGTGGTCAGGACCTCCGTCACTCAATCGATGGATGTGATGCGCTTCCAGATACGGTCGACCGTTAGGAGTTAAAAATGGTGCTTTTGCTCCGCATCTTTCACATTTTCCATCGGCGCGAGCTAAAATGTAATCTCTGACCGCCTTGCTCCTGGCCCGGACCTCACTCACAGCTTCATACGCGTTTGATTGGCTCGCATAGTCAGCTTCATACAATGCTCTGCTTCGAAGCTCCGATAAGGAAACCTGCGGAGTAATTTCAGTTGCAAGTTCGTCCACTTCATCGATGAGCCCGCTCTGCGGGACTAAGGTGAAGACAATTGCGTCTCGAAGGGTGCCGTCAATATCGGGCTGCTGCTGGATATCCCACCCGCCGCAAACGAAAAGCCCCCTGAAATAAACTAAACTACTTTTTTTTGAGTGCTGGAAAAGCAGTAAATCCTTGCTGCTTTTGACGTGATCGCGAATGGCTCGATTTCCCGACACCATCTGCATATCGCCTCGCTGACCTTGGCCCGTGTACCGATATGTTCCGTCAGCTTTGAAAACGTTTTGGTAGCCAATAGCGCTTGAGCCCAGTCCCGTGAAGATAAATACTCCGGGAAAATTGGCTGGCGTGGCAATACCGCCCTGTTGTTGCCCCCCAAAGCGTCGATGGATGTCATTTCGGCGGTGGTAGAGAAGATTTAACTGAAACGGCCAAAACATGATCAATTGGAACATGAGGCGCCGCGTTATGCAAGCGCATACCTGACAGCCGTTCAAATGTCATTGGAAAGGTCCTCACGGTGAAGGCAGCAACCTTAATAGCCCGTCGATCGATGAAAAAGGGGGGCAGTTCAACGCTAAGATTGCGCAAAACTCTGACAGTTCGGGCCTGACCGGCAAGAATCTTGCCTGAATAAAGCCGACTTTAACCGAAATTCTCAGCCCGATTTGTCCACATTAAGAGTGATATGCGGTAGAAGCTTTGAGAGGGAGCACCCGCAACGAGTAAGCCTCGACCTCCTGATGAACATCGATTTTTTTGTATTCGATGGTGGAGAGGGTTGGATTCGAACCAACGTAGGCGTACGCCAGCGGATTTACAGTCCGCCCCCTTTAGCCACTCGGGCACCTCTCCGTTCGGTTGTTGCGGGATATGGCTTTCTACACGATCTGTCAACGCCCTTCCGTCAAAGCAGGCCGCTTTTGTCACATGACGGCGGGCGCGACTTCGCTTATAGGGTGAACCATGTCGAGACAGAATAAACGCGATCGCCACACGGAGCACGCAGCCGCCCCCCGCCAGAAGGGACAGGCTGGTTACTGGATGTACGGTTTACATGCCGTGACATCGGCTCTCAAAAATCCTCATCGGCAGGCCCATGAACTGCTCGTGACACGAGAGGCTGCGCAAGCGCTCTCTCAGGTCGAGATCATGCAGGCCGTGGCCCCGCAGATTGTCGATCGCAGCCGCATCGACCCCCTTTGTGGTCGCGATGCGGTGCATCAGGGCATCGCCCTGCGCGTCGCCCCTCTGGCGCCTTTCGCGATCGAGGATCTGTCCGATCGCGAGGGGACAATCCTGATACTCGACCAGGTGACCGACCCACGCAATATCGGGGCCATTCTGCGCTCTGCCGCTGCCTTCAACGCGGCGGGCATTATCCTGCAGGACCGCCACGCTCCGCAGGAAAGCGGGGTGATGGCAAAAGCCGCGTCCGGCGCGCTGGATGTCGTTCCGGTGGTGCGCGAAGTCAATCTCTCCCGCGCGATCGCGCATTTGCAGAAAGCGGGATATTGGGTCATCGGCCTGGATACTGGCGGCAGCATCCTGTCACGGGAGGGTCTGGGGGAGAGACGCGCGGCGCTTGTCCTCGGGGCGGAGGGGGAAGGTCTACGTCGCCTGACCCGGGAACATTGCGATGAAATCGCTCGACTGCACATGCAGGGAGACATGGAGAGTCTCAATGTCTCCGTCGCCGCCTCTGTCGCGCTCTATGAGCTCGCCCGGCCGTAAAGTCCGGCCAATGCGGCGGGATGCGATGCGAGCACGACATCGCCCCAAACGGGCCACGCCGACCATCAATCTGCTAATAGCGGGAAGAGCGTAGCAGGCCGTCATCAAGGCCGCCGCGCTCTTCAAGGTGCGCAATTTGCAAGCGCAAGGTCAGAGATCCCCCGCGTCGCAGCCTGAACACGGTTCTCATTTCAACAGGCAGTCGGCCTTTACAATGATCAAGCGAGACGTCACCGCATCAACAGCGTAAAGATCTTATGTTATCACGGTTTTCTGCCAGAACGGCCAGACGATGAACGCAGGTATCAAGGCAATGTCGAAAATGAAATCTCTTTCTCTTGTAGTGCCGTTCTACAATGAGAGCCGTAATGTCGAACGCTTTTCGGACACCATCACTCCAATTCTTGAAGATCTCGCTTTGAGAGAGTGGGAAGTCATCTGCGTCGATGATGGAAGTCAGGATGACAGCCTGGCGCGTTTAATCGCGCTTCATGGCAGAGACGGGCGCTTCAAGATCGTGGAGTTATCCCGCAATTTCGGCAAAGAGGCGGCGATGACCGCTGGCTTGCTTGAAGCGAAAGGCGATGCCGTGATTGTCATGGATGCTGACCTTCAGGACCCGCCGGACCTTATCCCTGAGATGCTGACAAAATGGCGCGACGGTGCGGATGTCGTTCTTGCTCGGCGCGTGGACAGGTCATCTGACGGCCATGCGAAGCGCCTGACGGCCGCCTGGTTCTACCGCGTCCATAATGCCCTTTCCAAAGTGAAAATTCCTGAAAATGTGGGTGATTTCCGCTTGATGGACCGCGCCGTCATCAATGCGCTGGCGCAATTGCCGGAACGCCAGAGATTTATGAAAGGCCTGTTTGCATGGGTCGGGTTTCAGACCGAGACGATCGATTACACACGCCCGCCCCGCCTCGCGGGTGAAACGTCCTTTTCCGGGCTCGCCCTATGGAATCTCGCGCTTGAAAGCATTACGGGGTTTTCAACGATCCCGCTGAGGATCTGGACATATATCGGTTTCTCCGGCGCCTGCCTGGCGGCCCTCTATGGCATATTCATCCTCGTGCGAACCTTGATCACCGGGACCAATGCGCCCGGCTACCCGTCCCTTTTCTGCGCCGTGATCTTTTTCGGGTCCGTGCAGATCATGAGTATCGGGATGTTGGGCGAGTATATCGGGCGCATCTATATGGAGGCAAAACAACGGCCTCTCTTTATTAAGAGGCGCGTCTACGCGGAGTGATCATGGGATCGGGCAGGCGCGGCTGAAATCAATCAGAATGCGGTCGCCCGTCTGATAAAGGCTGTAATAACGGCGGGCGATCTGATGTTCATAGAGACATGATTGCCGCATGGCCGCGGCCGCCCTCATCGGGAAGGAAGAACTCTCTTCATCAAAGCCGAAATATGTCGCGTTGCTCTGCAGGCCGAATTCTTTGAGAATGACATCATTCCATCCCCAGATTTTGAACATTGTGAGAAGCGCATCCAGATGGAGTGAGGCGCGATTTTCAAAAATCACGCGCGCTTTTGGATCAACCGGAACCGGGTCCGAATCCCTCCAGGATGAGAAGACGCGCAGCGCGACGGGCCGCCCGTGGCTGGCTGTGTAAATATCTTCCACAATCTCGGCGGCAAGCCTGTTTTCAAAAAGCGCCTGAGCATGGGCGGCATTACCCCACTCATAAGCCATCATCAATTGCGTGAGGAGCATCCATCCGCTCAGCAAAATCGGCAAGCGCCGCCAGCTTCGGAATGTCGCATGTCGACCGATGAGGAAGCATGTCGCCAGGCTTAAAAAAGTGCCTCCACTCATCAGCACGCGCGCGTCAAAAACGGGTGTTGCGAGGATTGACATGACGCCCGGCATGGAGATGACGGCCACGCCCAGCATGAAAATAGCGAAGATACCGCCCCGAATACCGCGAGATCTGTAAGCTTGAAAGCCAAGGCCTGCGGCACCCCCGATCAAGCCGATGAGGAGGATTCGCGCATGATTACTCCACGCATATTCATTGAAATAAAGTCTGACAAATTGCGCGACGTGGCGCGCAATGATGTGGGGGTTGAAGGTCGTCGCAGCATGCAAATGCAGATAATCGAAATTGAATCCTTCGAGATGGAGAAGAAATGTTTCAGCCTTGTAAGCGCAGAGCGCGGCGACGAGACAAAGGAGATTTTTGACGTAATAGAGCGACGCAGCTTTGATGCCGCCCTCCAACATCTGAAGGAGCGCGCCGAGGCAGAGCAGGACGAGAAACACATTCACTGCCGGCTGATATAGATTGACGGTCAGGAAAAGCGCCGAAGCCACAGTCAGATATCGACGCAGACCTGTCATGGGCGCGGAGAGTGAGAGTGCTGCAACAGCTGTCGCGAGCGCCATTGACTGATAAAGCGAGTCGACACGGTAAGAGAGATTTTCGAGGAAATAGGGCGAGCAGACAATCAAGCCAAGGACAAGAAGGCCCGAAAGACGGTTGAAGCGCCACGCCGTGGAAAGGGACGTTAATGCCAGAGACAGAATAGCGACGGACAGGATCTGCGTAAGCGGGGCAATGTCATGCTGATGGAATGTCGCATTGAGGGCGATAAAAAGCAGTTCGGAGAGATAACGCCCGTTCGCCGCCATGCCGATATAAGAGTAAAGCGCGCGCCCATGATCGTCGATGAGGTAGAAATTTGCGTGAATGATCGGATAAGCAAATAACCCGATCAGAATCAGAAACAGAAAAAAACGTATAAAAAATTCTTCCTTGTCGGAAGCGCGCTCGAAAAACATAATTTCCTCGGCTGAAATATCGTCATTGGGATTTTTTTAAGGTTTATGCGTCAAGGCGGCCACCTGACAAGACCATCTTAAAAAGGGACCACTGTCCGGAAATGTCTTCTTTCTGAAAGATTTTTTTTTACTTACATTGTGAAATAATCAAGCCATTGAATCTTAAGGACATATAGATGTATCTTCGCTCACAGATATCTCATCTGAACGGGATAAAAATCCGGATGGGGAGGTGACGCCGTTTGCCGACCCTGACGACAAAAGCTTGAACTGCGCCCCATTGCACCCGACATCATCTGAAATATCAGACCTTATCTTATAGAGAGAAGACCCGCATGGCCGCTCCCAAAAACCGTGTCGATGTCCCCGTTATCGGGGTGAAACATCTGATCATCATGCAGGGCCTGCTTGTTGCCTTCACCATTATGGTCGCTCTGATCAATCATTAAAGACGGTGCGTTCAGCCCTTCTCTAAGTCTGTCGCCGCATGATCAGGCACGCCAGCCCGTAGCAAAGGGCGGAGCCGACACTGATCCAGAATGAGGGCGGTGCATCAGTCCACCAGGAGAGGGCGATCCCCGCCCATGCCAATATCAATGCCAGCATGGCGGATGTGACAACGCCTCTGAGTGGCGGGAAGCCGAGCCGCAATATCGTGGCCGCCGGGCCGATGAGCAGCGCGAAGACGAGTAAAATGCCCGTCATCATGGCGCAGACAGACGTCACCAACGCGACATTGAGCATGAAAATCACCGCGATCCATCTTTTCTGCGCGCCCTGAAGCATAGCGAGGTCGGGGTCAAGGCTGGCATGGAGCAGAGGCCGCGCGATCAACATCATGATGGCGACACCGATTATCGAGATGGCGATGAGTGGCGTCAGCAAAGCGCGATCCACCCCGAACAGATTGCCGAATAAAAGTGACGTTGCACTGCTGGCTGGCGATACCTGCCAGCTCAGAAATAAAAGCCCGATCCCGAGGCTCGCCGCGAGGACGAGGCCCGTGACACTATCCCGTGCGTGATCGGGAGGCGGAGCGGCCCGCGACGCGGAGGTGGCTTCCCACCCCATAAAGATGGCTGTGACGCAAGTGATGGCGAGCATCCCGGCAAGGGGCGATAAGCCGATCAGGACGGCGCCTGTCGCGCCGGTAAAACCGACATGAGAGAGCGCGTGACCGGCGAAGCTCTGACCACGAAGCACCAGAAACCAGCCGACCACGCCACATGAGACCGCGATAAATGCCGATGCCAGAAAAGCATGGCGCATGAAATCAAACTCAAACATCGGATTTTTCCAACCGACAATGCGTCAGGCGCAGGGCCAGATGAGGTGTGTGGCGGAAAGGGTCGAGGTGATGCGTGCTCACGAGAATGGTCAGACGAAGGTCCCGGCAGAGCCGTGCCAGAAGGGAAGCGATCTGCTGCTGCCCCTCCGCATCGACACTCGTCATCGGCTCATCAAGGATCAGGATCTTAGGATGCGCCAGCAAGGCGACGGCCAGAAATACGCGCTGCTTTTCCCCACCTGAGAGGAGGCCCATGGGCCGATGCGCGAAGCCCGCCGCCCCGACAAGTTCAAGGGCGCGCGCCACATCCTTGCGGCAGGTCGCGGAGAAATTGAGGGGGCCCAAGCGGCCGCCACGCCATGCCGACGTTACATAGTCCAGCGCGGTGATTTGCGGCACGGGCACGCGACGTCCCTGGGGAAGGTAACCGATTCCATCCTGCCCCAAATGCGCGGCACGGCCGAGGATACTGACGGAGCCCGACATTAAGGGGTGTAGGCCCAGAATGGTGTGGAGAAACGTCGTCTTTCCGTGGCCATTCGCCCCCATCAAAACCGCCAATTTCCCTTCATGAAGGCAGAGATCCGCATTTTCGAGGAGGACATGCTTCTCGTAACCGATGCACAGTGCGGAAATCGCGATAACCGGTGGCGAAGAGATATCCGTCTCATCCGACCGCCGGGCCGACACTAAATCTGTCATGGCAGGGCCTTTTCCAAGGCCGATAGCTGGTCATTCATCCAATCCTGCCACCTTTTATTTTCAGGGGGATATTCCGCGCTGTAAATAATCGGAATGCCAGCTTGACGGGCTTTGACTTTCAAAGCATCGACCGATGGCGCGGACACGGTCGCGTTGACAATAAAGACGCGAACATCATGATTTTGGAAAGCCGCTTCCAGACGGGCAACATCCTGGGGCGACGGTTCCGCATGATGCATGATCGCCAGCGCGAAGCGCTGATTAATCGTGATCATGCCGAGATCTTCCAGGAGAAGCGCGGAGACGGGCTCACTCTCCGCAACCCGGCTTCCCTGAAGCCGCTTTCGCATGACCGCAATCCGGTCACGCAGGGAGGAGAGATCTTTGAGAAAATCATTCTGATTGGCAATGAGACGGTCACGATCCTGCGGCAAAATCTGCGTCAGTGTCGATGTCCATTGCCGGGCGAAGCGTGTGACCACATCAAGGCTGTCATAAAGATGCGGGTTGCGGCGCGCCACTTCCGGGGCGAGCGCACTGATGGTGATGATGGAGGACGGCGTTCTTCCGAGCGCGTGGATGGAACGGGCGGCCCAGTCATCATATCCGGCACCATTCACGATCACGTAATCCGCAGCGCTGAGCCGCTTGATCTGGCTTGCGGAAATCTGCTGAAAATGCGGGTCAATTGATTGGCGCGAGGTTAGATCCTGCGTTACTATGACGCCAGCACCCAGTTGCGACACGATATTGCACCAGACGGCTTCAACGCAGATAACGCGCAGTGGATGCGCCGTCGCATTGTGGACACTGAGGAGGAGGATCAGAAGAGCGATGGCGACGCTGCGCAATTGAACCCTCACAAACGTTACATAGTTACATCTCATTCCATGCGAATATAGAGGCCCACTTCTCGAAATGACAATCCAGGAATTAGCGCGGTCATGAAAACGTCCGGGAAAACCTCTGACGATCAGCATAAAATTGAGGCCATCCTCGCCGCGGCGGAAGAGGAATGCAAAGCCAGTAATATTCGGATGACGGCTATCCGACGTGAGGTTCTGCGCCTCATATTATCGCATGACCGTCCCGTCGGTGCCTATGATATTCTGGAAGAGCTCAGGCTGACACGCCGGAATGCCGCACCGCCCACCGTTTACCGCGCCCTGGATTTTCTGCTGTCTCGCGGCTTGATCCACCGGCTTGAGCGTCTGGCCGCTTTTATCGCCTGCTCTCACACGCGTGCTTTACACGGTCTGGACGCGCCGCGGCACAAAGTGCAGTTTCTCATCTGCCTCCAATGCCACGATGTCAGGGAGATCTGCGGCGGAGAGATTGAAGAGGCCATTGCCGAGACCGCCGCAGCATCAGGTTTCACACGCCATCATTCCACTGTGGAAATTGAAGGCATCTGCGATCAATGCACGCACGATAACCTCCATGCCGCCAGCGCCGTCAATTTGACGAAGCGCACCGCGCAGCAGGCAGATTTCTGAAGGCCGTGTGGAGGGGGAGACGAAGCGACGAGGCAGCAGGATGACGATGTTGTGCCCTGTTTCGCCTCATTTCGACGCGCCCTCCGCAGCCCGATAAACGTTATTTGAGGTCATTTTTTCGGTCGGCTTCTGAAATGCGATCATTGTTTAACTTCGACAATTTTTCGGCCAGCTCAGGGCGCTCTTCCCGACTTTACGGCGGAAGGCATTGAAAAGATTTGACTTTTTCATCAGTTGAAATTAATATTCACTTAGCAGAAGACAACAAAAAACCTTGTGTAAATAATAATGAAACAATTTAATTGCCGCAAAAATAGATGCCGATGTCATTGGCGAATTCAAGCCGCACTTCGTCAGGATTTCTCCCCCTGAGACTCAGGTGAGAAGATTGTTATATCGGGCCGGTTGAGCAACGCGCGTCGTCCGTTGAAAAAACAGGACGCCCACGGCCCTTTCAAAAAGCGTCATTCACGCATTTCGATAAAAATGATCTGCAGGAAATCGGGGTCTGCGCCGCGTTGATCGCCGCGCGCCCGGATGATCAGGCTGAGATTGGGAAAATCACTTCTCAGTTTTCTACTTCACAAAATTTGAATGTGCGCTTTGCGACGATTCCTCAGGGAGTCGCCGTGAAGCGCCGTTTTATCAGGCGCATCAATATTCAGAAAAATAATAACTGGAAGAGTCGCTTTATGTTATCGATAGACATCAATTTCACTGCTCAGAACACCTCGATCGGCCGCGATGGCCAGGTGAAGGATGTCGCCGGCGTCAATGGCTCACCCATTTCCGTCATGCCGGGCTTTCCGGATCTGGAAGATCAATTCAATCAAATGGGCGTCACAGATATCCGCCTGCACGATATTTATGGCGCAGGCGACCTCGATAACGGCATGATTGCCGGGCGTCGGGGGAATAACGACCAGATGATTTCCAATGTCCCGACGGATCAGGCCGATCAGGCAAAGAAATTCATCGCGGATTTCGGCAATCTGCGGACGATCTTTCCCAATGCCGCGACCGGCATGGAGAAAGGCGATTTCGACCTCGCCATCAAAGACGCAAATTTCGCCATCACGGATGATTATATCCGCCGGATCATGAATAATAACGCGTCCGTCAACCCGCAGGAAATTCAACGCGAAATTCTTTTCCGCGTCGGGCGGACCATCGATGGAAGTTACGAATTACCTTCGAATTTCGATATATATGCGTCTCTCGTCGCGACATTGGCTGAGCGTTATTCCGGCAATATCAGCCTGTCCGGTATTCCGCGCAAAATCGCCTATTGGGAAATATGGAACGAGCCTGATCTCACCTTTTTCTGGAACAGCAACGACCCTGCGCGCTATTATGAATTTTACACCAAGGTCGCGCGGAAGATCAGGGAAGTTGACCCGTGGGCAAAAGTTGGCGGTGCTGGCGTCGCGAACGGTTATAATCCGGGCGGCGCCTATTTGGATGGGCTTCTCTCCCATTGCAAGTCGAACAACGTTCCCCTCGATTTCATCTCCTGGCATTATTACGGGAATCTCACCTCCGACCCTCAAAATATCATTGATATCGGCAACACCATCCAATCGTCCCTCCAACAAAATGGCTTCACCCAGGCGGAAAGCATCTGCTCGGAATGGAATTCAACGCCGTTTGCATCAAAAAATGTTTTCACCAAAGTTCAAACCGCGCGTAATGCCGCCTATCTGACATCGACATTTATTCACATGCAGGACTGCAAGGTCGATCGCGCCTATTATTACCGAGGTGACGCGCTCTCTTTCGGGCTTTTCAATGATGAGCCCAACCCTGCGGATAAGCGTTATAAAAGCTTCTGCACTTATGCCGCGCAGGCATTCGCGTTGTTCAGCCAATTCAGACAGACGCCGGTTCTGCTGCGCACATCATATACGAAAAATACGGGCATCAGCCTTCTGGCAGGGCGGGATGGCGACAAACTGAGCATCTTGGTCGCAAATTACCGGGTTGACCCCTCTCTCAGCAGACCGGACACGGCCCCCTCGATTGGCCGGCTCTATCAACAGCATTACGTTGATTGCGGCCGTAAGATCGACGAGGTGACAGATGATTGGTCCGTGCAGCATTATTTTGCTGGCAGGCAGCCATCAACATTATCCAACAACAACATCGTCACGCAGCATAACACAGTGCCGCAACTCCCAACAAACGGACAATTGCGCGCGCGGACGCGAGACTATAATGCGAGCAGCGGCGGCATCACCCTCAATATTGAAAATATACCGGGGGCCGTTGCCTCTTTTGAAGCGCGTCGCATTGTTGAAGGCGGGGAACTTGGCACCCTTCTGCCACCCATCACGTCGACCCCGGTCGCCTGGCAGCAAAATACGACTTATACCATCACGGACCCGGAGGCGAAGGAAGACACGGTCACGCTCTACACACTGACGCTTGCCGACGGGACGAACGCGCCGCCACCTGTTCCGTCACCGACGCCAACTGGACCCTCCCGGGGATCTTTCTCCGTATCGAAAAAATTGAATAATGTGACGTTGATCTGGTTCGATCGGATCTTTGAAGGGACCAACATTCCCGATGACTATTACGTGACGGCTGGGAGCATTTATAACGTCACACTCTCTCTTTCCCCGAAAATCATCTACGCGCGTGAACGTACCAAGTGGCCGTTTTTTGCCTCTACGATAGGCTGGAGTTTCGCCGCAAATTTCAGAATAATGAGAAGATCCGTTATGGGACGCGGTCACCAGACGGCGACCTTTCGACTTCGCGCTATGAAAAGCGGATTTCTCAAAGATATTGGTAAAGGGACTGGGACAACTTCAACCATGTCTCTCGGTGATACGGATGTTGAAACGGTCACGATGCAGATTAATTGGCAGTTCTTATCGGCTTAAAATTTCGAAGTCTCCCGCATATTTTGGCGCAGATACTGTATGAAGCCTGACATTTAACTTATCCCGCGGCGTTTTTAAATGAGCCGCCGCGGGATATAATTGTTTTAAGGGGAGGAAATCAGGCGCGCTTCAAGGGCCGCAAGCTCCTCACAGAAACAATAATAACAATGTGGGACGTCCTGAATCATGCTTTCTATCAACATTAATTATAATTCTCAGGATTCTTCAAAGGGCAATAACGGCCAGATCAAGGATGTCGCGGGTGTCAATGGCTCGCCTATTTCCGTCATGCCCGGCTTCCCGGATCTGGAAGACCAATTCAATCAGATGGGCATCACCCATATCCGTCTGCACGATATTTACGGTGTTGGCGACCTTGATAATGGGGCCACCGCAAATTTGCAGAATAATAATGACCAGCTGATTCCAAATGTGCCCAATGCGCAGGCGGGGCAGGCACGCAATTTTATCGCGCGTTTCGGCAATGCGCGCACCATCTACCCCAATGCCGCGACGGGGATGAGCCAGGGCAATTATGACCTGGCTTTCAGAGACGCGAATTACGACATCACCGATGACTACATCCGTCGGATCATGAATAATAATGGGAGCGTCAACCCGCAGGGCATCAATCGCGAGGTCCTTTTTCGCCTCGGGCGCACCATCGATAGCGGTTATGAGATACCCGCCAATTTCGATATTTACGTGACCCTCGTCTCAACCCTCGTCCAACGTTATTCCCAGCAGCTCAATATGTCGGGCATTCCGCGGAAAATTGCCTATTGGGAAATCTGGAATGAGCCTGATCTCACGTTTTTCTGGAACAGCAACGACCCCAACCGGTATTACGAGTTTTATTCAAAGATCGCCTGGAAGATCAAGGAGCTTGACCCCAATGCCAGGGTCGGCGGACCGGGCGTGGCGAATGGATATAATCCGGGCGGCGCCTATCTGGACGGGCTTCTCTCCTTCTGTCGGTCAAACAATGTTCCGCTCGATTTCATCTCCTGGCATTATTACGGAAACAACACTTCCGACCCGCAAAATATCATCGATATCGGCAATAGCATTCAGAATGCCCTCCAGCAAAACGGCTTCAACAACGCTGAAAGCCTGTGCACGGAATGGAACTCAACGCCGCAAGCCTCCGCCAATGTTTTCACCAAAGTGCAGTCCGCCCGCAACGCGGCTTATATCGCCTCGACCCTGATTTACATGCAGTCCTGCAAGGTGGATCGCGCTTATTATTACCGGGGCGATGGCCTCTCCTTCGGGCTGTTTAATGACGAGCCCAACCCGGTCGACACGAACTTCAAGAGTTTCTGTACTTACGCCGCGCAGGCCTTCGCGATGTTTAATCAACTCCAGCAAACGCCGACATTGCTCACATCGACGAATACGAACAATACGGGCATCAGCCTGTTGGCCGGCAAGGCGGGAAACACGGTCAAAATCCTCGTTTCAAATTACCGGATAGATCGGTCTCTGAGTCAACCCGGCACATTGCCGGCGGGTGGTCGACTCTACCGACAGCATTACGCTGATTCCGGTCGGGACGTCTCCGTCATGACGGATGACTGGACGATGCAACATTATTTCGCGGGCAAAAACCCGTCCACATTGAACAATAACAATATTGTGACCCAAAATCAGATTGTGCGTGAAATTCCCACCAATGGGACGTTGATGGCCAAAAACCGCGATTACAGCAATAGTAGTGGAGGCGTGTCTCTTGAGGTCGTCAATCTGCCCATGAATGTGCAATCAGTCGAGGCGCGGCGCATAACGGAGGGGGGTGATCTCAGCGCCATACTGCCACCTACAACCCCCTCGCCACCTTCCTTCAATATGAATGGCTCGACCTGCACCATCACCGATAATGGTGCGACAGAATATAGCGTGACGCTTTACACCCTGACGCTCGGCGACACACCCGCGAACCCGAACAACCCAACTAATCCGACGAATCCGACAAACCCCACGAACCCGACCAATCCGACGAACCCAACGATACCGGCTGCGGGCCGGGCCGTCGAGTTCCGCACGACGAATATTTTCGGCCAAAATCCGCATATCCTCATGCCGGCAAGTCAGGTGCCGAGTAATTTTTACGTACCGATTTACGCGGTTTATCAGATGGTCATGTCAGTCAATAATATCGGGATCGCGCGTTTCGGCGGAAACACGGCTGGCGCACCCTTCAACCTCTTCCCCAGATCCACCCTCGGGCCGAATGTCACCCGCGCTGTGTTTCTGCTGCAATTCACGCGGTCAGGATATTTGCGGGATATTCTCCAGGCGCCCTCATCAAGCGGCATCCGCATCACGATGCACGGCCAGAGAGGCGCACCCTACACCGTCGATATTTTGCTGACTTATCAATATACGGCGACATCCCTGATCTGAAATCCTTGCGCTGCGAAGGCGCAATAGTGATTTTGGCTGGCCATCCGGCGCATACCGGGTGGTCAGCCTGTTTACATATACGGGCATTCAGGCTCTTAAAAAGCGCGATTCCGACCTGATTTTAAACCTGCAAATCGCACTCAACAGAATATTCAAATCAATATTTTGTAATGACCAGAAGATTCACAGAGAATCTATAAATATTGCGAAGAGATTTGATTCATAACCAAAAATATATTAATATCAAATCTGTGGAAAGAATAAGATATATTTATATGTTTTATTCTAATAATAATAACAAAAGTGGTTCAATATGCTTTCTATTAATATCAACTACGATTCCCAGGATACGAATAAAGGTAATAATGGTCAACTAAAGGATGTTGCGGGTGTTAATGGTTCGCCAGTCTCGGTTATGCCCGGTTTCCCGGATCTGGAGGACCAGTTCAACCAGATGGGCATCACCCATATCCGTCTGCACGACATTTATGGTGTCGGTGACCTTGATAATGGTGCCATTCCCGGTATCGGGGGCAATAATGATCAGATGATTCCGAATGTGCCGGCAAATGAGGTCAGCCGGGCGCGCAATTTCATTGCCAGTTTCAGCAATGCCCGCACAATTTATCCCAATGCCGCGATCGGAATGAGCCAGGGCAATTACGATCTCGCTTTCAGCAATTCCAATTACGAAATCACGGATGATTACATCCGGCGAATCATGAATAATAATGCGAGCGTCAACCCACAGGGTATCAATCGCGAAGTCCTTTTCCGCATCGGACGGACGATTGATGGCGGGCCGGATCTCCCTGCAAATTTTGACATTTACGTGACCCTCGTCGCCACGCTTGTGCAACGTTATTCAGCGCAGCTCAACATGTCCGGCATCCCGCGGAAAGTCGCTTATTGGGAGATCTGGAACGAGCCGGATCTCCCCTTTTTCTGGAATAGTAGTGACCCCAGCCGATATTACGATTTTTATTCGAAAATCGCCTGGAAAATCAAAGAGATTGATCCAAGCGCTAAAGTGGGAGGGGCCGGGGTCGCTGCGGGCTATAATCCGGGCAGTGCCTATCTGGACGGACTTCTCTCCTTCTGCCGGTCGAATAACGCGCCGCTTGATTTTCTCTCCTGGCATTATTACGCAAATACGACATCCGACCCGCAAAATATCATCGATATTGGTAATAATATTCAGAATTCATTGCAGCGATATGGCTTTGGCAATGCTGAAAGCATCTGTACGGAGTGGAACTCATCGCCTCAGGCATCTGTCAATGTTTTCACCAAAGTGCAATCCGCGCAGAACGCGTCCTATATCGCGTCATCCCTGATTTATATGCAGTCCACCAAGGTGGATCGCGCTTATTATTATCGCGGCGATGCGCTCACCTTCGGCTTGTTCAATGATGAGCCCAACCCTGTGGATAGGCGATATAAAAGCTTCTGCACTTATGCCGCGCAGGCATTCGCGATGTTCAACCAGCTTAAACAAACGCCGAACCTCCTCGTGACGTCAGACACCTTCACGACAGGTGTCAGCGTCCTTGCGGGGAAATCAGGCAACGTCGTCAAAATACTCGTCGCCAACTACCGGACTGACCGCTCCCTCAGCCAGCCCAACGTGCCACCCTCGAATGGCAGGCTGTATCAGCAGCATTATGTCGATTCCGGTCGAGAGATCGCGCAAATGACCGACGACTGGACAGTGCAACATTATTTCGGCGGCAAAAATCCGGCGACACTGCAAAATAATGACGTTGTCAACAGGCAGCCCCTTGCGCGGCAGATACCAAACAATGCCGAACTCACCCCACGCTCCCGGAATTACAGCCAGAGCTCAGGCGGCGTCACGCTCAATATTTCGAATCTATCTCGAAACATTGTGTCTCTTGAGACGCGACGGCTTACAGAAGGTGCCGATCTCAGCGGGATTCTGCCGCCTATTATTCAAAACGTCTCTTTTACGAAAAATGGTTCAACTTGCGTCATTACAGATCCAGGAGCTATCGAGTCCTCCGTAACGCTTTATACGCTTTCCCTCGGCAACACACCCACCAATCCCAACAACCCTAACAATCCAGTCAATCCCAATAACCCCAATAACCCCAATGATCCAGTCAATCCCGGAGGAGGTTCCACAGGAACGAGACTGAAATTCACCGTTACAGGTATAAATACTTTTTTTGAAACCATTTACTTTCCATGGGAACAAATTCCGAGTTCGTTCTATGTGCAGCAAGGTGGTCGTTACGATCTGGTTTTCCATGTTGACGGCGCCAACATACAATCTTTCAACGGCGCAACACCTGGCGCACCTTTCACTGCGGTTGCGCATGCCTGGGGTGGACCCGGCACGCGGCAAATGGCCATGTGGGTAGAATTTACTCAAAGCGGAAATTTGCGGTCGATGCTACAAAATAATCCTGCTGGATTGGATATGTATTTCGGCGGCTCGTATCGTCAAAGATACACCATTGAGATGCAACTGGAATATCGCTCTTATTGGCAGCGATGAATCGACTCCAAGATTTTTCGGAGAGGGTGACGACTTTACCCTTGGCGGTGTCGACGTTTTGCAACATTTCAGTATGAAAAGGCTGACAGGCTTCGCTAAGGCAGTAACTTGCAGAGTTTTTGCAAAAAGATCGGCCTCGCGGCTGACGAATGAGATTCCACGCCTTGGACCGTGATTTTTTTTTAATTTGTAGGCGCCCCTTTTTTTGTCAGAAACTGAAACTCTTAAAATTTAATCCGAGAGACTTCACAAGACCGTAAAATTACACATCTTATTGCATCGACGGTCAGGTGGAAATCACGGCAACACCTCATTTAAGACGATCCGTATTTGAACACATGATAAAAAATAAAAGTATCGACGTTGTATTTCGGCAGGATCTCGAATTAAAGGGGCGCCATTAGGGTGACGACCACCAAGTCCCCTTTTTAAATTGATGGGAGTTGCCAACCAAGTTGCCAGATGCCAAATTGCCGTTAACCGGTTTCATGAGGTAAAAGCCTTCATGACGCCATGAATTAAAGTGCCAAAGTTGAAGTCGGACGAGGATATGCGCCACCTGATTGCCGAAGTTGAGCGTGGGGGACGCGTTGAGTCGCGCCATTATGGAAGCGTCGCCATCATTGATGCTTCCGGGCGGGACGTGCTCGCTCTGGGCGACACGACAAAGGCTGTGTTTCCGCGTTCCACCGTCAAACCGCTCCTCGCCCTGCCATTACTGGAAAGCGGGGCCGCATCCCGCCTGAAACTGACGGACGCCGAACTGGCCGTCATCTGTGCCTCGCATAATGGGGAGGAAGCCCATACCCGGATAGTCGCGGGCATTCTTCAGCGCATAGGGAAAACAGTTACCTGTCTGGAATGCGGCGCACATTGGCCACTTGGGGAAAAAGCGTGCCACGATCTGGCCGCCCAGGGGAGGCAGCCCTCCGCGCTGCATAATAATTGTTCCGGCAAGCATGCCGGTCTGGTCTGCCTCGCTCTGGACCAGCAGCTTGACCCTGAAAATTATGTAACGCCAGAGCACCCCGTGCAGAAACAGGTCACGGCAGTTCTCGCTGAAATGACCGACACACCGCATGACGCCCATAATCGCGGGATAGATGGCTGCTCCATGCCGACTTACGCGATCCCGCTGCGTCAGCTCGCACTTGGTTTTGCGCGTTTCGGCGCGAACAATACGCTGGAGGCAGATCGCGGCAAAGCTGCGGCAAGGCTGCGTGCCGCCATTGCGGCCGCGCCCTTTATGCTGGCGGGGACGGGGCGGTTTGACACGAGGTTGATCACCCATTTCGGCAGGCGCGTTTTCTGTAAAATGGGCGCTGAAGGTGTCATGGTCGCCGCCCTGCCGGATGTCGGGCTCGGCATCGCCATTAAAGTGGAAGATGGCGCCAACCGTGCCGCCGAAGTCGCCCTTGCCGCCCTTCTGCAAAAAATTCCCGCCCTGACCGGGTCGGATGAGGACCACACAATCATGGCATCACTCAGCCGCGCGCCCCTCAAAAACTGGAACGGGCTGGAAGTCGGCTGCATTCGCGCATCCGAAACCCTCAGCCAGTTACAACTTCATTCAGGCTGAACCGATTTCGGCTTATGTCATGGCCATGGCTAAGTGAGAATAAAGATCGCCGCGATCATTTGCTTACATCGTGATTGAAGCTGTAACGCTTGGATTCTTTCATTTTCTACAGTCTTTGCTTGAGGGGATGGCGGCAAAGACTGTATAATCCGGTTTGATCCTGCGGCAGGTCGCCATCCTGCTCAAAATCGCGTCTGAATTGCGCGCCTTAACTTCCGTTTGTCTTACAGAGGTCATTCCCGTCAAGCCCCCTTGCACGGGCAACCTGCCCCGTTACCGGGTAACCTCAACAATAATGCAAGCCCGACCTGTCCCCTTTGATCAATCAAACCGCCCACCATGCGATGAATCCGGATGTGCCGACCCTAAGCGCCATTCGGTGACTGTATAAATTACGCGATTCTTTCGTAGAATTCCCGAATCATTTTGCGACTTTAGTGAGCGCTCACCGAACCAATAAATTTACAGAATGCGCGATTTCTGTTAATTGAAAATTCACCATCCATTATGACCGTAGAACTCCCATCCACATCAATATTCATAATCAGGAATAAGATATGAGCATATGTCTCGTCACAATAGCAAGAAATGAAAACCTATATTTAAACGAGTGGCTCTCATATCACCGTACGATTGGTGTTGATAAAGTCTATCTCTATTGCAATGATGATGATCCTGCATCCATGTACAGGACTGTTTTACCATGGATCGAGTCGGGTTTTATTGAGTTCAGGCACTTCCCCCATATCGGGCAGCAACTGGAAGCCTACATGCATTGGGCACATATCCACCTTCATGATCACAGGTGGGTCAGCTTCCTCGACGTTGATGAATTTATTACTCTTAAACGTCATCACAGTTTGCAGGAATATTTATGGTCGTTTCCGCATGATGTTGACGTTGTTTATCTGAACTGGTTCAATTTCGGTCATAGCGGACATGAGAAACCACCCGCCGGACGCGTTCTGCAATTATTTACAAAACGCAGTGCCCTCATGCAGAAACAGACGAAAATTCTGGTGCGGTCGGCGGCGATGGATCTGGGCTTCCTCATGAGTCACCCATGCCCCATTCAACATGGTATCGGTTACCATTCCTACGCAGATAATCCATTTAATCCCCATGGTGTCAAACGCGTATTTGCTGATGGTTCGCCGTTCCTGAGGGAACTGGACCCCTCTGAAATCACGCCCGAAATCTCTGATCGCCTGCGCGGAGCCGCAAGCATCTCGCATTACTATATGCGCCACGCCAATCATTTTCAGGAGCGTGTCGATCGTGGTCTCGCGCTTCTGGCCCGTACGGGAAATAACTGCTTCCTCCTGAATTGGAAGGAAAAGCTGGATAGCGGTGAATATCTTACAGAGATGGAAGAAGCCAATGCCGTCGAGGATAATCATCTTCGGGACTGGTCTGTTGTCCGGTATGGGCAGCCACATAATGATGTCCTCGTCTGACATGATGATGCATCTGATTTGCGACCGGCTTTTTCGGGCGTGAGCAAGTGGCGGGCAGCAGGTAAAACCCGCTCAAGCCTGTAAAAGCAGGCTTATTTTTGGCGGCCCGTCAGTTGCATGTCCGTGCAGATGAGGGGCCGCATTATAATGCCATACCCACCTGCCTGCCTCTTTATGCAAAGCACATCGTGTCAAATGTCAGAATAACCCGATGGATCTCTTCTCCGGCCGTTTGAAACGCGGCGACTCATATCGCAGCTATGCCCCTGCTGACGTCTGCAAACCGAGTCGCGGGAAGCGTCAGGGGGTGGGTGCAAGATTTTAATATTGGCATGTCACGGAAGCATCCTACCCGGCGCATCCCTGAAAAACATATGTATATCAATATCTTATAAAAAATAACCGCTACCATCGCGGCAGATTTCCGAGCTTCCCCAACACCCTGGATGGCAATATCGCCCCCCGACATCACCAGCCAAAAAGCTTGCGTTCACCTTTTGTTCGTTCCTATTATGTTCTCACGGAGGCATTTCATGCGCGAACAATCCAACCTTACTGTCCTACGTGAGCAGATCCGCCGGATCGAGCGCCATTATGCCCCGGCGGCAAAGGCGCAATTCTGCGCGACAGGTCTGCCCGGCCCTGATGCCCATCTGGGTGGTGGGTTGTTGCGCGGCGCCCTTCATGAGTTTTTTGATACAAGCGGCTATGCCGCCCAGTCGACGCGTTTCATCGCCTCAATCCTGGGACGTCATCCGGGGCCTGTCCTGTGGATCGGCACGCAGCTTTCCTCCCTTTATGCCATGGGCCTTTCCCAACACGGGCTCAATCCGGAGCGTGTCATCTGCATTGAGGCTGAGGAGGCCGTCCTGCCCAGTATCTGTGAAGATGCCCTTCGTGAGCCGCATTTTGCCGCGACGGTCATTGAATTACCGCGCCTTTTCCACCTGACTGCCTCGCGCCGGTTTCAGCTTGCTGTCGAGCAGGGCGGGGGGCTGGGCATTTTACTCTATCATTGTGCCCTGCCAGATGCGACGAAGCAGCCCCCTACGACCAGCACAACAAGGTGGCTGATCACGCCTGAAGCGCCCCGCACTGAAAATACACCTCACCCCGCTGCCGGACCCGGCAGCACCGCCACGGCGTCCCAAATGCCATGGCGTCTCGACCTTCAGCGTCACCGCGGAGGCCGACCGCATCAATGGTCCCTTTCACCTTTCGAGCTCCCTGACCCGATTATTCATGACACGGCGCATCCTTCACGTGTGGTTTCCACACTGGCGCACTGACCTCTGGCGGCGTCAACAAGAAGGGGGCAAACCCACAACACCATCGGGTATCGCGCTTTACACTTACGATCATCATCGCAATATCGTCATTGCGGTGGATCAGCACGCGCAGCAGCGTGGCGTCACGCCCGGCATGACCATTGCCCAGGCGCGTCACCTTGCGCCCGGCCTGACCATCGCCCTGGCAACACCGGCACAGGATGCCGCCGCGCTGGAAGATCTGGCACGTTGGTTCAGCTGGGTCGCACCATGGTGCGCACCCGCCCCGCCGGACGGGATCTGGATTGACATCACTGGCAGCGCCCATCTGCATGGCGGGGAAGCATCTTTGCTTCAGACCATCCAGACCCGTATGGAAGTCAGCGGCCATCATGCCGTGCGCCTCGCCATCAGCGACACGACGGGGGCTTCTTACGCCCTCACGCATTTCGGGGCGGAAACCCGCCATATTGTCCCGCCCGCCGGACAGGTCGCGGTGCTGGACCCCCTGCCCATTGCGGCCCTTCAGCTTGAACCCGCAACCCTGGCAGACCTCAACCAGATGGGCGTCACGCGCATCCATGCCCTGCGCAAAATGCCGCTCGCCCCGCTGGTGCGGCGCTTCGGGCCGCAACTCGCCCATCATCTGAACACCGCGCTGGGCCTGCGGGACAAACCGCTGCAACCCCTGACGCCCACCCCCTCCCTTATTGTCCGGCGCAGTTTGAGGGAGCCGATCATGACGGCAGAGGCCATCGCCATCGCCATGGAAGTCTTACTGGTGGAGATCTGCCCTCTTCTGCAGAAACGAGGCCAGGGGGTGCGACGCCTTTCCCTTATTTGTGAGCGGGTGGACCGTGCCGCGCAATCCGTGTCGATTGTCACAGCCGAACCTGTCAATGACCCGGCTTATCTGCTGGCCCTGCTCAAAAACCGTATCGCTCATATTGAACCAGGCTTCGGCATTGAGGCCATGCGCGTCCATGTCACTGAAGCGGCGCCTGTTTTACAGATGCAGCATGGCCTGCTGGCCGCAACGTCAGATCATCAGGCCGCCCGATATCAGTTGTTTCTAGACCATCTGCATAATAAGCCGGGGGTACGGGCGGTCTTCCGACTTGTGCCAGCCCCCTCCGCCATCCCCGAGCGCGCGCAGGCACGGCAGGACTGCCTGAGTGTCATGCCACGCTCCGGCGAGGATTTTCCCGTTTTTGCGCCCCGCCCCGCCCGGCTGCTGCACCCGGCGGAGCCCATACGCCTCGTAACGGCTGATATGACCATCATTGACAACGTCACCCAGCCACAGAATGCGCCGCCGCGCAGCTTCCGCTGGCACGGGCGCATTCATCATATCCGCCGCGCTGAAGGCCCGGAGCGCCTGCATGGGGAATGGTGGCACACAAACACGGAATATGGCGCAACACGCGATTACTGGCATGTGGAGGATGAGCAGGGGCGCGGCTTCTGGCTTTATCGCCGTGGTGACGGTGTGCATCACTGGGCGGGGGATCAGAGCTGGTTTGTACATGGTCTTTTCTGAGATTTTTATTTCCCAACATCTGATTGCCGGGATATTTCATTTGACAACGGACAGCCTCACCCCCGCCTCGCCTGAAGATATCGCCTCAGCCCTGATGCATGCCCTGCGTTTCGATGCACGCCGCCGCATCCATGACGCGGATGAGCTGATGGCCCGTCTCGTCGCCGTGCGCCTGGTTGCGCATCTGCAACGTTGCGGCTTCGTCATCTACACAAAGACGCCGGCCCCACCGCACGGGCGCATCCCCATGCGGGCAGAACAACCGGTAATAAGCGCCGCCCCCGCCACGCCGGAGGAAGTGGCACATGATGATGCGCTGGATGATTCCACATGACGGAAAATTGTCTCCCGGTGCCGCTTCAGGTTGTGACCCATTATTCCTTCCTGCGTGGCGCCAGTTATCCTTCCGAGCTTTTCACCACAGCCGCGGCGATGGGCTATAAAGCCATGGGGATCGCTGACCATCAGACGGTCGCCGGGCTGGTGCAGGCCCATTGCGCCGCCAGGGAGGCGGGGATCCGCCTGATCCCGGGCTGTCGCCTGCAACTGACGGATGGCACGATCCTGCTGGCCTACCCCAAGGACCGCACAGCATGGACGCGGCTGTGCTTCTGGCTGACACTCGGCCATAAACGCGGCACGCGTGAGACATTTGTGCTTGATTGGCATGACCTCGCCCACCCCGCCCTGCCAGCCAACCCCGCCGCCCCGCCGACGCATCATGCACCACCTGCCGCAACACGCCCTGTCGCGGCAGACATAGCGGGGACATACGGGCAAAATGACAATTCTGCCGATGCAGCACAGCACCAGACGGATACAGACCATGCTTGTCCAAGTGACAATGGAGGGTTCTGCTTTATCCTGGTCCCGACGCCGCGGCCCTATCGCGCGCCACGCGACAGGGTGGAAGACGCCGCCATCTGCGTTTCACAATTGCATCAGATGAAAGCCGCCCTGGGACAGAAAGGCACGCCACATCATTTATTTCTGGCATTGACGCGGCATTTCCATGGGGGTGACGGGCACGGACTGGCCATGCTGGCTGATATGGCGCGGCGCACCCATATCCCGCTGATCGCCGCCGATGACGTTATGTACCATATTGCCGAGCGGCATATTCTGTACGACACACTGACCGCCATCCGGGAAAAGAGACCGCTGGAGCAACTGGGTGCCCGGCGCGACCCCCTGCGTGACCGCCATCTTCGCAGCCCGGCCGAGATGCGCCAGCTTTATGCGCATGATCCGGATGCGCTGCAACGCACGCAGGATATCGCCTCTTTATGTCGCTTTTCACTTGATGACCTCAAATATCAATATCCGCAGGAAAGCGACATGCCGGGGGAAACGCCGCAACAGACGCTGGAACGCCTGGTCATGGCCGCCACACCGCAATGCTATCCTTATGGCGTGCCTGAAAAAGTCCGCCAGCAGATCGCGCATGAGCTGACCCTGATCGCGAAGCTGGATTACGCACCCTATTTTCTGACCGTCAACACAATCGTGCAATTTGCCCGCTCTCGCGGGATTGTCTGTCAGGGGCGGGGCTCAGCCGCGAATTCCGCCATATGTTATGTGCTTGGCATCACCTCGATCGACCCGGTCCAGAGCGGCCTTCTGTTTGAGCGCTTCGTGTCGGCTGAAAGGCGGGAGCCCCCCGATATTGATGTTGATTTTGAAAGTGACCGCCGGGAAGAAGTAATTCAGTGGATCTATCACCGTTACGGGCGGGGCCATGCCGCCTTGTGCGCCACGGTCCACCGCTACCGGGCCAAAGGCGCGCTGCGCGATGTCGGCAAGGCGATGGGGCTTTCGGCGGATCTGCTGTCGCTTTTATCAACGCATCTGGCCTCCGCCCTGGGTGACGATGCGCTCTTCCGGTCCCGCAGCGCCGAAATGGGGCTGGATCTCAGTGACCGGCGGATGGCGCTGACCGTCCATCTCGCCCGCCAGATCCTGGGTTTCCCCCGGCAGTTAGGGACGCATCCCGGTGGGTTTGTCCTGACGCATGACCGGCTCGATGGCCTCGTCCCGATTCAGCCTGCCGCGATGAATGACCGCCAGATTATCGTGTGGGACAAGGATGATATCGACCAGCTTCGTTTCATGAAAGTGGATATTCTGGGCCTCGGCATGCTGGGCTGCATCCGGCGCTGTTTCGAGATGCTGGCGGCGCATCGTTATCTGAAACTTGACATGGCCAGTATCCCGGCTGAAGACAAACCCACTTACGCCATGATCCGCAAAGCGGATACGCTGGGCACCTTCCAGGTTGAAAGCCGTGCCCAGATGGCGATGCTGCCCCGCCTGAAACCCACCACGTTTTACGACCTTGTCGTGCAGGTCGCCATCGTGCGACCGGGGCCGATCCAGGGCGATATGGTGCATCCTTATCTGCGTCGCCGTGAAGGGCTGGAGGCCGCCACATGCGCCTCACCCACCCTGGAAAACATATTGGGCAAAACGCTGGGCGTCCCGCTTTTTCAGGAACAGGCCATGCAGATCGCCATTCAATGTGCCGGTTTCACACCGGATGAGGCGGATGCTTTGCGCCGCGCCATGGCGACATTCAAATTTACGGGCGGGGTTTCCCATTTCCGGGATAAGCTGGTGCGTGGCATGATTGCGCGCGGCTATGACCCCTCTTTTGCGGAACGCGTTTTTTCCCAGCTTGAAGGTTTCGGCTCGTACGGTTTTCCGGAAAGTCACGCCGCGTCATTTGCGCGCATTGCGTATGTTTCCTGCTATCTGAAATATCATCATCCCGACATGTTCTGCGCGGCGCTGCTCAACAGCCAGCCCATGGGGTTTTATGCCCCGGCACAGATTGTGCGCGACGCGCGGGAACATGGTGTGGAGGTCAGGCCCGTCGACATCAACCACTCCCAATGGGATTGCACGCTGGAGGGGCGGCCCGGCGGCCGACGCCATGCTGTCCGGCTGGGGATGCGTCTGGTCAAGGCACTGGCGCATGACGACGCCGCACGCCTGATTGCACGGCGCGTCCCGCTCTATGAAAATATCGCCGATGTCTGGCACCGGGCCGATGTGCCTCTGGCCGCGCTGGAGCATCTGGCCCAGGCCGACGCTTTTCGGCATTTCGGGCGCGATCGGCGTCAGGCTTTGTGGGATATCAAGGGGCTGCGCGACCGGCCCCTGCCGCTTTTCGCGGCATCATCCCGCACACGCAACCGTCCTGAAATCGCCTGTATTGAACCGCCCGTCACGCTGCCCCCCATCCCGCCGCAGCGCGATGTGCACGCGGATTACCATACGACATCCCTCAGCCTGAAGGCGCACCCCTTTGCCTTTATCCGCCCGACCCTGACGAAACGCCGCATCCTGCCCTGCGGCGCCCTTACGGAAAAACAGGATGGCCAGCGTGTTTCAATCGCCGGGCTGGTGCTGATGCGCCAGCGCCCCGGCACGGCAAAGGGGGTGATGTTCATTACCATTGAGGATGAAACCGGTTTTGCCAATCTGATCCTCTGGAAAAACCGTATTGAAGCCCAGCGCGCCATTGTCATCGCTGCGGGCGCGCTGATCTGCCATGGGATTTTGCAACGTGAAGGCGAGGTAACGCATATTGTCGTTGAACGTCTGGAAGATGCAGGCCCCCTGTTACGTCCCGAACTGGAGGAGGGCGAGATACAGACCACCCCGCTCAAACCCCGCGTGCGCAATTTTCAGTGACGCCTTTTTAGGGGGACGCTTTCCAAGCGCTTAGGACATCTCCCGACTTACGCTTTCTCACCATCCCCCTTGACCCAGACCTCGATTTTCCCGGACACTTTGATGGTCATCGGGCGGCCGCGGCGGTCCAGCGTGCGGCCGACAGCAAGGCGGGCCCAGCCTTCGCTGACGCAATATTCCTCCACATTGGTCCGCTCCTCACCATTCAGGCGGACGCCAATGCCTTTACTGAGGATGGCTTCATCGTAAAACTTGCTATCCGGGCTTGAACAAAGCCGGTCAGGCAAGGCATCACTCATTCTTCACTCCTTTTCTGCCGGGCGATGCCGGCGCTCGGCGCGCGGTTCGGTAGACTTGACGGTATCTCCCGTCAGATGCGCGCCGCCTTTTCTTCCATCAGGGGATGCCAGCCCGTCAAGCCATCGACATTCTGACGCAACTGCGCTGCGCCTTCCGCGACGACTTTAAAGGCCGCCTGTGCCAGCGCCTTGCGGGTTTTAAAATCCTCCGGCGCGAGCGGCTTATGCATCAGGATCGAGACGCGCTTGCCCCGATGTTTGACGAATTGCCAGACATGCGGCCCCAATTCCATATCCCCGTACCAGGCAAAAACACCGCGCCGCCGCCGTTGGACAGGCAAACCATCCAGCGTGTCATAGGCGATGGAAACGGGCTGGATGAGGGGCGCCATCCCTTCCGGGTACGTGGGGCCACTGAGGGCGCGCACCGATGCGGGCAGATGGGGCGGTTTTGCGATGGCGAAAAATGTGGAGGTAAAATTCAGAACGCGGCAACCATCTGACGACGTCCCTTCCGGGAAAAGAATAAGATTATCGCCGCCAATCATCCGCGCCACCATATTGTCACGCTCCTGCGCGGTGGAGCGTCGATGGCGGCTGACGTAAATTGACCGCCCGATTTTGGAAACCAGCCCCATAATCGGCCATGATCGGATATCACCCTTGGCGACAAAAACGGAATAAAACCGCGCCCCAAGCACGGGAATATCAAGCCAGGAGCAATGATTGGCAACGTAGATGACGGGCCGCTCGCCACGTGCGCGCCCACGTCGTCCGCCCAATGTCCCGGCCGCCTGGCCGATCTGATTGATCCTGACGGAGAGGATGAGGCACATGCCCCGCCATATGATGCGTGTCCAACGGATTTTTGACGTCCCCGGCACAAGCAGAAGCAGGGCCTCGAACCCGACGGAGAGCGGCACCCAGATTGTCACGAGACAAAGGCGTAACGCCCCCAGGATGCGATCAAGCCATTCCAGCGTGTCATCTATCGCGACATGATCTTCGAGCGGCGGCAGGGGGGCGCTCCCTCTGTTGAGCGACGTCGATGACACAAACAGCCTCCTGCACGAGCAATCTCATATCGGACTGCCGCGCATTGCCGGTCAGCCGAGTTTTCCTTAATGCGCGGATAACGCAAACACAACCAGCCAGCCGCAAGGCCACGCTGATGGCCGTCAGTAACCGTGCATGGCCAAAGTGAGATAAAGTTGGATCAATGCCGGCTGGAAAAGATATTGCAGGACCAGCAGCACGACGATGGGACTGAAATCAAACGCGCCAAATTGCGGCAGCAGGGAACGGATCGGGGCGAGGACCGGCTCTGTAATCTGGTTGAGGACCATGTAAAGGTTAACGAGGAAGCGATTATCAGGCCGCAGAATGCCGAAGCCGAAAAGCATGCTCATCACGCAGGCGCCAATGAGAATATAGATGAAAGCCGGGGTGACGAATTTTATGACGATCAGCACAAGACCAGATAACATTCTCAAACTCCTTAATGGACGATTGGTCCAATGCGACCGCGCAAAGATCGGGTAGATCGCCCCTTTAAGCAATCGATAAAAGCATTTTCTGCATCGGGGCCACCTCTCTTCAATGAAAAAATTGCGCTGTAAATCAAGATTTTAGGGGTAATCGGCCTTATGTTTGAGGTCAGGGAGCGCGGATCGAGTGACCCGAGTCGTTTCGAATTTGTAAAGATTTGAGACGTTTCCCGATTTTTCGCAAGGATTTCACCGCATGGGGATTTCTTCCGACCCGCCAATTTGCGTTGATCATGCGAGTCGCGGCGATGGGGCTGTGCGTTTGATCAGGTCGGCAGCGCGTACAACTCATCTGTTGACAAGATGACAAAGCCGAGTATGTATCAGGCCTTCGTGGGGCTGTAGCTCAGTTGGTAGAGCGCCTCGTTCGCAATGAGGAGGTCAGGGGTTCGATTCCCCTCAGCTCCACCACGATACCCTCTGAAAACCCGTAAATCAAACGCCGCGCGCGCAGCTATCGTGAAGATAAGCGCCCCGACATTCAGGCTTGAAATCACTACCGAAATATTAAAGTTAAATTTACTTTAAAAGAATGTTGACATTTACGTCAACTTACACCAAAAATTCTCTGTCTCTCAGACTCCAACTGTCGGCGTATTTTACTTTTCGAAAACTTGTTTCACGTTGATAACATCCCACATTTGCACCGGGTTCGACGTTACTCGTCGCATAGCGCTCCAGCGACGACGGCGTTTACCACGTCCGGCGTCTAAAGGGTGCTTCAGGACTATTGTGCCGAGGCAATTAGCCGCCGTGCATACCTTGGATATTAGCTTTTTCAAAATTTTGTTTTTACTGAACTATTTGACGATCCGATAAAATCTTTATCTTTTCAGTGATGGTGGGCTGAATGTCTAATCTCTTACCGATCGTTATCGATCAGTTGACGAAGCACTTTAAAAGTGAAGCAAATCTGATCACGGCGGATACGCGCCTTGTTGAGGATCTGCAGGCTGACAGCTTCGATTTCGTTGAGGTGGTTTTCGAGCTTGAAACACGCCTGGATATCGTCATCCCTGACGATTTCTACACCAGCAAGCTCAAAACTGTCGACGACATCGTGATCGCTCTTGAGGAAGTTATCGCTCAGAAGCAGGCCGCTCTCAATAATCCGACTGAGGTCGAAGGGGCCGCCACGTGACGAAACGTCGCCAGGAGATTCACCGCGTTGCCGTGACAGGTGTCGGCATGTTGTCGCCGCTCGGTCATAATGTTGGTGAAAGCTGGACGTCACTGCTTGAAGGGCGCGCTCATCTGACAAAGGTTGAGGCCGGGATGGGCGCCACTTCACGCCCCCAATTTGCAGGGCTTGTGCCTGAGTTTGAGTCACCCGAGATGCTGAGACGGGTCGATGAGGCCCTTTCCCACCGGGATCAGCGCCGTCTGGATCGCTTTATCCTCCTTGGCGCGCTCGCGGCGGAGGAGGCCATCGCGCAGGCGGGGCTTCGGGATCTGGACATGGCCACGCGGGACCGGGTTGGAGTGATTATCGGCTCGGGCATTGGCGGGCTGGGACATATGATGGAAGCGGCGGCGGATCAACAAAATGCACGTCGCCCCTTTTATCTCCCGGGTGTTCTGATCAATTCCTGCGCCGGAGTGATTGCTGCGCGGCACAAATATACTGGCGCCATCAATGCCGTCAGTGCCTCATGCGCGACGGGCGCTTATGCGCTTGGCGATGCATTGCGGCGAATTCGTTACGGTTTCAATGATGTTGTCGTTTGCGGCGGGACGGAAGCCGCGGTTCTGCCAGCGGGATTTAAAGCCTTCATGGACCTTGGCGCCCTCGCCGCCACACGTGGGCAGGAGGCACTGACCGCCTGCCGGCCGTGGGACAAAGATCGGTCGGGCTTCGTCCTCGCGGAAGGCGCGGGCATCCTCGTATTTGAGAATTACGATCACGCCGTGGCACGCGGCGCGACCATTCTCGCTGAGGTTTCCGGTTATGGTCAGTCAGCCGGGGGGGAAGATCTCGTCGCGCCGCAGCCGGGAGGGCGGGGCGCGATCCAGGCAATTCAACGTTGCTTGGACGATGCTGGATGGACAGCAGACAGCATTGATTACATCAACGCCCATGCAACAGGCACACCTCTCGGCGATGATATTGAGCTGGAGGCGATTGAAGCTGTGTTTTCCGAGGTCGGATCTCCCGTCATCTCATCCATCAAAGGTCTGACCGGTCACACTCTGGGTGCTGCGGGCGCGATCGAAGCCATTATCTCTGTCAAGACGCTGCAGGAAGGCATCGCACCGGGGACGCACAATTTTAGGGAACCAAGTCGCCTGAGCGTGATTAAACGCTTGAAGGCGCCTATGCGCGGTGCCTTCCGCCGGGTCCTTTCCAACAGCTTTGGTTTTGGTGGGGTCAATGCGTGTCTTGCCTTTGAAAAAGCCTAGGTGACAAGCCGGGAGTAAATTTGTTGCAATACAAGATCGTCTCGAGAAACTCGAAGGTCGCTGCGCATATTGTGACAATCTGGGACGAATATGCGGATCTCAGTGAAGGTGAGCTTCTGGCGGAGGCTGTCCACCAGCTCGTCGCGCGCAAGGTCAATCTTGCATCGACCGACTTGCGCCATCTCGAAAGCCCGCAATCGCATTTTTCCGGGCTGAGCTTCGCCAATTGTGATCTGCGCGGTGCCGATCTGCAAAAATCCGACCTGTCGGACGTTGACTTCTCCGGCGCTGATCTGCGCGGCGCCGATCTTTCAGAAACTGATTTATCCCGCGCCTCATTTTGCGGCGCAAAGCTGGATGACGCCAATCTGTCACGCGTTGCTGCCATTTCCACGCGTTTCTCCGGCGCCCAGCTTAACCGGACCGACCTGCGCAGCAGCGCGCTTGAGGGCGCGGATTTCAGCGGCGCGGTTATCGATGGCATTCTTCTCGATAAAGCCAATATTGCTTCAGCCACCTGGCACGGTGTCGATGTGAGCAAGGCGGATATCAAAGGCGCCCGATGGCGCGATGTGACGCTTGAGAAATGGCCGATCCATATTTTCGGGATTGATTATCGCATCGTCCTGCTGCCCGGCTATGTCGTCATCGGGTCCGCCATGATGCCCATACGCGCCTTGCGTGAGCTGACTTCGCGCCGCGCCATTGAGCATGGCGGTCTGCGCGCGCTCCGCTTCCATGCGAAGTTCGGGCACATCTTGGAGGCCCTCTTCGCGTGCAGGGCCCTTGACGATTATCTTCTTGCTGAAAATGCCCCGGCAAAGGAAGCGCTGCACGTCGATTGACGACGACAAGGTGTCTCACCGCGCAGATGCAATATTTTACAAAATATGACTCACATTTTATGAAAATTTGTTTTAATGTTTCGTGAATGCCCCCGCTGACCTTGGCGATGTTGCCACGGAAGAGGCCGGAGGTTTTTATAAATTTAATGTCGCTCAAGTAATGCTGTCTTGCAACGTCAATTAAGAGGTTCGAGATGTTTGAGGTTGAAATAGCCAACATGGCGGGCGACAGTGTGGCGCGTCGTGTACCTGTCTCTGACACAATCAACCCGTCGGACCGGACAGCCTGCTTGGCCGCCGCTTTCAAACAGCTTCTGGCCGAGGATGCGCCTCTTAGCGGACTCAATTTCGACACGCTTCATCTCACGGATTGCGATCTTTCCGGGCGGGATTTCTCCGGCAGCTCCTTCAATCACGCCACGCTCCACGCCTGCCGGTTTGACCAGGCGCGTCTCAACGGTGTCCACGCCATGGGCGCGCAGTTCGCACATTCTTCTTTTCAGGGGGCGGAACTATACGGCGCCATTCTGAAATTGGCGGATTTCAGCAATACTGATTTGACCCAGGCAAATTTCTGCGGGGCCTCTCTCGTCGAGGCTGATCTCAGAGGCGCATCTCTTTCAGATACGCGTTTCGACGGTGCCGCTCTGTCCGGTGCGAAGTTCGACAATCTTGACTTCGCGGCGGGGTCTTTCGCGGGCTGTGCCCTGCGGGAGGCAAAAGTTGGGCATTTCCTCTGGGGTAATGAAGATGTTTTCCGTCCCCCTGTGACGTTCAGCGGCTCCGTCTTTCCCGTGCGCCTCTTTGAGGATTTTCTGATGATGGCGGGCACGATGTTCCCGCGTGACCAGATCGAAGGGGGTGACAGCGACGACGCAACACCGGCGGAGCTGACTTATTTGAGAGAATATCGCGACCTTTTAACGTTTTTCATGGATGCGCAGGTCAAAGACCGCGCCGCCCATGGTCCGGCCGATCCCAGTCTGACTGGGATGCATTAGGTAGCGGCCCGCATCGACAACATCTCGTTTATTTACAAATACTTGAAATTTTAGCGTCGGGCTGGCCCGCGTCACCCGTTTTCATAAGTAAATTTTGAATCTGGAAGCCATTAGGGGGCAATAAAAATGAATTATGAATGGATCGATGGTGTCAAATGCGGCATCGTCGATAGCAGCACTTCCGAGGTTAATAACAAGTCTCTGGAAGACGGTCAGGGCGCCGTGTTCCGGTCAGGCGGTAAAGGCAACGGCAACACGCTCAATGGCGGCCGTCTTTATCTGCAAGGTGGTTATGTTTCCAATTCAACGGTCAATTACGGATATGTCAAGACGAGCGGCGGCACGCTTAACGGTATTCAGATGGTTGGCGGGGAAGCGGTTATCAATGCCGGGACAACGCTGCAAGGTGACATCACCGTTGATGGTTCGGCCAGAGCCACTGTCGGCGCAAATGGCTATGTTTACACATCGGGTAATGTCAGGATTTTTGCGAAGTCGGGGACGGTCACGATCAATCAGATCGGCGCCGCGTCACTTTATCTATATGACAGAGCCAGCGTTTATGTGACGAAAGCAGCGCTTAAATCCCTGACGGTCACATCAAATTCCACCAACTATTCTTTCGACATTACCGACCTTGATCCGACGACGATCGTCGGGGTGTCACGCTCCACCGGTAAACTCGTGATTCACACGACAAATGGTGACGTCACAATCAATGGTAACCTTCAGGGATATCAGTTCAAACCTGACGGGAAGGGAGGCACGATTGTCTCATCATGCTTCGCGGAAGGCACGTTGATTCAGACGCCTGATGGTGAAAAGCCTGTCGAAACGCTCAAATTAGGTGATCTGGTTTCAACCCATCTTGGCCCTCAGCCCATTCGCTGGCTCGGGAAGAGTCATGTTGACCTGCGCGGCGCAACCGATCGGGACAACTTCCTTGTCCGTATCAAGGCGAATGCGTTTGAGGCCGGTAAGCCCAAACGCGATCTTTGGGTAACACCGGAACATTCTGTCCTTGTTGGAGAAAGACTGATCCCGGTCCGGATGCTCGTCAATGGCGCCTCGATTGCCTATGACCTTAAGCGCCGCCAATATACATATTATCATTTCGCTTTCGAGAAACATGCGGTTGTCTTCTCGGAAGCGCTTCCATCTGAAAGCTATATGATCGGGCGGAATGAACGCGATTTCGGTGCGTTTGAGACGTCGGGAGAAGCCATCGATAACGCACCCGCCTTTCCGTTTGTGACGGAGATTTCGGAAGCGCGGAAGATCTGGCAGGCGCTTGCTGAGCGCTCCGCTGCGATCGGCATTCCGGTAGCGATGTCCTCTTCTGCCGCGCCTGCACGCCGGGTTGTGCGCGTCAGGACGGACCTCGGGACGCACGCCACCCTGAAAGACGTCAATGAGCGCCATGCTGTCTTCTCCATCCCGGCAGGCACGAAATATGTCGTCGTGGAAAGCGATGCATGGCGGCCTGACCAGATCCACGGACCTTACTGGGATGACCGGCGTCACCTCGGCGTGCGCGTGGGTGCGGTCAGGGTCTCTGATCAGCAGCGCAGCGTCATCATCGATGATCACCTCAATGAGACCTGTCTGGGCGGATGGAATAATATTGAGGATGGCTGCTCACGCTGGACAAATGGCAAGGGCATTATCCCTCTGGCCCGCGCACCGAAATCCTCCGGCAAAAAAGAGCTCGAACTCGCCATCGCCTTCCCGGACCGCGAAGAAATCGCTTTCTGAAACAACCAAAAACAGACCGCGTTTTCGACGCGCGGTCTGTTTTAACTGATGACATCTTTAACCAGGCGAGGCACGAAGCTCTTCAAGTAATCGAGGCGGTGTCACGCCGCCGCGCTGAAAGGCCCAAGTGCCTGCTTCAGAACGTGCCTCGCTTTACCTCGAAAATCCTTCGGTGACACGGTAGCCGGGCGTGGACGTGTCCAGGCCTCAGCGCTCAACGCATGGTTGCGGGTCACAAGCCATCAATCAGCCATCCAAGCGCGACTCGACAGCGTAGAAATTGCGTAAGATCCGAAACGCGATCTGAGCCGCGCAAAGGCGCATCTCACCACCTCAAAACAATGCTGAAGACGTCTCGCGTCAGGCCCGTAGAGCTTTTTTGTCATGGGCCTTTGACGGCGCTCTGAAGACTGGGCTGCTCAAATTATCGCCTTCTCCGTTATTGTCGGTAAATTTGATTTAATAGAGTGTTGACATTTCGATAATGGGCGCTCAAAAACCCGAATAATATTCGCACCTCAATCTTGAGGCACGTCATTTTACTCATAATCAGTTTGACAGTTATGTTGTTACGCGCAGCCAGCCTCACCAATAAAATCTACTTTGTAGAAAAAAGAAAGATTCGGCTTGGCATTCCCGAGATTGAAGCACTTATCAAGTTTCATTGTACATGTGCAAAATTTGCATCGCATGTACAATCCTCATCTAAATTCGGAAGTGACTTCAGGGCGAAAATATGCGTGATGACTGCAAAATTATCACCTCGATATCTTGATGTGATGCAAATCATCCCTGCGCGCTCAATAAAACTGAACGGCGCATCGAGCGAGATCGGCGTCGATTCCAATCTTTCATCGCGGACATACCGCTTATGAAAATAAGCAGGATCGTGGTCACTTCGCTGACGGCGCGTTTTTCGTGCCTGGAACATGCGGGATTTTCATCCTCCCCGATGCTCCCCTGAAGGCGATCACTTTGGTGACCTCAAATGATGACCGCAAACTCTGCATGACTTTGTCCTGCAAAAAAGCCTTTTCGAAAAGCCAATTTAAATTGAAGGAATTTTGGCGTGACCCGGGAACACCACAGATTTCATCGTGTCGCGGTAACCGGCATGGGAACGCTTTCACCGCTTGGCCGACACACGGCTGAAAGCTGGGCCGCCTTACTGGAAGGCCGATCCAATCTCCAGAAGATTGAAGCCCGTGTCGGAGAGAAGCGCTTTACGCAATTCGGGGGCCTCGTCCCCGATTTTGACGCGCCTGACATGGTGGAGAGGATCGACGCGGCACTTTCCTATCGGGATCAGCGCCGTCTTGACCGTTTCATCCTTCTCGGCGCGCTGGCGGCTGATGAGGCGATCTCGCAGGCCGGGCTCAACACCCTCACCGCTTCCCAGCGGGAAAATGTCGGCATCGTCGTCGGGTCGGGGATCGGTGGGCTTGGCCGGATGATGGCCGCTGCCACGGATGAGGAAGCACTGAGGAGACCGTTTTTCCTCCCCGGCGTGCTCGTCAATTCCTGCGCCGGCATCATTGCGCGCAAATACGGGTTTGCCGGCGCCATTGATGCCATCAGCGCGTCCTGCGCAACCGGCGCCCATGCGATCGGCCAGGGCGCGCGCAATATACGTCACGGCTATAATGACATTGTCATTTGCGGAGGCGCGGAGGCTGCCGTGATGGCAGCGGGGTTCAAGTCATTCCGGGATCTGGGTGCGCTTGCCTCCCTTGAGGGGGGTGACCCCCTCACAGCATGTCGGCCCTGGGATAAGGATCGCTCCGGCTTTGTCCTGGCTGAAGGCGCGGGTATTCTCGTGCTTGAAAATTATGCACATGCCCAGGCGCGCGGCGCGACAATCCTGGCGGAGCTCGCCGGTTACGGGCAATCAGCAGGCGGGGAGGATCTCGTCAGCCCTCAGAGCAGCGGGGAGGGGGCAAAGCTTGCAATTCGTCGATGCCTCAATGATGCGGGCTGGTCGTCGGAGAGCGTGGATTACATCAACGCCCACGCTACCGGCACGCCCCTCGGCGACAATATTGAGCTGGAGGCGATCGAATCGATTTTCTCCGGGCCTGAAGCACCTGTCACGTCCTCCGTCAAAGGATTGTCCGGTCACACGCTCGGGGCCGCGGGGGCAATTGAAGCGATTATGTCAATCAGCACATTGCGAGAAGGCATCGCGCCTGGCACGCACAATCTCGACCAACCTGATCAGGAAAGTCGGATTGATCGCCTGACGGCCCCCAGGCGGGGGGATTACCACCATGTTTTATCGAATAATTTCGGGTTCGGCGGGGTCAATGCCTGCCTCGCTTTTGCGAAAGCCTGATTTTTCGGTCGGAGGTAGGTCGATTGCAATATGAAATCTTCTTGAGAAGGGCGAAGATACCCGCTCATGTCGTCACTTTATGGGATGACTATGCAGATCTCCATGACGGGGAATTACGCGGGGAAGCCGTGCATCAACTCATCGCACGGAAATGCAACCTCGCCGCCACAGATCTCCGCAATATCATCAGCCCCGACGCGCAATTTTCCGGACAATCTTTTGCGGGGTGTGACCTTCGCGGTGCCGATCTGCGACGTGCCGACCTGTCGGGCGTGGATTTTTCCGGCGCAGATCTCAGCGCTGCACGACTTGATGACGCGAATCTGTCCAGCGCAAAATTTCATGGCACGCGACTCGATGATGCCATCCTGACCGAGGTCAATGCCTCTCATGCGCGTTTCTGTGGCGCGCATCTTCATCGCGCGGATTTCTGTGGGAGTAATTTATCGGGCGCTGACTTCAGCGGCGCGGAGATCGATAAAATCCGTCTTGAGAAGAGCAATATCGCCTTTTCCGTCTGGGAAGGCGTGGATATGCAAACGGCGGAGTACTCGGAGATCCGTTGGGACGGGTTGAAACTTAAAGTCTGGCCGATCTACGTGTCCGGCATTGATTATCGTGTCATTCTGCTACCCGGTTATATCGTCCTCGGCTCCGGCACATTCTCTTTTGACAGGCTGAGGGCACTTTCCTCACGCGGGGCCATTGAAGCAGGTGGAATTCGAGCCTTGCGTTTTTACGCGATGTTCGGGCCGCTAATCGAGGCGCTTGACGCTTCGGAAGCGTTGAAACCTTATCTGACCCCTGCAAATGCCACGCAAAACGTTTAAATCTCCCAAAATCACACAATGATCTGACGCCCTCATATAAAATCACATTTTCTGACGCAGCGCGTTGGGGTTGTAAATCACGACGCCACTCGCTTCCAAGGAGCCCTATTCGATCGCGCCACCTTGCAAGACAAACAGTTTTATTTTAAACTAAACTTAAATTTAAGTGCCGCTACTGGCATAACCCGATTCGATTTCACAACATTTTCTCACCTTCAATTTCTGACGAAACAATGATTTGAAATCGTCTGGACAGACGTTTGATATTTTATGGTTGAATGTAACATTTTTTACGCTGCAAGGGGCGCCCTCGCGCATCAGGTCGTCTTTGACGCTTCGGAAACCCCGCAAGACAAAAGCGCGCTCCTCAGCAAAGCCTTTCTACATCTCATCGCTGAAAAACTGCCGGTCGCGGGGATGAACTTCGACGATATCGACTTGCGCGGTGAGGATCTTTCCGGCCAGGACTTTTCTGGCTGCTCCTTCAATAATGCCAATTTGTCGGCATGCCGATTTGACGAAGCCAATTTCTCCGGCGCGCATATGATGAGGGCCGACCTCTCTCATGCCTCTATGCGCGGCGCCATGTTAAACGGCGCAATCCTCGAGGACGCCAAAATGCAGAACGCGGATCTGCAGGGCGCGGACCTTTGTGGGGTGAGCCTGTCAAATGCTGATCTGAGCGGCGCGAATGTCGAAAATACGCGCCTCGTGGGGGCTACTATTGACGGCGCTCATTTCACGCAGCTTGATCTTGCAAAAAATGCGCTTCACGGCTGTGGCCTCAAAAGTGCGTCCATTGAAGGCCTTTACTGGAACAACGTCTCCCTGAAAAATCCGCCTGTCACGCTTGCGGGGTTGGAATGTTCCATCCAGCTTGTTGATGACCACCTCGCCACCGGGAAAGAAACCATCTCACGAGCGCAGATCTTCAGTGACGCGGACGAGGGCGACGCTTCTATCGGGTTAAGGGTGGGGCGCCGTCTCAAGCCCTTCATCGCCCATTTTATGGACGTGCAGAAGGGCGTCAGCCCGCGCGGGACGCGATGACTCACCTATGTTGCCGAGATCGAAATTGCAGGCATGTCGGGGCGTCATTGACAAAGGGCGAAATCGTCACCGACGTGACCGGAAGTCTCGCGCAACTCACTGATAACCACTCCTTTCTACCAGCCCGGCAACCGCCATGATGAGGAGAAAAAGACATGGCAAGCGACGATAATACGCAATGGTTTGATGCTAATGGATGGACCTCCACCATTTCCGATTACACGCTTGAGAAGGGTCAAGGCATCCGGTTTAAAAGCGGTGGCAAGGGAGACACAAACACGGTCGCTGGTGGCCAGGTCCAGATGAGTCCGGGTAGCAGGGTGCGCAACTCAACCGTGACGTCGGGTCACATCCAGGCCGATGGCGGAACGTTGGATACGGTGTCGATGACAGGGGGCAGCGCCGTTATCAATGCAGGCACGACGCTTGCCGGGACGATTTCAATGGAAGGCTCAAGCGACGTTGTTATCGGCAAGAATGGTCAAGTCGCCACCAGCGGCACCGTCAACCTCAATGTCTCTGGCGGTACGCTTGAGGTTTACCAGATCGGTAATGCCACCATCAATATGAGTGCCGGCGCCAATGTCATCGTCTCCAGAGACTCATTGAGTAACCTGACCTTCAACGGTGTCGATGGGGATTATTCTTTCGATATTGCCGATCTCGACCCTTCAACCATTCTCGGCATGACGCCAACCTCCAACCAACTCATCATCCACACCACAAATGGCGACATCACCATCAAAGGCAATTTGCGCGGCTATCAACTGACGTCGGACGGTCATGGCGGCACCACCGTTTCATCATGTTTTGCAGAAGGCACGTTGATCGAGACGCCGGACGGAGAGCGCCCGGTTGAAGAGCTGACATTAGGGAGTTATGTCTCGACACATCTCGGCCCGCGTCAGATAAAATGGCTGGGCAGTAAACGGATCGACCTGCGCGGCGCAATTTCGAAGGATGATTTCCTCGTGCGCATTCGGGCCAACGCTTTTGAAACGGGCCGACCGAAGCGGGACCTCTGGATCACGCCTGAACATTGCGTCCTTGCCGGCGGGAAGCTGATCCCGGTTCGGATGCTCGTCAATGGCGCCTCGATTGCCTATGACCTCAAGCGCCGCCAATTCACCTATTATCATTTCGCGCTGGATGATCACGCCGTCATCATGTCAGAGGGACTGCCCTCAGAATCCTATCTGATGTCACAAACCAACCGGGACTTCAGTGCGACGCAATCCTCAGGCGACAAGTTGGGCGCGACACCCGCCTTTCCGTTTGTGACGGAGATTTCGGAAGCGCGGAAGATCTGGCAGGCGCTTGCTGAGCGCTCCGCTGCGATCGGCATTCCGGTAGCGATGTCCTCTTCTGCCGCGCCTGCACGCCGGGTTGTGCGCGTCAGGACGGACCTCGGGACGCACGCCACCCTGAAAGACGTCAATGAGCGCCATGCTGTCTTCTCCATCCCGGCAGGCACGAAATATGTCGTCGTGGAAAGCGATGCATGGCGGCCTGACCAGATCCACGGACCTTACTGGGATGACCGGCGTCACCTCGGCGTGCGCGTGGGTGCGGTCAGGGTTTCTGATCAGCAGCGCAGCGTCATCATCGATGATCACCTCAATGAGACCTGTCTGGGCGGGTGGAATAATATTGAGGATGGCTGCTCACGCTGGACAAATGGCAAGGGCATTATCCCCCTGGCCCGCGCGCCAAAATCCTCAGGCAGGAAAGAGCTTGAACTCACCATCGCCTTCCCGGACCGCGAAGAAATCGCTTTCTGAAACAACCAAAAACAGACCGCGTTTTCGACGCGCGGTCTGTTTTGGCCGCGCCCACTATTCTAAAAATTGACAGTTAATTTCCATATAAAGTGCGCCGGTTGGACGACATCGCTTGATTTGTGAAGCACGATGCCTGTCTCAGGATGAGATTTAACCTTGTCATGATCAGAATGGGGTGATTTTATAGCGCGCCCCTTCATCATGATGCAGGTCGATTACTCCTATGAGATTGCGTCATTCGCGGAAGAACCGCCATGTGCTTCGATATACTTCACAAATTTTCAGGGGAGATTGTCGCCTTTGTCGCACGTCCGCTGGGTGACGTCTCGGAAGATCCGGGTGAGTGTCGCGGTGTGGCTGTTCAGCAATGCGCCCAACTTGGCCAGAATCTCATTGATGCAGATCTCAGGGGCGTCTCATGCCGTCATGCAGATTTGAGAGGACAATGTTTTATCGGCTGTATTCTGGATGACGCGGATTTCAGGGGCGCCTCTCTGCAAGGCGCCGACTTCTCGGGCGCCTCCCTCATGCGAGCGCGGTTTGACGATGCGTCACTCTCCGGCGCGCGCTTCCTTAACGCCAATCTCACCCGGGCAACGTTTAATCGCGCCGATCTTCTGACGACATCGCTGATCGGCGCCACGTTGAGCGACGCCGATTTCTGCGATGCACATCTCACCGCAGCACGTTTCGACGGCGCAGACTGCGCGCGCGCCAATTTTTATCAGGCGGATCTGAGTCACAGCTCCTGGGGGGGGACGCGGTGCATCAATGCGCGCTTTCAGGGGGCCATCTGGGCCGGGGTGAAATTGAAGAGCCCGCCCGTCCAGCTCGATGGGTTTGGCTGTAACGTCGTCCTGTTGGGCGATGAGATGTTTGTTGACGGGCAAGTCATGCCCATCAGGGATGCGCTCAACATCTCGACGCAAGAGGCCCTCTCCGTGGGAAGCCTCTCCTGGCTTCGCTTCCTCACGCGTTTCAGGCAGATCTACCCTTTACTTCCCGCTGACCTTATTGACACGCCAAGTGTTTGAATAAACAGGCTGAATTCAGGTAAAAACCGGCCTTGGCGGCTTTGACGCGGCCTTCGTGAAAATCATTTCAGACTTTATTAGCTGAAAATGCCAGCATGACGCTTGCGTGGCAGCGTGAGAAGCGGCCATTCTTGCCTGCTGAACACGCGCCGAAACGCCAAAGCCGCGCGGGAAAAGGATGGATCTATAGTACGTCGGGTGACGTAGTACTCAGGTACTCATTTTTATAGAGTGCGCCAAATCTGAATCGAATCCTAATTTTCCGTTTGTTCGACAGCATTCTTCCATGTTATCGATTATCTAACGAATCGCTAAACCAACATGTCTTATTTAAGACTGTAGAAGAATGAATCACGATGTTTTTCCTTTCATTTACTGATTTTAATCGCGGTTCTTAACCAGGGAATTATGTAAAAGAACTTTTAAAAAATCGTCATAAGCGGCTTCCGAACGTGTTGATACTGACGGATTGCTGCGTGGTTTCGTGTGCCTGTCATGATTTCATGGCGGCAGTAAATGAGGTGCGTAGTGTGTTGTTTTACTTCCTCCGCAAAACTCCAGATCGACCCCGCCAGTTTGTCCTGGCTGAGGATGAAAGATCATCCGCCTACACGGCGCTTGAAAACGCATCACCTCATGACACGACGTTGATCAGCCGAAACCTCCGACGCGTTTTCCTCCATGATGCAGATCTCTATGGCCGCGACCTGACGAATGCAGATCTACGCGGGGCGTCACTTTGCACCTGTCGGCTCGATTATTCAGTTTTACGCGGCGCAAATCTGTCAGGGGCAGATCTCGCAGGCGCGTCTCTCGTCAATGCGTGTCTGACGGGCGCGGACCTCTCTTACGCATCCTTCGTTGGCGCGGACCTCTCCGATGCGGACCTGACGGGCACCATGTCGCGCGGGGCTGATTTTCGTGATGCGACACTGACGAATACGCGATTTATCGGCGCCGTCTGCACGTCGGCGCGTTTTGGCGGGCAGGATCTGGCACGCACGGATTTCTCCGGCGCCGTCATGACAGAATTGCGTTTTTCTCCCGCATTCTGGGAAGAGCAGGTGATCTTCGAGATGCCGATCAGTTTTTCACACGGGGAGCAGTGCATCTCCTTCGTCAATGGGCGGGTGATGCGGGACGCGCGACGCGCCCCCTCATTATCGGACTGTATCACCCATATTGCGGAAGGCGCACGACCGCCAGCAAATGAGCCCGCCCCGATGAAAGCCGACCCTGCGGCAAGAACAATCAATATTGAAGAGAGGACTTGAAGTTATGGCAACAACTTGGATGGTGTCGCCCGGTGATAACGGCACGGGATGGAATAAATGGGTCAATGGCGGCGATAAATTGATTTTCCAACCAAAAACTGTCGGCGGAAATATCACCGTCAATGGCGGTTCTTTGCAGTTAAATCAAGATGTGACCATTCGCGGACTCACTATGAATGATGGAGAGATTTATTCCTCAGGCCAGGGGCCGACGATTGACGGTTTGACGATCAATGGCGGCCGGTTTCAGATGACGGCCCGCACCACGCTGCTGAATAACATCACCGTCAATTGGGGTGATTCAGTCGCCTGGGCGGGCGGGCCAATTTATTACAATGCCTCGACAGTTTTGACGATAAAAGCGGGCAAAATGAGGATGCCAACCCCGGAGGCCCTCGATAATTCCGGTCCTCTGCGCGTCAATCTTGGCTCCAGCGGGCATTTTGAAACCTACTCTAAAGACCTTGATCATTATTACTTCAACGTTACCGGCGATTCATTCAACATCGATATCATCGACCTTAAGTTCTACAGCGGCCAGGTGAGTAGCATCACGCCAACTTCATCCGGCATCACCATCCATCTCACTAACGGTAATTCTCTAAGCCTCAAAGGCAATTTCCCCGGCGTTGAATGGCGACAGGGCCCGGAAGGCAGCATTGAAATCTTCGCCTGCTTCGCTGAAGGCACATCCATCCAAACCCCTGACGGAAATCGCCATGTTGAGGCGCTTGTTGTCGGGGATACCGTCATCACGCAGGACGGCCCGCGTCAGATCACCTGGATTGGCCGCAAGACGCTCAACCTCCATGGTGCCGTCCCGGATGAAAGCCTTCTCGTGCATATACGTCCCCATGCTTTCGGGGACCAGCAACCCGCCCGTGACCTCTGGGTCACGTCTGAGCACTGCGTCTGGGTGGCTGGCGCCATGATCCCGGTTCGGTGTCTGATAAATGACACCTCAATCTCTTATGATCGGGATCGCCTGCACTACACTTATTATCACTTCACCCTGTCCGAATATGCCGTCATCTATGCGGAGAATCTGCCCACAGAGAGCTACCGTCCCAACGCATCGCGTCAGCGTTTTGACTCGGTTGAGCCGGATGCTTCTTCTGTCGCGTTCAATGCGCAACTCCCCCTCCTGCATTCGGCTGAGACACTCAAAAATGTCTGGTCAATGCTGGCTGAAAGAGCCGCGTCGCTCGGCTATGGTGGTCATGACAAGCAGGATGCTGCTTCTTCCATCCGGGAAGTGAGATTGAGGACGGATACAGGTGAGGCGGTGACTTTCATCTCCGCTAACGGCACGAAGGCGAAATTCTCCGTCCCGCCGCGCGCAAAATATCTCGTGATTGAGAGCGAGGCGCGACGTCCTGATCAGGAGATCGGGCCGTTTATCGATGATCGGCGTCGCCTCGGTGTGCGCGTGGGGGCTGTCGCTGTTCATGATCGAGGTCGGCGCAATCTGATTAATCGCCACCTCACGGCAACAAACATTCAAGGTTGGAATAATGTTGAGGACGGACAGTCTCGCTGGACCAATGGTTCGGGGATTATCCCGCTCCGCGCCTACGGGCGGCCTGAATATGGCGTGGAAGTCGAAGTGTGCTTCCCGGATGTACACATCCTCAAATTCGCCATGGAGGCCCCGGCCGCCTGACCCTGCCTCGCATTTTTGAAGGCATTCAGCATGGTGGTTGCCCGCATAAGGCGGTCACCATGCTGGGCACCGCACCTCCAAACCCGCGGGCAGTAGATACGGGTTTTAAACGCTGCGGGGAGATGCTGTGCGAGGACATCATCATACCCTCAGCCCGCCCCAAAACAGGCATTTTTAGCGTCGTCAGGGCCGCCTACTTGGCCCCGCGCAAGACCTGTTTCTTCTTGATCTGCGCAATGGCTTTTGCCGGGTTGAGGCCTTTCGGGCAAGTCTGCGTGCAATTCATGATGGACCGACAGGCGTAAAGCTTCATCGGGTCATCAAGATTTTCCAACCTCTCAACCGCATGCGTGTCACGGGAATCAACGATCCACCTTTGCGCCGCAAGCAGAGTCGCCGGGCCGAGATACTGATCCCCATTCCACCAATAAGAAGGACAGGAAGTTGTGCAGCAGAAACACAAAATACACTCCCACAATCCATCGAGTTTTTCCCGGTCCGCAATGGATTGACGCCGCTCCTCATCTTTCGGCGCGGGTGTATCATTTTTCAGCCAAGGCTCAATGACTTCGAGCTGCTTATAGGCCCCGTTCAGGTTGGGGACGAGATCCTTGACGACTGGCATATGCGGAAGCGGGTTGATGGTCACCGCGCCTTTGATGCTCTCGATCGGCTTGAGGCAGGCAAGCGTGTTCTCGCCATCAATATTCATCGCACATGACCCGCAAATACCCTCCCGGCAGGACCGGCGGAAGGTCAGGGTCGGGTCAACCTCATTTTTAATAAAAAGCAGCGCGTCGAGAACCATGGGGCCGATTTTATCAAGGTCCAGCTCGTAACGATCCATCCGCGGCGTCTCGCCTGCATCTGGTGACCAGCGATAAACCTGAAAGAACCGACGATTCTTCGCGCCCGCCGCTGCAGGAAATGTCTTCCCCTGGGTGACTCTGCTATCCTCGGGAAGCCGTAATTCAGCCATCGCGACCTCTCCTTAGTAAACGCGCTTTTTAGGGGGGAAGACCTCAACGTCATCCGTGAGGGTTCTAAGGTGCACCGGCCGATAAGTCAGCCGCACACCGCCCTCCGCGTCGAGGTAGGAAATTGTGTGCTTCATCCAGTCCTTATCGTCACGCTCCGGATAATCGTCATGGGCATGAGCCCCGCGTGACTCATGGCGGGCATGGGCGCTTTCAATCGTGACAGTCGCGTTGGCGAGGAGGTTCTGATATTCCAGCGCCTCCATTAGGTCGCTATTCCAGATCAGGGAGCGATCACGCAGCGCTATTTGCTGACTATCTTTCCAGAGGGCGCGTATTTTAGCGCAGCCTTCCGACAGGGACGTGTCGTTTCTGAATACGGACGCATGCGCCTGCATGGTGCGTTGCAGGCGCTCCCGCAATTGTGCGACCGTGTAAGTCCCATCAGCGTGGCGCAATTTGTCGAAAGCGGCGATGATTTTCTCAACCACCGGTTCCGGCGCTGAGGGCACAGGAAGTTCGGGGTCGATCTGCTCCGCCGCCCGCCGCGCGGCCGCACGCCCGAACACGATGAGATCAAGCAGCGAATTTGTCCCGAGCCGGTTCGCGCCATGCACGGAAACACAGGCCGCTTCACCCACCGCCATCAGGCCGGGGACAATGTGATCGGGGTCGTCCTCCGTCGGGCTGACAACCTCGCCATGTATCGTGGTTGGCACGCCCCCCATATTATAATGCACAGTCGGCAGGACGGGTGCAGGCTCCCGCGTGACATCGACGCCGGCAAAAACACGCGCCGTCTCCGAAATGCCAGGCAGGCGCTGATGCAATAGGTCAGCACCCAGATGCTCAAGATGAAGCATGATATGACCTTTGTTCGGACCACATCCCCGCCCCTCATTGATTTCAATCGTCATGGCGCGTGAGACGACATCACGAGATGCGAGATCTTTTGTCGTGGGCGCATAGCGCTCCATAAAGCGCTCACCATCCGCGTTGGTGAGGTAGCCGCCTTCACCGCGGCACCCTTCTGTCAGCAGGCATCCAGCAGGGTAAATCCCGGTCGGGTGGAACTGCACAAATTCCATGTCCTGCGTCGGTAGACCCGCGCGCATCGCCAGGCCGCCACCATCACCGGTGCAGGAATGCGCCGACGTGCAGCTTAAAAACGCGCGGCCATAACCACCCGTGGCAAGCACAACCATTTTCGCGCTGAAGACGTGAATTGTGCCATCATCCAGGCACCACGCCACAATACCGCGACACTGACCCGCCTCATCCATAATGAGGTCGAGCACGAAGAATTCGACGTAAAATGAGACTTTGTGCTTGAGGCATTGCTGGTAAAGCGTATGCAGAATAGCGTGTCCCGTTCGGTCTGCCGCCGCGCAGGCACGTGGCACGGGCGCCTGCCCGAATTCCCGCGTATGACCGCCGAAGGGGCGCTGATAGATGCGACCATCCTCAGTGCGGGAAAAAGGCACGCCCAGATGCTCAAGCTCCTTGACCGCGCTTTCCGCCTCACGACACATAAATTCGATGGCGTCCTGATCCCCGAGCCAATCTGAGCCTTTGACGGTGTCATACATATGCCACCGCCAATTATCTTCCTCCATATTGCCGAGAGCCGCACCGATACCACCCTGCGCGGCCACCGTGTGGCTGCGCGTCGGGAACACTTTGGTGACGTACGCTGTCCGAAGCCCCGCCGCCCCCATACCGAGCGTGGCCCGCAACCCCGCACCCCCCGCACCCACCACGACAACATCATATTCGTGACGGATCACGCGATAAGAATTGGAGATCGTCATTTATCCGCTCCTGCCCTGCTTTGACGGCGCAGCTGCAGAAGGGACAGCGAAACGCTCGCCACAAACCCCACGCAGAGGACGCGGGTCAGCACCTTCGCCGCTTTCTGCCGCGCACCCCTGAGGTAATCGCCGATAATTACCTCCAGCCCCAATTGCATATGGCGCGCCGTAAGCCCCGCCATAAGCGCCAGGGCAATGATGTGGCGCGGCCTTCTAAATCGCGCGACGAGTACATCTCGCGATTTCCCGATCGCGTTGAAAGCGAACAGGCTGGCCCAGAGTGTCAAAGGTATCAGCACGACCGCACTCGCACGCTCCTGAAGCCAATGCGGGCGTCCTTTCTCATGCGGGTGTTCATCAGCTCGAATTTTCATGATTGAGAACCTCTGCGCCGTTTTGCGCGCAATGTCAGACTTCCAAGGACGATGGTCGTCATCATCATTGTCATCATTAAGGTGCGCGGGCCGTCTTGATTGATCTGCGTCTTTTCCAGACGGTGCGCATCATCCCAGATGAGGTGACGCAAACCCGCCACGAGATGATAAATGGAGGCGGCGCACCACCCGGCCAATGTCAGCCGCGCAACCGGGTGCCCGAGCAATGCATTGGATCTCTGATAAGTGACCCCACCCCGTGCGAGGCCACGCAGCCAGTAGGCGAACATTCCCAACCCTGCGGTCGAGGCTACCCCGGCGAGGCGGTTACCAATCGACATCAACATGGAAAGACGGAATTTATAAATTGTCAGATGAGGGGATTTTGGCCGCCGAACCCGGCTACCTTCAGAATTGACCCCTTCATAAAGGGGGTCGCGGCGATCAGCCACCATGGTTACACTCTCAACCTGCCGTCATGGAAGTGCCAACATACATCGGTGACGCCACAGCGTCACCCGTTACAAGGCATTTGTGATGCGGAAAATGCTAAAGAATCCCTAATAGATCGCGCCTTGCCCTTTACGCTGGCGGGGTGGGTTGATACCGGTCGAACGGTCAGGCGATAAACAGAACGTCATGAGCATTTCATAATGAAGGATTTAATGATGCATAATGGCGCGACGCCCACGCCCGATAGACTTAAAGCACTTTATCGCGAGGCGCTGGCGTCCGGTCGGCTGGAGCCGGATGCGGCGCAGGCGCAATGTGTCGATGCGCTGGATGCATTCGGGCGTGACGCGACGCAGCAGAAATCCCCTGCAACCACAAAACTGCGCTCAGCGATCAGAAGACGCGTCACGCGCGCCGGGCCGGGCCGCGGCCTCTATCTTCTGGGGGAGGTGGGACGCGGCAAAACCATGTTGATGGATCTGTTCTTCGAAAGTCTCGATTTCCGGCAGAAGCGGCGGGTGCATTTTCATGAGTTCATGCAGGAAATCCTAAGGGCCCTGAACAGTCCTCAATTGCGTCAGAAACGTTATGATGATCCGTTGGCGGAACTTGCATGGCGGATCGCTCAGCATAATCGCGTCCTTTGCTTCGATGAGTTTCAGCTCAACGATATGTCGGATGCTGTCGTCAATCTCCGCATCATCAACCTGCTTCTGGCGGCGGGTGTCCATATTGTGATGACATCCAACACCCATCCGGACGCGTTGCTGCACCATAACCGTCAGGCGCAAACGACCATCCGCCCGCTCATCACGAAAATTATGGCGCACATACGCGTCATCACGCTGGAGGCGCGACGCGATTATCGACGCGCGCGTGACATGGCTGAAAATGCCTGGCGCGTGCCCCCGGATGCGGAAAGCCGCGAGATTTTCACGCGGATCTTCCGGGAAATCTCCGCATCCGCGCCGGCGCAGGCGCATCTCCAGATCGGCTCCCGCCAATTTCCAATCGCCTGTAGCGGAGATGGGGTGGCGCGATGTCAGTTTGCGGAACTCTGCTCCGTCATGTCCGGCACGGCGGAGTTTCTGGCGCTGGCCGCGCGCTATCCCGTGGTGATCATTGAAGACATTCCGCAACTTTCCTCGGATCGCTATGATGAGGCGCTGCGTTTCATCCGTTTGATTGACGTGCTTTATGAGAATGGGACGCGTCTCTATGCGTCCTCTGACGTCTGGCCAGAGAATCTCTACCCGGCGGGGGAAAATGTAACGGCCTTCCAACGCACAATATCTCGCCTTGAGGAGATGCGCTCACGCTCATGGCATGATCTGCCCGGTATATCCTGATTCGAAAGGTGAGATGACCGGTCAATGGTGGGCGCACTAGGGCTCGAACCTAGGACCCGCTGATTAAGAGTCAGCTGCTCTACCAACTGAGCTATGCGCCCATTGACGTATCGTCGTGGGCAAGAGTTTTAACAGCACGTTGCCCCATCGACAAGCCGGATTCGTCTTATTTTTACGGTTTCAAAAGACGCATCAGATTTTCAAACTGGTCCAGACTGCGATAATCGAGACGCAGATACCCGCCCTTGCCATCATAAGCGATTTTGACTTTGAGCCCAAGATGGCGCGCCAAATCACTTTCAAGACGGATAATTTCATCGTCACGTGATGTTTGCCGCCGCGGCTTGGCGTTGGTTGAGGTGACCTGCTTTGCCAGCGCCTCCGTCTGGCGCACATTGAGGTGCCGGGCGATAACAATAGCCGCGCCGGAAATCGGGTCCGGATGCGCCAGAAGCGCGCGCGCATGGCCCGCCGTCAGCTTGCCGGATTTGACAAGCTGCCGCACCCCATGTGGCAGATTGAGGATACGCAACGTATTGGCGATATGAGAGCGCGACTTCCCGATGGCGTCGGATAATTCCTCCTGCGTCAGCGCAAAATCCGTTTGGAGTCGCTGGAGCCCCTCTGCTTCTTCGATCGCGTTGAGATCAGCGCGTTGCAGGTTTTCAACCAGGGCTGCCGCCATGGCGTCCGCATCATCAAAATGACGTATGTGCACCGGCACTTCATGCAGGCCCGCACGCTGGGCCGCACGCCACCGACGCTCACCGGCGATAATCTGGAAGGTATTTTCCTGATTCGGCATCGGGCGCACGAGAATCGGCTGGAGAATGCCGCGCGTCCTGATGGACTCCGTCAACTCGACGAGGTCCGTCTCATCAATCGCCTGGCGCGGCTGGAAGCGCGCGGGTTCAAGTTGGTCCACCCCCAGCACCGACATATTCTGCGCGCGCTCAGTCACTTCCTCAGACGGCTGAGCGGGGCCTTCCTGATCATCGCCCAAAAGCGCGGCCAGGCCGCGGCCGAGTCGGAGTGGGGGAGATTTCTTCATGCCGGTTGATCTACCTTTACTTTCAAGCAACGTCGTGAGAGCTCTTCCGCCAATGCCCTGTAGGCAACGGCACCGCTGCTCCGTGCATCATAATCAAAGACGGAGCTTCCATGGCTCTGCGCTTCCGAGATGCGGATATTGCGGGGGATAAGCGCCTCAAGAACTTTATCACCAAAGAAACTGCGCGCATCCGCCGCCACGAGTTCGGAGAGATTGTTTCGTCGATCATACATTGTCAGCACAATGCCCGAAATCGTTAAGGAAGGGTTTAACGCTTTACGAACACGGTCAATCGTCCGCGTCATTTGCGTAATGCCTTCAAGCGCGAAAAACTCGCATTGCAGCGGGATAAGCACACCCTGCGCTGCAACGAGCGCATTAAGTGTCAGCAGGCCCAGGCTCGGCGGACAATCCACGATGATCACATCATAGGCACTGCCCACCACCTCGACGACATCCTTCAGGCGGCTCTCACGCCGGTCTTCCATGGTCAGCTCGATCTCCGCACCTGCCAGGTCATTATCCGCAGCGATGATATCGAGGTTGGGGACCATGGTCGGGCGTGGCAGGGCGGCGGCGTCTTCACTCTGGATCAGGGCAGCGTAAGTGCCATGACTGCGCCGGTCATAACCCACGCCGAGGCCGGTTGAGGCGTTCCCCTGCGGGTCAAGATCGATCAGCAGGACACGCCGCGTTTCAGCGAGAGCCGCTGCCAGATTGATGGCGGTTGTCGTTTTGCCCACACCGCCTTTTTGATTGGCGACGGCAATCACGTAAGCTTTGTCATCCATCTTTTATTCCGGCTCTTTGAATGTGAGAGACTTTAAGTATGACGCCCTCAGGGCGAGCGGGTTCATTAACAATCTCAACGCGCATATCCCATATTCGTCGCGCATTGTGCAATTCTTCATCGACGTTTTTTCCCTTCAGAAAAAGGGCAACGCCATCAGGCTGAAGAAGCGGGGCGGACCAGCCAATCAAGCGGTCCAGCGACGCCAGGGCGCGCGCTGTGATGATCGGCGCAGGCGGCAGGGAAACGCTTTCAATACGGTCACAGATCACTTTTGCGTTGACCGCACAGGCGCGCGCCGCTTCACGCAGAAAAGCGCATTTCCGCTGATCCGACTCAACCAACGTGATGTCGATGTCGCACGCAATTCCGATAATAAGCCCGGGGAAACCCCCGCCCGATCCAAGGTCAATGACGCGACTTCCTGAAGGGATCAAGGGCATCAGGCGCAGGGAGTCCGCGATGTGCCGTGTCCATATATTCTGCGCGTCGCGCGCGCTGACGAGATTAATGCGCGCATTCCACTTCAGCAGCATCGACTCAAAATGCCGCAAACGGGACATTTTATCGTCACTGAGTTGCATCAGGCGGCGTACCGGACATGGGCCAGAAGCGCGATCAATGCTGCAGGCGTCACGCCGGGCACGCGCTGCGCCGCAGCGAAACTCGCCGGGCGCGCGCGGGAGAGACGCTCCTGCATTTCCAGACTGAGCCCCCCGATTTTGGAATAATCAAGGTCATCCGCGAGGACGAGATCCGACTCAGCTTCCAACTGTTTGACCTCACGCGCCTGTCGCTGCAAATAGCCGCCATAACGCGCCTCTGTCTGCAAATGGTCCTGCACGCGGCGGGGCAATTCAGCATACCAGGGCGCGATGGCTGACCAGTCTTCAATCGTCTGCCCTAAAGCCAGGATGTCCATAATGGACCGTTTGCGGCCATCCTGTGAGACGTTCAGCCCGGCTTGCTTGAGTTGCGCGGGGTTCAAAGCAGGTTCAGATGCTTGTCTGATGGCTACTTCAATGGCGTCGCGCGCCCGCTCAAACGCTTGAAGTCGCGCCGATCCGACACAACCATACGTTGCGCCCAGCCTTGTTAAGCGCAGGTCTGCATTATCCGCCCGCAGCAGCAGGCGATATTCCGCGCGGGAGGTGAACATGCGATAAGGTTCGGTCACACCTTGCAGAGTGAGGTCATCCAGCATCACGCCGATATAAGCCTGGTCCCGACTCAATATGAGAGGCGACGCGCCCGAGACGTGGCGTGCTGCATTAAGCCCGGCAATAAGGCCCTGCGCCGCCGCTTCCTCATAACCTGTCGTGCCGTTGATCTGCCCGGCAAAATAAAGCCCCTTTATGCCGCGCAGGGAGAGATCAGGCTGCAGGGCGCGTGGGTCGACGTGATCATACTCCACCGCATAGCCTGGCGCGGCGATCTGCGCATGCGACAGGCCGGGAATTGACGCGATAATCTGCTTTTGAACCGCAAGCGGAAAGCTCGTCGAAATTCCGTTCGGGTAAACGAGATCGCCGCCAGGATGGCCGGGAAGCGCCTCCGGCTCCAGAAAAATTTGATGACTCTCCCGCTCACCAAATTTGACGATCTTATCCTCAATCGATGGGCAGTAACGCGGGCCCCGCCCTGCAATTGCGCCGCCATAAAGCGCTGACGCGGCAAGATTATCGCGGATGATCTGATGCGTTTCTGACGTGGTATGGGTGATGCGACATGGCAGCGTTTTATTCGGAAGATGCGATGTCATACGGCTGAACGGTTCGGGCGCGTGGTCACTAGGGTCTTCCTGCAGAGCCTCCCAATCAATCGTTTCCCGCAGAAGCCGCGGCGGCGTGCCGGTTTTGAGCCGTGACATGGGCAGATCCATGGCCCGAAGGCGTGCAGCAAGGCGCGTGGCCGGGTTTTCCCCTAACCTGCCCGCTGGCGTCTGCTCATGCCCGATATGGATGACACCGCCGAGGAAAGTGCCGGTCGTCAGCACGACCGCACCGGCGTGATACTCCCTGCCATCCGCGCAAATCACACCCGCCACGCGCCCCGACTTGACGATGAGATCCGCAACCTCTCCGCACACGATTTCAAGATTGGGCGTTTCTGCAAGGAGCCTCTTGATCGCCTTGGCATAAAGGTGCCGATCCGCCTGCGCGCGTGGGCCATGGACTGCGGGGCCTTTTGAGCGGTTCAGCAGCTTGAAATGGATGCCCGCCTCATCCGCCGCCCGACCCATCAGGCCATCAAGCGCGTCGATCTCCCGCACGAGGTGGCCTTTCCCGATACCACCAATCGCCGGATTGCAGGACATGGCGCCAATCGTCTCAGGGCGTTGCGTCAGCAGGGCCGTGCGCGCGCCGAAACGTGCGGACGCACTTGCGGCCTCACTCCCGGCATGGCCGCCGCCGATGATAATGACGTCAAATTGGTGCGACATGATGAAGCTTATTTCCCGATGCAGAACTGGCCAAATATCACATCCAGCAAAGATTCGACATTTATTTGACCGGTGATCCTCCCGAGAGCGCGCATGGCGAGGCGTAGTGACTCGCCGCGCAATTCCGGGAAAGGCGTTTGACGCGCCTCCATAAGGTAGGCACGCGCCTCCTCAATCCCGGCGCGATGACGCGCGCGCGTCAAGGGCGTGGTCGACACATCTTTCAATTTTTTGATGCGCGTTGCGAGCAGACTCAAAAGGGTATCGATACTCTGCCCGGTTAATGTGCTGATAGCGAGGTCACGACGCGGCTCTGCATCAAGATCACACTTCGTGCGGATCATCACGGCATCGTCCGCGATCTTTTCCGGCGGAGAACCTTCATAGAGATGCAGGACGACGTCCGCGTGTTTCACGTGAAACAATGCGCGCTTAATGCCCTCCGCCTCAATCTCATCCTCTGTTTCCCGCAACCCGGCCGTATCGAGAAGACGCAGCTTCATCCCCTCAAAGAGCCATTCAACCGCAACCACGTCGCGCGTCGTCCCGGCACGTGCCGTCACAATGGCTGCATCATAACCCGCAAGCGTATTTAGGAGGCTCGACTTGCCCACGTTTGGCGCGCCCGCAATGACGACCGTCAATCCGCGTTGCACGATTTCTCCGCGATGATTTCCGAGATGCGCCTCCATTTCTTCAAGGAGCGCATCCATATGTGACTCAATATGCGCGGTTGTCGCCGCCTCACCCACCTCATCCGGGAAGTCGATCAACGCCTCCTGCCGTGCCAGAAGGTGACTCAGTTTTTCCCGCCAACCATCATAGAGGCGTGATAGGGCGCCTTCCGATTGCGCGAGGGCCTGTTGGCGCTGCATCTGGCTTTCCGCCGCCACAAGGTCAGCGATCGCTTCGGCCTGAATCAGATCAAGGCGCTGATGAAGAACGGCGCGACGCGTAAATTCTCCGGGCTCCGCGGGGCGCGCGCCATGTGCGACGAGTGCTTCCGAAACCGCATCGATCACGGCCGGGCCTGCGTGAAGGTGCAGTTCAGCACCATCCTCCCCTGTATAGGAATGCGGCCCGGGCAGCCACAAAACAACAGCCTCATCCAGAATGTCGCTCTGGTGGCGGAGGCGGCGAAGACTGGCACGCCGCGGCGCTGGCAGTGCGCCACTGCATAAATTTTGGAGGATGGCGCGTGATCGGGGACCGCTGATGCGCATCACCGCAATTGCGCCGCCAAGGCCCGTTGCGAGGGCAAAAATCGTTGCATTCTCAGGAGGCGTGGTCGTAGAAACTGTCATTTCATTCTATACGGAGATACGTGTCATGCCCCAACTCTCCTTCCATGCGCCTTTCGGCGCGTTAACGCTCAGTGAGGAAGATGGCGCGCTTGTCTCTCTGGATTGGGGCTGGGGCCGGGATCAGGATGAGACCCCCCTTCTAGCACGGGCGCGCGACCTGCTCGAAGGTTATTTTGACGGTGAGGTCAAGGAATTTGCGCTTCCGATGCAGCCTTTAGGGACACAATACCGCCGTCGCGTCTGGGAAATGCTCCGCCAAATCCCGTATGGTGAAACCGTCACTTACGGGCAAATCGCGGCGAAAATCGGTGGGAGTCCGCGTTCCGTCGGTGGCGCTGTCGGGGCAAACCCCCTTCCGATCCTGATTCCGTGCCACCGTGTCATTGGCCAGCATGGTCTTGGCGGCTATTCTGGTGGCAACGGGTCGGAGGACAAGATTTTTCTTCTCCAGTTGGAAGGCATTCAGCCCGCCGCCACGTCAAACCGGGTCTTTGCTGCCGGTTAAATGTGACGGTGGCGGTGCACCCGGTAAAATAATGACGAAACGCGCCCCGATAATGCCCCCATCCTCCTTAAGGCGGTTTTCAGCATAAATCTGCCCGTTAGAAGCTTCGATGATTTGCCGGCTGATCGATAATCCAAGCCCGGAATGCTGGCCAAACGACTCGCTTTTCGGCCGTTCCGAGTAAAAGCGGTCAAAAATCTCTTCCATCCGCAAAGGAGGAATACCCGGCCCTTCATCGCTGATTGTGATGCGGATCTTATCGCCCGACTTCTCACCCTCCAGGATGATTTTGCCATTCTCCGGCGAGAAAGACAGCGCGTTGTTGATGATGTTGCGGAGCACCTGCACCAGCCTGTCCTCAATGGCCCAGGCGAAAAGCGGGGTAAGCCCGTTTACCTGCACAATGATCTCCGGATCACCGGGCCGCCGGGTCGTCTGGTGCATATCGCGCAACGTCGTCAGAATATGCGCCACATCGGTCGCCGCCGCACGCAATCGGGAAAGCTCGGCATCAATCCGGCTGGCCACAGCAATATCCGTTATCAGACGGTCAAGCCGCTGAACATCACTTTCGATAATGCCTAGCAGGCGCTTCTGCTGCACATCCGACGTAATGCGGGGCAAGGTTTCGATGGCGGAGCGTATGGAGGAGAGCGGGTTTTTCAATTCATGACTAACATCGGCGGCGAAACGCTCGGTTGCGTCCATCCGCGCCCACAGCCCCGTGATATTTCGCCGAAGCGCGCGTGCCAGAATGCCGATCTCGTCCCGTCTTGCCAGAAGATCCTCCGCAATATCGTCTATTCTTCCGGGCCCCTTTTCAAGATCATTCGAGGCGACGGCCAGCCGCAATAAAGGCCGCGCGATTGTCAGGGAAAGATACCATGAGAGGAAAACCGTCACCCCCATCGCAACCAGGAAAAGCGAAAATATTGAAGATCGCACCGCCAGCACTGAGCGATCCACCTCCGGTGCCCCACGCGTCAACTGTAAAATGCCGATCGTCTGCCCTTCATGGATGACGGGTTCCGCGACGGTGATGATGAGCTTATGGCCCGCTGTCCTGCGGATATAAGGCGGCGCATCATCCCCATATTTGCCGACAACTCGGGCCGGGCGCGAGGGATGATCGGCGTTTTCCAGCGTGACAATGCCATGCCGTGAGGAAAGCGGAAGGAGCGAGAAAAGCCAGGAGTAGAGGCGCGTCACAAAGTGCTGCGGTGCGGGCGGCGAATCAAGGTCGCGAATCACGGGTGACGCCGCATCCGAGTCGGGCAGGAATTCAATATGGCAGCCCGTGCGGTTTCCGCGACGCACGCAGATAAAAGCGCCGCGGCTGGTAGCGACAACGCGCCCCGCGGGGCCGTATAATCGCGCTTCAACCAGAGGGCTTGGTTCTGTCAGGCGGAGGAGGAGCGGCCGGGCCAGCGCAGCGTCCAGGACATAGTCACTCGCGACAAAATTCCGCCCGGATCGACGCGTGACAGCGCTTTGACCGAGAGCCGCGGCGTAAATATGCGCCTGCTCCCGCAAGGCATTCACCTCGGTTTCAAGCAGCGAATTCTGAAAATCCTTCAGGAAAAGCAGCGTTACGGCCAGAAGCGCCAAGGGCAACGTGTTGAGCAGGAGGATGCGCCGCATGAGCGGTGATGAAAATTCCCGGAGATCGGGCCGCGCGCGATGCCCCCAATTCCGGATTTTATCGGCGAGGATGCGCGTCATGAGTCGGGACATCTTCACACACCCACCTTAAATGGCGGAGTCATATGATCAAGGCCCCCGACGCCGCTCACAGGTGCATCAGCGCTCCTTATAACGGTAGCCAATTCCGTAAAGTGTTTCGATTTGGTTAAATTCCCCATCCACCTGGCGGAATTTTTTACGAACACGCTTGATGTGGCTGTCGATTGTCCGGTCATCAACATAAACAGCATCGCCGTAAGCGGCGTCGATCAGCTGGTCCCGGGATTTGACAATACCGGGCCGTGTGGCCAGCGCTTTGACGAGAAGAAATTCCGTCACGGTCAACATGATATCCTGCCCGTTCCACAAACATTGGTGACGCATCTCATCCAATGTCAGCGGCCCACGCGTCAGGACGCATTGCGCCGCTGGCCCGCCCTCCGCCCGGCTTGCATCCTGCCGGCGCAGCAGGGCCCGAATCCTCTCCAATAACAGGCGTTGGGAAAAGGGCTTTGTGATGTAATCATCCGCGCCGAGTCGCAATCCCATGAGCTGGTCAAGCTCCTCATCTTTGGAGGACAGGAAGATCACCGGAAGATTGGACCGCGCGCGCAGGCGTTGCAGCAATTCCATCCCGTCCATACGCGGCATTTTAATGTCGAGAATAGCGAGGCTGATGGGGTGGGATAATAAGCGTTGAAGGGCGGCTTCACTGTCACTGAACGTTTCGACATCAAAACCTTCAGCCTCCAGCGTCATCTGGACAGAGGTCAGGATATTGCGATCATCATCCACGAGGGCGATCACGTGCTTTGCGGAGGTCATTACCTTGAGCCTGACAATAAAATTTAGTGCTGAACCAATGGTTGGGGTTGGCTTTCAGCCGATGACTGCTACCTATAACGCATCGGCATGCTATGCCCAAGTAAGGATAGTAAACCGATATGCCGCTTTGCAACGGGATGTTAAAACGACTCGGGGCACCTTAAAAGTCGCGCGCTTTCAAGGTATGGGGGCAAATGTAAACGCGGCCCGGACCGGGCCAGGCAGTAAGGCTTGATGACGATGACAAAGGAAAACGCGAACCCCGATGACCTGACCCCCGGGGGCGAGACCCCTCATGAAGGTATATCATCGGAGAATATTGCGGCCGACACCGCCGAAACAGGTTCAGCCGATGAAAACGAAGCGCGCATTCAGGAATTTAAAGATAAGTGGATGCGGGCCGAGGCTGAACTTCAGAATTACCGGGCGCGCTCAAAACGCGATATTGACGATGCGCGCCAATATGCCATCCAGAAATTTGCCCGCGATGTCGTGGAAGCCGCTGAAAATTTGCAGCGTGGCCTCGCCTCACTCCCGCCGCGCTCAGAGAATGACGAACCGCTCCTCTCGAAATTACGTGAAGGGCTGGAGAGCACAGAGCGGTCTTTTATCAGCATCCTCGAACGTCATGGAATTGCCTGCGATCACCCGAAAGGCAAAAGCTTCGATGCCAATCTGCATCAGGCCATGGCGGAAACTGAGTCGGCTGAGCACACGCCCGGCACGGTGGTTGAGTCCTGGACTCCGACGTGGACATTGCATGGAAGGCTGCTGAAACCCGCCATGGTGGTTGTTTCCAAGGGCAAATCCGAAGGTGGGGAAAGCACTTAATTTCGGCGGCGGGGACTTGAAATTCCCCCTTCCGGTTCTTAAAATTCGGTATCAGATACGCTCCGGAGCGTAACGTTATACCAAAGGGTCATGATCGGTGCCTTGCAGGGCTGGTGATGACCGCTGAAAGGAAGCAGAAATGAGCAAAGTAATCGGTATCGACCTCGGCACGACCAATTCCTGCGTCGCGATCCGTGAGGGCGATGAGAGCAAAGTCATCGAGAACAGCGAAGGCGCGCGCACGACGCCATCCATGGTCGCATTTTCCGACAATGGGGAGCGCCTTGTCGGCCAGGCCGCGAAGCGTCAGGCTGTCACCAACCCTTCCAACACGCTTTATGCCGTCAAACGCCTGATCGGGCGCAGCTATAGCGACCCGACCGTTGAAAAAGACAGGGCGATGGTGCCTTACGAGATCGTCAAAGGTGAGAATGGCGATGCGTGGGTTGAGGCGCGCGGTGAGAAATACGCACCGTCACAGATTTCCGCCTTTGTCCTCGGCAAAATGAAGGAAACGGCAGAGGCTTATCTGGGTGAGAAAGTCGCCCAGGCTGTTATCACCGTCCCCGCGTACTTTAATGACGCCCAGCGTCAGGCCACACGCGATGCGGGTCGGATTGCCGGGCTTGAAGTCCTGCGCATCATTAATGAGCCGACTGCTGCCGCCCTGGCGTACGGCCTCGGCAAGCGTGATTCCGGCACAGTCGCCGTCTATGACCTTGGCGGTGGCACGTTCGATATTTCCGTTCTTGAGATCTCTGATGGCGTAATTGAAGTTAAATCGACCAATGGTGATACGTTCCTCGGTGGTGAGGATTTCGATAACCGCATCATTGGTTATCTCGCTGACGAATTCAAACGTGATCAGGGCATTGACCTGCGCGGCGACAAGCTCGCGCTGCAGCGCCTGAAGGAAGCCGCTGAAAAAGCCAAGATTGAGCTTTCCTCCTCCAAGGAGACGGAAATCAATCTGCCCTTTATCACGGCAGATGCGTCCGGCCCGAAACATCTCGTCGTCAAATTGTCACGCGCCAAGCTGGAAAGCCTGGTGGATGATCTGATTGAGCGCACGTTGGGCCCGTGTCGCGCTGCGTTGAAAGATGCCGCGATCAGCGCCAATGAGATTGATGAGGTCATTCTTGTCGGCGGCATGACGCGTATGCCGAAAGTCATCGACACGGTGAAGCAGTTCTTCGGGAAGGACCCGGCCCGTAACGTTAATCCGGATGAGGTTGTCGCGATTGGTGCCGCCATTCAGGGCGCTGTCCTGAAAGGTGACGTCAAGGATGTTCTGCTTCTGGACGTCACGCCGCTCTCACTGGGTATTGAGACGAAAGGCGGAATCTTCACCCGCCTGATTGACCGCAATACGACGATCCCGACGAAAAAGAGCCAGGTTTTCTCCACGGCTGAAGATAATCAGAGCGCTGTCACCATCAAGGTTTTCCAGGGTGAGCGTGAGATGGCCGCGGATAATAAACTGCTCGGCAATTTTGACCTGACCGGCATCACGCCCGCCCCGCGCGGTGTGCCGCAGATTGAAGTCACATTCGATATTGATGCGAATGGTATCGTCAATGTCTCCGCCAAGGATCAGGCTACCGGTAAGGAACAGCAGATCAAAATCCAGGCATCTGGCGGGCTTTCGGATACGGATATTGACCGCATGGTGAAGGATGCTGAAGCGAATGCGGCGGCAGATAAAGCCAAACGTGAAATGGTCGAATTGCGCAATAATGCGGAAGCGCTGATCCATCAGACGGAGAAGTCGATCTCCGAAACGGGTGACAAGCTGCCTGAAGCGGATAAAGCAGAGGCGGAAGCCGCGGTCACCGCGGTGCGTGAAGCCGTCGCTGGCACGGACCCTGAAGCTTTGAAATCCGCGACAGAGCGCCTCACCCAGGCCGCGATGAAGATCGGCCAGGCAGCCTACGCAGCCTCCCAGCCAGAGGAAGGCGCGGCAGAAAATGCGTCATCAGGTGAGGCGAAGCCGGATGACAATGTTGTCGATGCTGACTTTGAGGATGTTGACGACAGCAAGAAAAGCTGAGTCGTCGCGGTCAATCATCCGTGAGCTGATTGAAGCTGGTGCGTGCCCGTCTTTCCTGGGAAGGGCGGGCACGCCGCTTCCGGCCGATATACTTCCATCTACCCGGGTTGAAAGCGACCTGATTGATATCATCCCGGACTTTGAGACTTCCTGGCGAGACACGATGCCAAGACGCGCCTGACAGAGGATTCCATGGCCACCAAAGTGGATTATTATGAGGTGTTAGAGGTCACCCGCACCGCATCGCAGGCTGAGCTCAAAACAGCCTATCGCAAAATGGCGATGCGCTTTCACCCGGATCGTAATGCGGGGGATGCGGAGGCTGAACATAAATTCAAGCAGGTCAATGAGGCTTACGACGTCCTGAAGGATGAGCAGAAGCGCGCAGCTTATGACCGCTACGGACATGCGGCCTTTGATGGCAGTATGGGCGGTGGCGGCGGGTTTGGCGGGTTCGGCGCAGGCGGGTTTGAAGATATTTTCGATATGTTCGGCGATATGATGGGGGGCGGCCGACGCCGCACGCGTCAGAGGTCGGGCAATGATGTCCAGACACAGCTCCATATCTCGCTGACGGAGGCTTTCTCCGGCGTAAAGAAGACTGTCAAATTTGCGACGCGCGTCACCTGTGAATCATGTTCAGGCCGCGGCTCCGCGGACCCGAATAAAGGCAGTGTGCAATGCCCGACATGCCACGGCGCGGGCGCGGTGAGGGCGCAGCAGGGTTTCTTCCTCGTCGAGCGCCCCTGCCCGACCTGTCACGGCACCGGCAATGTCATCTCCGACCCTTGCAAAAAATGCCAGGGCGCCGGGACAACCCCGACACAGCGTGAGCTTGAAATCGACATCCCGGCAGGCATCGAAGACGGGACACGCATGCGCGTCACAGGTGAGGGAGAGGCTGGCGGTCCGGGCGCGCAGGCTGGGGATCTGTATCTGCATATCTCAGTCGCCACCCATGCGCTGTTTCATCGGGAAGGGGCGAACATCCATTGCCGACTTCCGCTCCGCATGGCGCAGGCCGCCATGGGGGCGGAAATTGAGGTGCCCGTCATTGACGGCTCTCGCGCCAAGGTCAAAATCCCGGCGGGAAGTCAGGCGGGCGATCATTTCCGCCTCAAAGGCAAAGGGTTCTCGGTGCTGAGATCGTCCTCTCGCGGAGACATGTATCTTCAGCTTGCTGTTGAGACGCCGCGCCATCTGACGAAACGTCAGCGCGAATTGCTGGAGGCTTTTGAGGAAGAAGCGGGCGAAAACCAGGCACAGGCAAACCCGGAAAGCACGGGTTTTTTCTCGAAAGTTAAAGAATTTTTCGACGGAAGGTAAAACCATGCGCATCGGTGTTGCGGGCATCACAGGCCGTCTGGGTCGTCTTTGCGCGGAGGAAGTGCGGGCGCGAAACCTGACCCTCTCGGGCGGGACGTCACGGACGGAGAATGCAGCGGAAAATATCTTCTTTGCGATGGGCCGACTGGCTGCGTGTTCTGACGTCATCATTGATGTCAGTCACCACACGCTGATCCCGGAGCACGCGCGCGATCTTATCCGCCATAAATGTGCCTGGGTCATCGGCACGACCGGGATGGATGCGGCGGAAGAAGCCGTGATTACTGACGCTGCAAAACACATCCCTGTCCTGCGCGCGGCGAATTTCTCTCCTGGCCTGAATCTGCTGCTCGACATCGCCCGTCAACTTTCCGCTGCTTTGCCAGCGGGTGATTACGATGTGGATGTTACGGACATTCATCACCGTCAGAAAATCGACGCGCCTTCCGGCACAGCGAAAGCCGTGGGCGCGGCGATTGCGGCGGGTCGCGGCGTCAAATTGGAGGATGTCGCCCGTTATGACCCTTCCGGCCCGCGTCAAACGGGCCAGATCGGCTTTGCGGAATTACGCGCCGGACAAATAGTCGGGGAACATAGCGTGATTTTTACTTCGGGTGATGAGCAGATTACCATCAGCCACCGCGCCTTTGACCGTCGCGTTTTTGCCCGCGGCGCCGTCAATGCGGCATTGTGGTTACATAACCAGTCCGCTGGCCTGTTTAATATCGCGGACATCTACAAATAAAATAATTTCTCCGAATTACCCTTGACCCGTTCAAGCAATTCCGCCAAGCCAGTCTCTCCATTTTTCGTTGGAGAGATGGCTTTTTGCCGTTTCTCCGTCCATCACTCATTCCCTGCGAGGTCCCTGAGTGCGTAATTACGGCGATTTCCTTTTCACATCAGAATCCGTTTCTGAGGGCCATCCGGACAAGGTCGCGGACAGGATCAGCGATACTGTTCTGGACACTTTTCTCAGCGCTGACCCTGAAGCGCGCGTTGCGTGTGAAACCATGTGCACGACCAATCGCGTCGTCCTGGCGGGCGAAGTCCGCGGCCCGGCATCCGTCACATCCGACATGCTGGTTGAGCGCGCGCGCGACGCCATACGCGACATCGGTTATGATCAGGAGGGTTTCTCCTGGAAGACGGCCGACATCACATCATTTCTCCATGCGCAATCCGTCGATATTGCCAAAGGTGTGGATAGTGAAGGCAATAAGGATGAGGGCGCCGGTGACCAGGGCATCATGTTCGGTTTCGCCACACGTGAGACGGAACGCCTCATGCCTGCGCCGCTTTTCTATGCGCAATCCATCCTCGAAAAAATCCGCGATTACCGTAAAAGCGGCGATGCGCGGGGGGATGGGCTGCTGCCGGATGCGAAAAGCCAGGTGACCCTTCGCTATGTCGAGGGGAAGCCGGTCGCCGCGACATCCGTCGTTATCTCGACACAGCATGTTGAAGGCATGCGGCAGAATACCATCCGCGAAATGCTGCGCACCGTCGTCCGGGAAGTTCTCCCCGAAGGCTGGATGTGCAAGGAAGAGGAATTTTACGTCAATCCGACCGGCAATTTCGTTATTGGTGGGCCGGATGGTGATGCCGGGCTGACCGGACGTAAAATCATCGTTGATACTTATGGCGGCGCGGCCCCCCATGGCGGCGGTGCCTTCTCCGGAAAAGATCCCACCAAAGTAGATCGCTCCGCCGCCTATGCGGCGCGCTATCTGGCGAAAAATGTTGTCGCGGCTGATCTGGCCGATCGCTGCACAATTCAGCTCAGCTACGCGATCGGCGTGTCCAAGCCTCTTTCTGTCTATGTTGATCTGGACGGAACGGGCAAGGATGTCGATGAGGCGCGCCTCGGGGACGTGCTGTATCAGATGGTCAATCTGTCACCTCGCGGCATCCGGGAGCATCTGCGCCTCAACCGGCCCATTTACGCGCCAACCTCGGCATATGGTCATTTTGGCCGTATCCCTGACCTGGCACTGGATAATTTCACGTGGGAGCAGACGGATCTGGTCGATGACCTGCGGCGGGCTTTCAATCGTTGAGGCCCTGTGCTGATCAAATCTCTTTGCAAACCACAACCTGACAAGCTTTATGGTCGGCCGCGAATCTACTCCCTGCGGCCCCGTCAGCAGCGCCTTCTTCATGAGGCGCTGCCGCGTTTCCGCCTGACGGCAGATCAAGCAACGACGCCTCATCGCGCCTTCAACGCCGCCCCGACGACACGTATTTTTCTCGAAATCGGGTTTGGCGGCGGTGAGCACGCTTTGGCGCAATCTGAAGCCCATCCGGATTGCCTCTATATTGCATCCGAAGTTTTTGAAAACGGCCTGTGTTCTCTCCTCTCCCGCCTCGTGCCGGAGGGGCAGGAGGCAGGAGCGCCCCCACCTGATCGCCTGCGCCTGTGGCCGGAGGACGCGCGCCTGCTTTTGCGCGCCCTGCCTGACGCCTGTCTTGACCGCGTTTATCTGATGTTTCCTGACCCGTGGCCGAAGGCGCGTCACGCGAAGAGACGCTTCATCCATCCGGATAATATCGCGCTTCTGGCCCGCACCATGCGTCCGGGCGCGGAGTGGCGCATCGCAAGCGACCATCCTGTCTATCAGGAATGGGTGCAGGACGTGATGGCGTCACAAACAGCCTTCAAACGCATCGCCTTCGCCGAGGGTGAACGCCCGGATGGGTGGTCCGCAACACGATATGAAAGCAAGGCGTTGCGGGAGGGGCGTGTTCCGTTTTACTGGACTTATCAACGTTGTGAGACAACGTGAAAGGTTGCGCAACCGATGATGACATCTGAAATTGAGCGGGAGGAAATGTCATTCGACGTACTGATCGTCGGCGCCGGCCCTGCCGGTTTATCCGCCGCGATCCGCCTGAAGCAGCTCAAACCTGAAGCTTCCGTCTGCGTGCTTGAGAAAGGGAGTGAAGTCGGGGCGCATATCGTCTCCGGCGCGGTGATCGAGACACGTGGCCTGGATGAACTCCTCCCTGACTGGCGCGATCTCGACGCCCCGCTCCAGACGCAGGTAAGTTCTGAAAAATTTCTCTTCCTGACGGAGGAACGCGCCTTCGCTCTGCCATATTTCGAGCGACTCATGCCCGCTTTGTCAAATCATGGCAATTACGTCGTCAGTCTCGGCAGTTTCTGCCGCTTTCTGGCTGAACAGGCGGAAGCGCTGGGCGTTGAAATCTATCCCGGCTTTGCCGCCGCCACCCCGCTTATTGAAGATGACCGTTTATGCGGCGTCATTGTCGGGGATATGGGTGTTGGTCGCGACGGTGAGCCCGGGCCGCAATATGCGCCGGGTATGATCCTGCGCGCGCGTCAGACGATCCTCGCTGAAGGCGCACGCGGTTCCATCACTAAAGCCATCATGGCGCGATATCATCTTCGAGAAAATGTCGACCCGCAGACATACGGTCTTGGCGTCAAGGAAGTGTGGGAAGTTCCGCCTGAGCAGCATCGTCCCGGCTTTGTGCAGCATAGTTTCGGCTGGCCCCTTGATGATCAGACCTATGGCGGCGCCTTCCTCTATCACTTCGGCGAAAATCTGGTCTCGTTCGGCTTTGTTGTCGGACTCGATTACCAAAACCCCTATCTCTCCCCATTTCATGAGATGCAGCGCGTCAAAACCCATCCCGCTTTTGCCGAACATTTCAAAAATGGCCGGCGATTGATCTACGGTGCGCGGGCTTTGTCAGAAGGCGGATTTCAATCCATCCCACGCCTTTCCTTCCCCGGCGGGATGCTGACCGGGGACACGGCTGGTTTCCTCAACGTCCCTAAAATCAAGGGTACGCACACGGCCATGAAATCCGGCATGTTGGCCGCGGAAGAAGCCGCCTCAGTGCTTGACGCGCCGGAAGGGCGCGCCGCCACGTCAGACCTCAATGCACGGCTCGAAAAAAGCTGGCTCGCCGATGAGCTTTATAAGGCGCGGAATTTCAGGCCCGCTTTCGCGCGGTGGGGTACGCGGCTGGGCGCCATTTATGCCGGGCTTGATACGCTCTTATTCCGGGGACGCGCGCCCTGGACGCTGCATCATCGCCATCCCGACAATATTTCACTTCAGCCAGCGGCCACCAGTAAGGCGATTACCTACCCCAAGCCGGATGGCTCACTTACTTTTGACCTGACATCCTCCGTCTATCTCTCCGGCACAAATCATGAGGAGGACCAGCCCGTTCACCTTAAATTGCGCGACGCGTCGCTGTGGAAGGCGGTCAATCGCGACTTTTATGATTGTCCCGAGACCCGTTATTGCCCTGCCGGCGTTTATGAAACGATTGAAGTCCCGGAGGGACGCGCTCTTCAAATTAATGCGCAGAACTGTGTTCATTGTAAAAGCTGTGATATTAAAGACCCTGAACAAAACATTGATTGGTGCCCGCCCGAAGGTGGCGGCGGCCCCAATTACCCTGCCGGGATGTGACCACAATTACGTTGTTGTCTGTCCTGCGCCGTTATTTATACGAGTGAGAGCGTGATGAAGATTATAGTCCCGGTCAAACGCGTGATCGATTACAACGTCAAGCCGCGGGTCAAGGCCGATCAAACGGGCGTTGAGACGCAAGGCGTCAAAATGTCGATCAATCCGTTTGACGAAATTGCGGTTGAAGAAGCCGTCCGGTTAAAGGAAAAAGGTCAGGCATCCGAGGTGGTGGTGGTATCCATCGGCCCGGCAGAGAGCCAGCCCATCTTGCGCAACGCCATGGCAATGGGTGCGGACCGGGCTGTTCTTGTCCAGACGCAGGACGCGGTTGAGCCGTTGGGCGTCGCCAAGCTTTTGAAAGCGATTATCCTCAAGGAAGCCGCCAACCTCGTCATTATGGGCAAGCAGGCCATTGATGATGATATGAATGCCACAGGCCAGATCCTGGCCGCGCAACTGGATTGGCCGCAGGCGACTTTTGCAAGCCAGGTCGCGCTGGCCGATGGCAAAATCGAGGTGTCTCGGGAGATTGATTCCGGCACGGAGCGGCTCCGTCTTTCCCTCCCCGCTGTCGTCACGGCGGATCTCCGCCTGAATGAACCGCGATATGCCACCATGCCGAATATCATGAAGGCCAAGAGGAAGCCGCTTGAAACCATTGAAGCCGCGTCTCTGGGCGTCGATTTCGCCCCGCGTCTCGATATCGTCAAAGTCGTCGAACCGACGGAGCGCCAGGCCGGCATCATCGTGTCCTCGGTTGAGGAACTGGTCGAAAAACTCCGTACCGAAGCAAAGGTCGTCTGAGTATGACAGCGCTTGTTATCATCGAAATCGAGGCCGGTAAGGTCAAACCCGCCAGTCGCTCCGCCATCACAGCGGCGCGTCAAATAGGTGACGTCCACGCCATTCTTTTCGGCGATGGCGATGTGACGCCCCTCCGCCAGCTTGAGGGTGTCGCGAAAATCCTGCACGTGCCCTCTATCGCTTTGATCGCAGAGGATACGGCGGCGTTCATCGCGAAGAGGGCTGGCGATTACACCCATATCATCGGCGCAGCGACGGCCCTATCGAAAAACCTCCTGCCACGCCTGGCGGGGTTATGTGACGTGCAGCCCATCACGGAAGTGATCGAAATATTGGATGCGTCAAATTTTGTGCGTCCGATTTATGCGGGCAATGCGCTTGCCACGGTCCGCTCTCGCGATAATCTGAAGATCCTGACGGTGCGCGCCGCAAATTTTGATCCTACGCCGGATCTTGATTCGGGCTCGGCCGACGTCGAAATACTGACGTCGGAGGCTGGTACTAGCAAAGCCGAACTTCTGGGTGTTGAACTGACGCAATCTGACCGTCCGGAGCTGGAATCAGCGCGCGTCGTGATCTCCGGCGGTCGAGGCCTCAAAGATGCGGAAAATTTCAAGCTGCTGGACGGCATCGCAACGCAGCTTAATGCAGCGATCGGCGCATCACGCGCTGCCGTTGATGCCGGGTTCGCCCCGAATGAGATGCAGGTCGGCCAGACGGGTAAAATCGTCGCGCCGGAGCTTTATATTGCTGTCGGTTTATCTGGCGCCATCCAGCATCTTGCGGGCATGAAAGATAGTCGCGTTATCGTCGCGATCAATATGGACCCTGAGGCGCCCATATTCAAAGTGGCGGATTACGGGCTTGTCGGCGATCTCTTCGAGGTGCTGCCGCAACTCGAAAAATCTCTCAACGCCTAGGCGTACTGCTTCGCAATCGGGAGAAGGGCTTTACATGAACATCGCGTATCTGCGTGAGATGATCATGAAAGCCCTGATCCTTCAGTACCGTCCGCCGACGCGGCAATACGCTTCTGAGCAGTTTGCGGCCCGCCGTCATTCCGGAAACAGATCCGCCACACATCGCAAACGAAACGCGGATTTCTGACCGCTATTGTCCGGCCTCCCGATGCTGTATCCTCCGGACACAACTGAAGCGGAGCGTAAGACCAATATGCTGATCTCATCCAGGATGGAGGAAAGCGGCGTGGCCTTCGGCACAAGCGGTGCACGTGGTCTCGTCAGTGCCATGACGGATCGGCTCTGCTTTGCCTATGTGACCGGCTATTTGCAGTGGATGCGCGAGGTCGGCGCCTTTTTGCCCGGGATGGAAGTCGCTTTGGCAGGGGATCTACGCCCCAGTGCACCCCGGATTTTACGTGCCTGCATGGCGGCCGTGCGAAAATCCGGGGGGCAAGTTCTGTTTTGCGGGTTCGTCCCGACACCCTGCCTCAGTCTCACCGCTTTCAGGAAAAAGATCCCGTCCCTCATGGTGACGGGCAGCCATATTCCGGCGGACCGGAACGGGATCAAATTCAATCGTGAAAGTCAGGAATTTTCGAAGGAAGATGAAGCAGGCATGCGCCGACAGCATGTCACCCTTCCGGCAGAACTGTTCAATAGTTCAGGCGATCTAATCACCGCGCCGGAGCTGCCTGCGCCCATCGACGCGGTCACGCCCTTCCTCGCAAGATATCGTGATTTCTTCGGTGAAAACGCCCTGCAGGATATGGTGATCGGAGTCTATCAGCATAGTTCAGTCGCGCGTGACCTGATGGTTGATCTCATCAATGCACTTGGCGGACGCGCCGTGCCTTTCGGGCGTGAAACGACGTTTCATCCCATCGACACGGAAGCGCTCGCGCCGGAAGATACTGCGTTGCTACAGGATTGGGCGGCGCGTCACAATGTCATGGCCATTATCTCCTCAGATGGCGACGCAGACCGACCGCTTCTGACAGACCAACACGGAAACATGATCCGCGGCGACATTATGGGACTGGTTACCGCACGTCTATTAAAGGCGGCGTTTGTCGCCACGCCGGTGACAAGTAATACAATGTTGGAGTTAAGTCAGGCCGTACCCCGCATTGCACGCACAAAAATTGGTTCACCTTACGTGCTCGCCGCCATGCCCGACCATGCGCAGATGCCGGAGAGAGCCATTATTGGTTATGAAGCGAATGGTGGGTTGATTTTGGGACAACGCCTCACCTCCGGCCAACATGTCTTGGAGGCGTTGCCGACGCGGGATTTTGCCTTGCCCCTTCTCGCTACGCTCATTTCAGCCCGAACTTACGGGAATGACTTAACCCGCCTGGTCAACGCCCTTCCCAAACGTGTGACCGCGTCAGCCTGCCTCAAAAACATGCCACTGGATCGTGGGCTGGCGCTGGTCGCGCATGTGACAGCCTGCGCGGGGACAGAGGCATACAAGGCGACATTGGGGATCAATGGCCATCTGGACCATATTGATGAGTTGGATGGCACAAGGATGTTTTTCACCTCAGGGGTAATCCTGCATATCCGCCCATCTGGAAACGCGCCGGAATTGCGAGTTTATGTTGAGGCGAGCACCCAGGCGGAAGCAGATCGCCTCCTTGAGGCGGCAGAGTCCTATATTCTGACGCGGTAGAACATTGCCCTAACGGCACGTGCAGCGCCGCGCTAAAATTCAGAATTTCGAGAAATGGTGGAGCCAATCGGGATCGAACCGACGACCTCCTGAATGCCATTCAGGCGCTCTACCAACTGAGCTATGGCCCCGCTTTTTAGCGGATATCTCACCGTGGAGCTTCGTATAACGGGCTGTTAGGAGGCTGGCAAGTCCTAACTTGCTGAAACACATCACGCCATCGCGCCCAGAAGTCGCAATGCGGCTAAAAGGGGAAGCAAGGGAAGGCCGCGTATCTCGTCATAAGCACCCTCGATTTTCTCAAAAAGCTGCACGCCCCGGCCTTCGATTTGATAACCCCCGACCGAACTGAGGACTGCCTCCCCAGCCTGATGTAGATAATCATCAAGGAAAGCCTCACTGAAATGGCGCATCTGGAGGCGGGGGCGCGCGAGATGCGTCCATATGGGAGCGCCATGCTGGTAGATGACGCAGGCCGTATGCAAAATATGCGTTCGCCCCCGCAGAAAAATCAGGATGTCACGCAATGCGGTCATGTCAGGCGCTTTATCGATCTGCCGGTCTTCACAGGTCAGGATCTGATCCGCGGCGATGACCAACGCGCCCTCCTCAGCATCCGGCCTCAAGCTGTAATAACGCGCCTTAGCGTGGGCGAGCGCGACCGCGATCTCACCGCTTTCAACGCCACGCGCCCGCGCCTCATCTCTTATGGTGGCTTCATCCACGTGAACAGGACATGCCCGCACATGGAGGCCTGCATGTTGCAGGAGATCCAACCTTGTCCGGGAACCGCTGGCAAGAATGAGCGGCGTGTCGCGCTGTAACCTCGTCATGAGAAAACCTCGTCGTACGGAGTCGGGACTCGATGATCACAATCTCGCACAAGCCGCCTCACCCTGTGAATCCGGATCGTGAGTACTGGGGTACATGGGGAAAAAACCGGCTCATGCGGATGCCATGGTGGAGTACCGTGGATAGGGCCTTTCCGGCGGGTTACCGGTGAATTGTACACAGCCCTTTTGTGGGTAAAACTGGATAGATTCACGCAGCCCTTGCTGACAGCCACGTCCAGAGTTGTACACAGTGTGGGAAACATGTGGTACATTTTTTGAAAGGCGGGTACCCCGTCTTCCACAGGGCTCTACAAAGACAATCACTTTCTTTTCTTTCTTCTTTTATGTTTATTGGCTCGTATGACGTGCAATTCCCCGCCAATTGAAGCGAACCCCCATTCTGTCTCGACCGAGAAACCGCTTTTACGCGCTTTGGGTGGGCATCCTGTCTGGCCGCCCCCCTTATGGTTGATGCGCCAGGCGGGTCGTTATCTGCCCGAATTCCGCGCCTATCGGGAAAAATCGCCGTTTCTGACGCGGTGCCTGACGCCGGATATCGCGACAGAACTGACATTACAACCCATCCAGCGTTTTGGCATGGATGGGGCCATCTTATTCTCTGACATTCTAATCCTCCCGCATGCCATGGGGCAGGCATTGGATTTCGTTGAAAATCTGGGGCCCGTCCTGACCCCGATCCGCGATGACGCGGCGCTTGACGCGCTGCAACCGGAGGCGGTCGCTTCTTTCATCACCCCCATTCTGGAGACATTGCGCCATTTGCGCCGCGCTTTGCCGCCCGCGACAAGTTTACTGGGATTTGCCGGAAGTCCCTTCACCGTCAGCTGCTACATGATTGAGGGCCGAAGCTCCCGCGATTACAGCATCACGCGGGAGGCGATGTTGAAAGCGCCCGCATTTTACGACAGGCTCATGGCGCTTCTGACTGACGCCACTTCTGAGATGTTGATCGCGCAGATTGATGCCGGGGCGGAGGCGGTCATGCTGTTCGATAGCTGGGCGGGGCTTTTACCGCCACGCCTCTTCCGGCGTTACGTCATCGCGCCGACGCGTCAGATCGTCACGGCGATTCGCGCGCAACATCCCCACGTCAAAATCATCGGTTTCCCCCGGCTCGCCGGCGTGATGGCGCCGATTTACGCGCAGGAGACCGGGATCGACGCCCTCGCTTGTGACACAGGGGCAAGCCTTGACATTGTGGCGGAGAGCCTGCCGCATTCAATGGCTTTACAGGGCAATCTTGACCCGCTGATCCTGAAAGCGGGGGGAGATGCATTGACCCAGGAGGCGCAGAATATCTGCCGGTCCATGTCGCATCGACCCCATATCTTCAATCTCGGCCATGGTGTCATGCCGGAAACCCCGCCAGAGCATGTCGCCATGCTGGTCGAGGCCATACGCACGCAGAAAAGACCTGAGATTTTATGACGGAAAATTCCATCCCTCCCACGCTCAAGCTCATCATATTCGATTGTGATGGTGTCCTGATTGATAGTGAAGATGCGTCTTCCCGCCTGATTGCGGAAGTCGCGACGTCATGCGGCGTAAAAATGACACCGAAGCAGGCTTTGGCGCGCTTTTCCGGCACGCAGTTCTCTGTCGTCAAAAAAGCGCTCGAGGCGGATCTGCAGAAATCCCTACCGGATGATCTCGTGGCGCAGATGCAGGCGCGTATGGTCGCGATGATGAAAGCCGAAGCGCGGCCCGTCAACGGCGTGGCGGCGCTCCTGAATGATGTGAAGGCGCTTGGCTACGCATTTCGCGTGGCCTCAAACTCATCCCGGGAGGAGATGGACGCCAAGTTTGCGCGTGCGGGTTTGAAGCATTTCTTCCCCGATGACCGTATCCACTCAGCCTTTGATGTCCCTCGCGCCAAACCGGCGCCGGATGTCTATCTGGCCGCGGCTGCAGCCGAACATCGATCCGTGCAGGAATGTCTCGTGGTGGAGGATAGTCTCCCGGGCGCGAAAGCGGCCGAGCAAGCGGGCATGGCCTGTTTTTTCCTTCGGGAAGATGGTCAGCGCCCGGTGGATGCGCCGCTCAATCTCACCGTCATCCGGTCGCTTTCTGAACTGGGACAGGCTTTGAAAAATGTGAAAGGAAAGACGTGATGGATATTTTCATCCCTTATCTGCTGTGGCTGAAAGCCTTTCACATGATTGCCGTTATCGCCTGGATGGCGGGGATGCTCTATCTGCCACGTCTCTATGTCTACCATACGCAGACATCGGTCGGCAGTGTGGAAAGTGCGCGATTTATTTTGATGGAGCGTCGTCTTTCCCTTGCCATCATTGCGCCGGCCATGACCTTGACGACCGTGCTCGGCATCATTCTCGCTCTGATACCCGGCGTGATTGACTGGCATGCGGGCTGGTGGTGGGCGAAACTCATTGCGGTGGTCGGTCTCTTCGGGTTTCATGGCTTCTGCGCACGATGGCGCCGCCAATTGCGGCATGAGCAGCGCCTTCATTCCGAAAAGTTCTTCCGCATGGTCAATGAGGTGCCGACGCTTCTCATGATCATCATCGTCATTGCGATCGTCGTACGGCCCTGGGGCTGAAGGTCAGAATCGCTCGTGCTTTCCCTCAGCAATAAGTGAAGGGATATTGCGCACCGGTGATCTCGACGGAGCATTGCCACAGGCGCTTCTGATCCACTTCCTTGCGGGCCGATGCGGGGATGTGGGCCGGGCCGACAGGTCCGCTCCTTTCCCCGAATTTCTGCGGGCCGAAATAGGCGCCGCCGACATCTCCGCCAAGCCAGACCGGTGCCAGAAGCGGCTGCACGCCATCGGCGACATCCTGCGCAAAATGGTTGAATATCGCAGCGCCAACTGGCTCAACCACGCGCTGATAAACGCGCTGTTTGAAGGTTGGAACCGTCTCCTGATGCGGGATGCTGGCAATCATATTCGTGCGTGTCCATCCAGGATGCGCAGCGCATGATTGCACGGGTATTTCATGCTGGCGCAGCAACTTGTCCAGTGTGAGGGCGAACATCAGATTGGCCAGTTTGCTCTGACGATAAAACGTCATGGAATCATAATGTCGCGCGGCTTTCAGATCCTCAAAATGGATTCGCCCTTTTAAAGCGGCGCGTGAGGCCACGGTGATGACCCGCCCCTTGCCACGGATCAACGCGGGAAGCAGGCACGATGTCAGCAGAAAATGCGCAAGATGGTTCGTGCCGAACTGTAATTCCTGCCCGTATGAGGTCAGGACGCGTTCCTGCGGTCCCATGACGCCGGCATTGTTGATGAGGATATCAAGCCCTTCAACATCGAGGCGCTGCGCAAAGGAGCTGATTTCATCAAGTGAGGACAAATCAAGCTGGCAATAGGTCACGTCAGCTTCAGGCATCTGCTTTTTGAGATCATCGACGCGGCTTTGCCCTCTCTCAGGGTTGCGTCCTGTCATCATGACGCGGACACCGCGCGCGGCCAGCTGACGCGAAGCCTCAAGCCCCAGGCCGTTGGTGCTGCCCGTTACGATGGCTGTTTTTCTGCTGCCAGTTTTCTGAGTTCTGCCCATTCTCCGTCCTTCGGTAAATAAGGGTCATGATGCGCTGCTTCCATCGCAGCTTGCATAAACCTCTTTTCATTTCGTTTGAGCAGGAAGAAGATAATGAGCGCCACGATAAGAAAGACACCGCCAATGGAGAGGGCGAGAGGCCCTGAGAGATTGAGAATGCCTTTACCGAGGAAATAAGTCGCCGCTGCATAGCCTCCCGCCCACGCAACTCCGCCCAACGCGTTATAAACCAGAAAGAGCCGCCAGTTCATATGATTGGCACCGGCGAGTAAGGCGGAGAATAATCTCAGTATAACGACAAATCGACCGAAGAAAACAACGATTCCACCATGGCGCTGAAACAAGTATCGTCCGAGTAACAGGCGTTTCGGCGTCAGCCCGATTTTACTTCCATGTTTGATGAGTAACGGAAAACCGACCGCACGTCCGATGAGATACCCGAAATTATCGCCCATGATCGCGCCGATAATTGCCGCCAGGGCAATCCAATGGATGCCAAGATGATGGGTGGATGCAGCATAAAGGGAGGAGGCAATAATCAGGCTTTCGGCCGGAAGGGGCAGGCCCATACTTTCCAGCATGACGACGCAACCGATTATGCCGTAACCATACTCCCGGATGAGATGTTCAAGAAAGTCTAACAGGTTCGTCACCCTCCGGCGGCTTGATCAAAGGAAACAAAAATCGGCATCATCACCCATCATGTCAAAGCCTTTCTGGAGCCGGACCGCATCCTGTCATGACAAAAAGACAAACACCCTCGCCCGCGACGGGACATTCTCCCTGGGTCACCGCAGATTTTGTCGCCGGGCGGACAACCCAGCTTGCCGAGATACGCACCTTAGCCGACACGGTCTATTGGCTTGAGACGCGCGCCGCAAAAGGGGGGAAGACAATTCTCGTCGCGCAGAAAAACGCGTCTCCGCCCCGTGACGTGACAACGCCCGACGTCAACGTCAGATCTTCCGTCAATGAATATGGTGGCGGGGCCTATGCGGTCGGTGCGGGGGGGTGTGTCATCTTCACCAATGCCGTGGATGGTCGCATTTATTGCTTATCAGGCGGTGTGCAGAAGGTGTTGGGCGGCTCGGATGATTGTCGCTACGCCGATTTCTCCCCTCTATCAGCGATACAGGCGGTATCCCGCCCCACGATGTCAGAGGGTGTTTTCTGCATCAGGGAGGATCATCGCGCCGCTGAGCAGACGGAGACGAGCATTGTCTGGGTTGCGGAAGGGATTGAGACGGTCCTGATCAGAGGGCAGGATTTCTACGCGTCACCGCGCCTGTCGCCGGATGGGCAATCTCTCGCTTTCATCAGTTGGGATCATCCCAATATGCCTTGGAACGAGACTCAACTGAAACTGGCACGACTGGATTGGGCGTCGGGACACCCTGTCATCCGGGACATTGCTATGCTGGTGGGAGAGGATGCAGCTTGCAGCATCATGGAGCCGGTCTGGCAGGACCAGTCGACGCTCTTCGCCCTGTCCGACGCGAAGGGCACCTGGCAACCGATAAAATTTGAGGAGAAAGAAAACTGGGCGGGCGCGTTTCTGCCGGACTCGGGTTTTGAAATCGGCGCGCCACCCTGGGTTTTTGGTCATCAATCCCTGATCTGCCTGCGTGATGGCGGGCTTCTGGCGCATGGCGTTAAAAATGGGATGCCGCACGTCGCTCATTTTGATGGAAACGCCTGGCAGGATACGCATTTCGGGCTCGCTGCCGCCGTGCCCCTGCCGATTGGCGACGCGTTTGCCTGGCTCCACACGCCCAGTGATGCCCCACCCGCGATCCGTATCGGGCGCAACCTCGCGCAAAGTCGGGTTCTGCAATCGGCTTTTACATTTCCTGATGGGATCGGCCCGGAACATTGCGCTCATCCGCGTGTCCTTGATTTTCCCACACGGGATGGAGCCACGGCACATGGTTTTTTCTATGCGCCTGTCGGTGGCGCTGCCCTCGCGGATACAACGGGGCGTCCGCCGCTTATCGTCACGGCGCATGGGGGGCCGACAGCGGCGGCCAATCCGGCTTTTTCTTTCAAGGTGCAATGGTGGACGACGCGGGGTTTCGCCCTGCTGGATGTGAATTATCGCGGGTCAACAGGGTGGGGGCGCGCTTATCGACAGGCTTTGGATGGTGAATGGGGTGCGCGTGACGTGCTCGATTGCATTGATGCCGCGCAATTTATCTGTGATCAGGGCCTGGCGGACTCGAAGCGTTGCGTCATCCGCGGGGGCAGTTCCGGCGGGCTGACCGTGCTGCGCTGTCTGGCGCTTTCAGATATATTCTGTGCTGGGACATCGCTTTATGGCGTTGCGGACCTTATGACGCTGGTTGCCGAGACACATAAGTTTGAGTCGCGTTATCTTGACCGCCTCATCGGGCCGCTCCCCGCGGCGCGTCATCTCTATACCGACCGCTCACCCGTTCATCATGCGGCGCAGATCAAAGTGCCCGTCCTGTTCCTGCATGGAGATGCAGACCAGGTTGTGCCCCTGACGCAGGCGGAGGAGATGTATCAGCGTCTGAAAAATCATGGCGTGACCACCGAGATTAAAATCTATCCGGGCGAAGGCCATGGTTTTCGCAATGCCGAAACTTTGCGGGATTCATTCCAGCGGGAATATGATTTCTATTTGAGTGTCTTCTGCGGCGTGGCCTGATCGAGGTGGTTGACGACCCAGAACGCGGTCAGGACGGCAACGCTGCCGAAGATGATCATCCCCACCGCCTGCCCGTAAAGAATGCCGAAAGGCCCCCAATGTGCGCCGATCCAGACAAGCGGGATGGTGCCAAGCGTGGCGCGCCCCCAATTAAACCCGGTTGAGAAAAGCGGGCGCGAAAGATTATTGAAAATCGTGTTGGAGACGAAGAGAAGCCCGAGGAAGAAATAGCTTGCGACCAGATAGTCGCAAAACAGATGCACGATATCGAGCGCGACACCTTTCGGCGCAAAAATTGTCACGATCTCGCATTGAAACACGTAAAGTGTGATCCAGGTGATGATGACGCAGATCAGTGTCATTTTCAGGGAGGCCACCAATGTTTCCCGCACACGATGGTAATATTGCGCGCCGTAATTCTGCGACACGATCGGCCCGACTGAGCCCGTTAAAGCAAAGACAAACGCGAAGGCGACCGGGATGATCCTGTCAATAGTGGTCTGGCCGGATATGGCTTCCGCACCGAAACGCGCCATTGCATGTGTGACAAAAACCCCCCCGAACGGCGTTGCGATATTCGTCGCGACAGCGGGCAGGGCGACGGCGCCGACTTCCTTCAATGAAGCGCTGAAAAATTCCATCCTCGGCCAGGTCAGGATGCGGTGGCGACGCAGGCTGAGATAAGCGGCGGTAACCACCGCGAAGCGGGAAATGATGGTGCTGATCGCGGCGCCGACAAGGGCGAGATTGAACCCGAAAATCAGGATAAGATCGAGCAGGGCGGAGACAACCGCTCCGATCAACGACACCTGCATGGAGCGACGCGCATCGCCCGTCGTGCGGAGCAGGGCGGATTGCGCCATTCCCAGACAGACGAGCGGAAGGCCGAATGACGTGAGTTGCAGATAGGTGGTGGCCTGGCGCAACACCTCCCCCCGTGCCCCGAGTGCGGAGAGGAGATCATACGCGAAGATCAACGTCACAACGCCGAGCGCCGCGCTGATACAGAACATGAAGGCGATGAAGCATGACGCGTAATAACGCGCGCGGACGAGGCGCCCCGCACCGAGGAGGCGGCCAATTGTCGCACCCAGCCCGATTGTCATGCCGATGGACAAGGCAATCTGGATATAGCTGATGCTGCCGGCAAAGCCGATGGCGGCGGTCAGATTCGGGTCATGAAGATGGGAAATATAATAGAAATTGAGGAGATCAACCGCGAAAACGGCCATCAGCCCGATCGCACCGGTGGAGGCCATCACAAAAACATGGCGCCGAATGTCCCCATGCGTGAAACGCGCCGGGTTGGTTTCCTGAGGGTCAATGACAGGTGCCTGCTCAGATGAAACATCGGCGGCGTCAGCCTGGCGACCAAAACGTTTTTTCGGGGAGAAAATCATGGAAGTTAAAACTGCCACATTACGTCATGGGACGAAAGATTGTTTATGGATGCGAGATTTTACGCAACAGCCTAAACACGGTTGTGCCGTTTATCACGTGATGCGGCGGCGCTTCCCGACAACGCCTCGTGTGCGGAAGATGACACCGCGCTCAATTCGACAGAGTGGATGACGCAGAGAAGGTTTGAGCACCATGACGCAGCAATCCCGGATGACCGACCGCGAGGCCCTCCAAGCTGATCGTCGCAAAAAAATGATGATCAGGCGGGCTGTGGCAGAGAGTCGACTCAATATCCGGGATGTCTGCACGCTGATTGTCACGGCCACAATTATGCTGACGATCCTTTACTTCGCGGCGACAATCGTGCTGCCTTTCGTCTTCGCGCTGATCATCAGCCTGTTGATGATCACGCCCATGCGCTTCCTGCACCGGACGTTGCGCCTGCCGAAGCCTCTGGCGGCGCTCACGCTGATACTCGTGATGTTTCTGGTGGTGGGGGGAATCGCGACGGCGGTTTCCGTCCCGGCGACATCCTGGCTTGAACATACCTCCCAGAATATTGCCCTGCTTCAGGAGAAACTGGTTTTCCTGAACGGGCCGATCGATTTTCTGCAGCGGGCTTATAACCGTATCATCTCATTTTTCATGACGTCCCAGCAATTTGCGCCATCGGGAAACGCGTCCGGCCATCATGAAGTCACCTCGCCTGCTTTTTTCGGGAGTTGGGGGGTCACCGTCCTTTATGGAACGCGCACCATTCTGGTCGAATTTTTCACCACGATCCTTCTTCTGTTTTTCTTCCTGTCGTCAGGGGATGTTCTGCTGCGACGCATTATCGAGGTGATGCCCCATCATGCAGGGCGCAAGCGTGTTCAGCAGATGATGGCCAAAATAGAGCGTAATGTCTCGATTTACCTCGCGACAATCACGGTCATGAACGGTCTCGTTGGATTGCTGAATTACATGCAATGCTGGCTGCTGGACATGCCCAATCCGCTCCTCTGGGGTGTGCTGGCTTTTCTGCTGAATTACATCCCGATTATCGGGCCGTTGACCGGTGTCGTCATCTATCTGTTCGTCGCGCTCTCAAGCTTCCACGCGGTCATCTGGGCTTTTGCGCCACCACTGATCTACCTCCTGATCCACCTCATTGAAGGGGAGACGATCACCCCACTTCTGCTGGCCAAACGCTTCACACTCAACCCGGTGCTCGTTATTTCCTCCCTCGTTTTCTGGGACTGGATGTGGGGCATTGGCGGGGCCTTCCTCTCCGTGCCCATGTTGGCCGTGCTGAAGATCGTCTGTGATCATATTGATCGCCTGACGCCGTTAGGCCACCTCATTGGCAGTTCCGACCCCGTCTCGATCAGGGGGCTGGAGGATGAGGCGCATCGAAAATAGCGATCTCTCCAGAAAACCGAGGCATTGAGCGACGATCGGAAAACTAAATTTAATTCCATCTTGATAATGATAACGACTCGCATTAATCTGCGCTCTCAGAGATGTGTGACCCTTGACATCCGAATTTGGGCGTCAGGAAGCTGTCCCCCCTGAAGGATCAAAGATTATGGGCGTGAGTCTTTCTCCATGGCATATGTTCCTGACGGCGGAGCCGGTCGTCAAATTTGTCATGACCCTTCTGGCGCTCGGCTTTGTGACGGTGTGGGTCGTCCTTATTTCCAAAATAATCGAATTATCCCGCCTCAAGCGCCGCCTGATGGCGGAGGACAAAATCCTCAATGAGTCGCGTAACTTGGATGATGCTTTTCAACGTCTCGGGGATGAGGATTATCTGGGATACGGCATGATCCTCGCCGTCAAGGCGGAGCAGGAGCGCTCTCGCGACATCATGGTGGATCGGGACGGCGTCAAGGAACGCGTCATCCTGCATCTGGAGCGGATTGAGGCGGCCGAGGCCCGCGCCCTTAATAAAGGCACAGGTATACTCGCGACAATCGGGGCAACGGCGCCGTTCGTCGGTCTTTTCGGCACAGTCTGGGGAATTATGCGGTCTTTCACCGGTATTGCGGCCAGCCATGCGACCAGCCTTGCCGTGGTGGCGCCTGGTATTGCCGAGGCCCTGCTGGCGACGGCGATGGGATTGGTGGCGGCCATCCCGGCGGTCGTCGTCTATAATCATCTTTCACGTGAAACAATGCAGTGTCGCGCCCATGTTGCTGACCTGACATCGGGCCTGATGCGTATTGTCTCGCGTGATCTCTCCCGCCAGGCACTGAATGCCCCCGCGCCCGTCCTGCATCTTCGCAGCGCCGTTGACGCCTAGGCCAGCGATCATGAGTCTCCGGATCCGCCATGCGGACGAAACAAATCAGGAAGCACATGAAATCAACGTCACGCCATTTATCGACGTGATGCTGGTGCTGCTGATTATCTTCATGGTGACAGCGCCGCTTTCAACCGTGACCGTGCCGGTGGACCTCCCCGCTTCCACCCAGCAGGCCAGACCACGCCCCGAAAAGCCTGTCTACCTCACCGTGCAGGCGGATCGCTCGATTTCTCTGGGGGAAGATAAGATTCCCGCATCCGGGCTCATTGCGGCGATCGGCGCGGCGACGAAGGGCAATAAGGATGAGCGCATCTTCCTCCGCGCCGACAAGACGGTCGATTATGGAAGCCTGATGGAGGTGATGGATCAGCTTGTAAAAGCGGGTTACGCTAAAGTCGCCCTTGTTTTGTTACAGAGGGAATGAGCTTTGCCGCGTTTCGATGAAACGTGTTTCTCAGCATGGCACATGCGTCATGTGGCCAATGCACGGCGTCATGGGCAAAGGCGATGGCTCTCAAGCTTGCTCATGACGGGCGGGGCGATGGCCCTCGCTTTGGCGCTAAGTCTGATCGTCCTGAAAGAATTGGCGGAAACGAAAGGCGATGCCAGCGAGACCCAGCAGCCAATCCAGATCTCCCTCGTTTCTGCCCCCGCGCCCCCCCGCCTTCTTGACCCGGGACCTCTCACGCTACCTAATCTGGCGGCATCCACGCCCATCTCGTCACCCCGAATTCCGGCCCCCGAGACGTCATTGCAGACGCCGCCCCTGGCTGTCCCGAAATTTCGGAAACTGCGCGAGAACGTCCAACGCGACCCGATGAGCAAATTGACGGCCCGGAAGAAGATGTCGGCACCCCCGGCTGAAAAAGCGACCGCACCGCCCGCATCTGAAAACGCGGCGGACCATCATGATCTGAAGCAGGCGACCGCCTCAAATGGCGCGCAGGATAACTGGATGGGACGCGTCTATGCGCGACTGAAAGCCTATCGACGCTACCCGAATGAGGCCCGGAGCGCCGGTATAGAGGGCAAGGTCGGTATATGGTTCACCTTCGACCGCACAGGCCATGTCGTCACCAGCGGGTTGGCGAAATCCAGCGGGGATGAAGCGCTGGATGAGGCCGCCATCGCGCTCCCGAAAGATGCTGAACCTATTCCCCTGCCGCCAGACCCCGACAGGCTGACATATCCTTATCGCCTGATGATACGCATCGGCTATAAGCTGCGCTGACGCCGGATTTCCATGTCTATCATCGCGGCTGGAGGGGCGGAACGCGGCGAGGCGTCCGGCTCGATGATGCAAACGGAGCCGGATTTTCGCGTTCTCCTTTTCAAGTCACGCTTTTTGTTAATAATCTTGCGGTGGGCGCACCGTATCGGCTAACCGCCTTTCTGACCATATCACCAGGGTGGGAATCACAGGAATGCGCCAGATCACGGGTTCCCAACGCGTCATTGCCGTTTTCATTCTGATTTTTGCCGTCCTGACGCTGTGGACGCTCATCAGTTTTCTGCACCGGTCAAAAATCGCTGACCATCCCACCCCCATCCGGGTGGAAAAAGGCATTGTCATTCTCGCAGACAGCGCCGCCGTTCGCGACCAGATCAAAACGGGTCCGGTCGAGACAGCCTCCCGACTTCATGAGCATGACGTCCCGGCTTTTATCCGGTCGGATGAACGCACGACGGTTGAAATCTTCCCGCCCGTCACAGGGCGTATTGTCGAGACAAGTTTGCTGGCCGGGCAGCCTGTCAGTCGCGGCCAGGTCCTCGCCGTGATGGAATCCGCTGATTTTAATCAGGCTCTGGCGGATTTCCGCACCGCGATCGCGCAGGAAACCTATCAGGAACGCGTCGTGACACGCGCCCGCAACGTGCTTAAAGTGGGCGGAAATGCTGCGAAAGATCTCGATAGCGCGCTGAACGCCCTTGCGCAGGCCCAGGCGGAACGCCAAAGGGCGGAGCGCAGGCTCAAGGCGCTGAATATCAGCCCGGACCAGGTGACGTCCGGGCAGGTTAAAATCCTGTCACCGATTGACGGAAATGTGCAGCGTACCATTTTCGCCCAGGGTAAAAACGTCACCGATGCGACCATCAGTCAGGCGACATTGGAGGATCTGTCGCAAGTGCAGATTGAGGCTTACGTGCCGGAGGACGCGGTGGCGACCATCAGAACGGGCCTCCCCATGCATGTCACTTTCGATGATCTGCCGGGACGCGTCTGTGACGGGACAGTTGAACGGATTGAACCTGAGTTGCGGGACGAAATCCGTCGGATCATCGCGCGCATGACCTGTCCCAATCCCGATAAGGTTCTGCGCCCGAACATGTTCGCCCATGCGCGCATCGATATCCCGATGCCGCCCATGCTTCTGATCCCGAAATCATCCGTGGTGATGAATAATGATCAGTTAATCGTCTTCGTCAAAGTGGCGGAGGGTCGCTACGAGCGCCGTTCCATTGAGGCCAGCTTCGACGAGACGGATCATGTCCGCGTCAGGAAGGGGCTGAAGCCCGATGACATGATCGTCACGCAGGGCGCTATTCTTCTGAATGACGCGGTGTGATGCACGACGCCTCTCTGCCCCCCGATCCTGTAAAAAGTGAAAGCCGGATCGGGCGGATCATGACGGTCTGCTTTCATCGTCGCTTCGTCTGCTTCGCCGCCGCGATCATCATGGCGCTTGCGGGACTTTTTGCGTGGGAGACGATTACCGTCACCGCCTACCCCGATCTGAGCCCGGTGACGGTGCAGGTCATTACGCAGGTGCCCGGCTTGGCGGCGGAGGAAATCGAGCAGCAAGTGACCCGCCCGCTGGAACGAGCCCTCAGCGCCGTGCCACGTCGTGCCGCCATGCGGTCAAGCAGTACGTTCGGCCTCTCCATCGTCACGCTGATTTTCGAGGAGAACACGGATATCTATCTGGCGCGGCAACTGGTCTCGCAGGGCTTTGCGGAAGTCTCACTCCCGGGTGGGGCCGCGCCGCAATTAGGGCCGATTACCGGCCCGGCCGGTGAAATCTATCGCTACACGCTGGAATCAACGCAGAAGAACCTGATGCAATTGACGGATCTTCAGACGTGGGTCGTCACCCCGAAATTGAAATCGGTCAAAGGTGTTGTCGATGTCGATAATTTCGGCGGCATCACGAAGGAATACCAACTCGTTCTCAACCCTGACGCCCTTTATCGCTATAATCTGGGGGTTGATGACGTGGTGGCGGCCATCCAGCGCAATACGGGCAATGCGGCGGGTGGCAGGGTGACACGTGGGGAGCAATCCTACGTGATACGTGGCGTCGGCATCGTCCATAGTCTTAATGACATCCGCCTGATCGGCATCAAGCAGCAGGGTGGCACGGCCATCCGCGTCAAGGATCTCGGGCAGGTGCAATTCGGCCATCGGATCCGGGAAGGTATTCTCGGCAAGGACGGCAATCCTGACGCGATTGGCGGGATCGTCACCATGCTGACAGGCACAAATCCCAGTGAGGTTTTAAAGGGCGTGCATCACTGCGTTGCTGAATTGCAGAAGCAGCTTGCACCGATGGGCGTCCAGATCGTGCCCTATATTGATCGGAAAGATCTCGTCGATGCCACGACCCATAAGGTCGGGGAAACGATGACCGCGGGCATTCTGCTCGTCGTGCTGATCCTCTCACTTTTCCTCGGTTCACCGCGCAGCGCGCTTGTCTCCGCCGTGACCATCCCCCTCGCGCTCGCGACGGTTTTCGTGCTGATGAAAATTGTGGGGCTGACGGCCAATCTCTTCTCCCTCGGTGCAGTGGATTTCGGGGTGGTCGTGGATGGGGCCATCGTCGTGACGGAGGCTGTCCTTCGCCTGCGGGAGCATCATCCCGACAGGCAGTTGACAGCGGATGAGGTCATCCAGGTCGCCAGACAGTCCGGGCCGTCCATTTTCGCCTCGACCTTGATCATCATCGCCGCTTACAGCCCGCTTTTTGCCTTTCAGGGGGCGGAGGGCAAGTTATTCCGCCCGATGGCCTTCACCGTTGGTTTCGCACTTCTCGGCGCGTTGATCTGCGCCTTATGCCTCGTCCCGGCGCTCGCTTATTACGCGCTGCGACAACCGCGCCGCATTATTTCGGTCAGGCCGGTGATCTGGCTGACATCCGCTTATCGTCATCTGCTTGAGCGCGCTTTGGGCAAGTTCAATATGATCTTCATCGGGGCGATCTGTGCTCTGGTCGCGGTGTTGCTATTGGGGGCCAATATCGGGCGTGCCTTCCTGCCGCAACTTGATGAGGGGACGCTCTGGATACAGGTGCAGTTGCCCTCCGGCATTTCGCTGGAAAAAAGCTCGGAAATCGCGACCCAATTGCGGCGCGCTGTCAGAACCCTGCCGGAAACGACCTATGCCATCACGCAATTGGGGCGGAATGACTCCGGCACGGACCCATGGACTTTCTCCCATATCGAAATGCCGGTCGGCCTTAAACCCTACGCGTCCTGGCCCGCGGGCGATACGAAAGCGGATTTTCTCAATCGTCTCAGGCAGAAATTATCCGCCATTCCGGGCATCGGCTACGGGATCAGCCAACCGATTCAGGACGGGCTGGATGATGTCGCCGGGGGGGCGCATAGTCCGCTCGTCCTGCGCGTTTACGGTCATGATTTCACCAAATTGCGCGCGCTGACGGTCCGCATCGTTTCCGCTCTCAAAACTGTGCCGGGGACGCGGGATGCTTCCGTGTTTCAGGGGCCGAAAATTCCGCAAATCGTCATCCGCGCCGATCGGCAGAAAATGGCGCGATATGGGATTGATATGTCCGGCTTCATCGCGTTGGTCGGCAATGCCACGGGGCGCGGTGTCGTGACACAGGTTTATGTCGAGGATCGGGTCCATGATGTCACATTGAAATTGCCGGACAAGGCGACCGCGACGATGGAAACGCTCAAATCCCTCCCCGTCCGCGCCTCAGGCGGCGCGCTGATCCCGCTTTCCCTCATTGCTGATATCGCGCTGGATATGGGGGAAGATAATATCACCCATGAATTTGGCGCGCGGCAATTAACGATCCGCGTCGATAATGGTGATCGCGCCCTCTCAAAATATCTTGCAGATGCACAGGCGACCATTGCGCGGGATGTCTCGTTCGATGCTGATCAATTCCACATCGAATGGGCCGGGAATTTTGAGCAGGCGGCGCGCGCGCAGGCCCGCTTATCTGTCGCGCTTGTCGCGATGCTTGGCCTGATGCTCCTTTTGCTATTTCTGGAATTCAGGGCCTTCCGGTTTGCTGCCCTGGTATTGGGCATTGTCCCCCTTGCGACGTTGGGCGGGCTCATTGCCGTGTTTATTCGGGGGGAGACGCTTAATATCGCGACCGCGGTCGGGTTTATCGCGCTTTTTGGTGTCGCGGTGCAGAACGGGATCATTATGGTGGCCGCGATCAGAAGGCGCCTCGCTGAGGGGGAGGCGATACGTGATGCGGTATTGGATGGCGCGGTTGAACGCTTCCGGCCCATTATTATGACGGCAACCGTCGCAACGGCGGGGATGTTGCCCGCTGCCTGTGCGACGGGCGTTGGGACCGATGTTCAACGAGGCCTGGCAACGGTCATTGTGGGCGGGCTCGGGATTGCGACCCTTCTGACTCTTTTTGTCCTGCCTGTCTTCCTCTGCCGGATGGAGGCGGCATGGGCCCGGCGGATCGCGCGCAGGGAGGTGCGCGGGACATGACACATTACCGCGCCTTTCCCCTCATCTTTTTGCTGGCGACAATGGATGGCTGTGCCGTCGGGCCGGATTACACGCGCCCTGACATGGTCAAAAACGCCGCTTACCGACCCGGCTTCATGTCAAAGTCGATTCACGGCACGCCGGGTGCGGGGCCATCCGGGGCGCGGCAGACGCTTCTGGAAGGGGCGGACGTTTCGGGTCAGTGGTGGCGGGCTTTCGGGTCACCAAAGCTGGATGCCCTCATCGCCCGCGCCTGTGCCGGCAGCCCCAATCTCGCGGCGCTGAAAGCCCGTCTCAAATCCGCCTATGAGCAGACGGATGCACAGGGGAGCAGCTTACTGCCGACAATCGCGGCATCTTTCAACCCGACCAAAAACAAGACATCGCGCGCTTATTCGCCCGTGCCTGGTAATAATCGCTATCTTTACGGATTGCAGACGGCGCAATTGGCCATCACCTATCAGCCAGATATATGGGGCGGCAACCGACGGGCCGTTGAATCGCAGGCGGCCCAGGCCCAGGCCCAGCGCTTTGAGCTGATTGCCGCGACAAATACGCTTATCAATAACGTGCTTGTGGCCGTTATCACGCAGGCGCGTTTACGGGCCCAACTGGCCGCGACCGGGCAGATCACAGCGGTGCAGCAGCGCATTTATGATGTGATGGAAAAGCAATTTGCGCTGGGGGATGTGTCAAAGGCACAATTACTTGCGCAACGCGCGGCGCTCTCCCAAGCGCAATCGCTTATGCCGGATCTGCGGTTACAACTCGCCAAGATGCATGATCTCATCGCAGCCCTCATCGGGACCACACCGGATGAAGTTCTGCCGGAGTTTAATCTTGAGGATTTCCAGCTTCCCGCGAATTTACCCGTCACATTGCCCTCGGGCCTGCTGGATCAACGCCCCGATATAAGACAGGCCGAAGCCCGATTGCATGCGGCAACGGCCGATCTGGGCGTTGCCATTGCTGACAGGCTGCCAAATGTGCAGCTCTCGGCTTTCCCCGGTCAGGCGGTCAATGCAATGAATCAGTTTTTTGCGCCGGGTATGGGGAATTGGTCCATCGCCGCCATGGTGACGCAGCCCATTTTTCAGGGAGGTGCGTTGCTTCATACGCAGCGCGCCCGCCGTGCGGAGGTCACTGCCGCCGTCGCCACGTATCGGGACACGGTCCTCTCCGCCATTCAGGATGTGGCGGATTGTCTCCATGCTCTTCAGCAGGATGCAGATGCCCTCAGCATCAGCGCCGCCAACGAGAAGGCGGCCGTCGAAAGCTTCAGTATTTCACGCAGTCAGGCTGATATTGGCGATATCAGTCCTGTCCTGCTTCAGGCCAGCGTTCAGATTGAGCTTGAAGCGCGTCTGAACCTGATCAGCGCCCGCGCCGACCGATATCTCGACAGTGTGGCGTTGTTTCAGGCCGTCGGCGGTGGCTGGTGGCACCGACAGGATGCTGACATGCCCGACCCCGGCACAGACTGGAGGGCGGCCTTCCAGCAGCGCGATTATTAGAGGTTGGTTTTGCAACCCCAAGATGTATTGCGCCGCATCTAACCGGGTATTTACGCCATAGCAAGAGGTAAATCGTCGTTTATCAGCGCCTTACCAGCGTATCAACTTGCCGTTTTTCTCAGAGAATCAAATGAATAGAATGGTTCGATGAGAATTAGAAGTAATTATCAAGAATTGAGCAGATATCTGGACCGAACTCGTGGCACTCCGTATAAAAATCTGAGTTAATATTCTGTTTCAAACAATAGAATCAGGTTGCGGGCAGGTCGTTCGTCGGTTGCCCGGGCGGAGTCGAAATAATGGCAATTCCTCAAGAGGGCACTTACCGGCTGAATGTCGCGCAACTCAGAAACCCACGCGCTGATAATAACATGCCCGGACGCTGGAGATTCACCATCGGCGACAATAGGGGCAATATCAGGAATGACACAGCGCCGAATACCGATGTGACCTTCAATGGTGATAAGATTTCACTCACAATGCCGAACGGTAAGAGTTACGTCATTGACCCCGCAAGTATCGCCGTGAGCGATAGCGACCCTGGCACGATATTTGTTCAGGATCTCGAAAGTGGCTCCTGGTGGGTTTTCTCCGTTCTCGATTCGCCGACAATGAAGTTGGGAATGACCTTTGACTATGCCCCACCGGTCGGAACAACGGATCCGATAAGAGGTGAGGCGAGAATGGGTGAATGGCGACCCAACGGGGGTTACACCAATTATGTTAACGGTAAGGACACGTCCCAAGTTGATTTCGGACCACCGGAATGTTTCCTGCCCGGAACGCTGATCGAGACGGAAAAGGGACTTCAGCCCGTTGAAGCCATCCGCCCTGGGGATCGTGTGCTGACGATATGGGGCCGATATCGGCAATATCTTCCCGTGATCTGGGTTGGTTCTCAATCCGTCAGAGTGCATCCGGATTTGTCACCCGATATGGCGGGATATCCCGTCATCATCAAAGCCGGTGCAATCTCGGATCATGTCCCCCAGCGGGACCTGCGCGTGACGTCTGAGCACTGCATCGCGTTGGAAAACCGCCTCATCCCTGTGCGCATGCTGGTCAACGGGAAGTCAATTTTCTACGACATGACGGTGACCTCCTATGAGGTTCATCATTTCGAGACGGCGCGCCATGCCATCATCCTGGCGGAAGGGCTGGGTGTGGAGACATTTCTCGATACGGGCAACCGGAATCGGTTTGAGAAACATGTGGGCATCACGCCTGTTTTGAACAAAAATCCTGAAACAGCCTGTATGCCGGCCCTGCCGATCGGGATGGCCTTACCGAAGATGAAGCGTCTCTGGACACGTATCGCGCAGCGTGCCGCAACCCCGTCCGCGTCTCCCCGTCATTCTGTCAAACCCGGAAGGCGTCGGCCGTCACCTCGTTTAAAGATATTGTCAGAGAGCGGTGCCGCTTATCAATTGACGCAGGTCGCGCCCAATATTTTCAAGGCGCGGCTTCCCGCTTCGGAAACAAAAATCGCCTTCGAGTCACCGTCTTTTCGTTTCTGTGATCTGAATGGCCCTTATCACGATGATCGGCGACGCCTCGGTATGCTTGTCGAGGGAATCGACATCACCACCGACACGAAAGCGGGCGGCGAGGCGCGCGATGTGGCTTTTGAACGCGGAGCGGGATGGATCGGGCCGGATGCGTCATGGCCATGCTGGACGAATGGCCGCGGTGAGATTCATCTCGAACCACCGGAAAATAGTGGCCAGATGCATATGATTGTGCGGGTCAATGCTGACGTTCTGAAGCCCGTCTGAGGGAGATGCTTTTCAGTGGGCGCATGAAAACGCAAGGCGACTTATTGCGGCGGTTTTGCCCAGCGCCAGAAGCTTCTCCCCTGCCGTGCCAGTTCACGATGGGAAACGACGACCGGCCCATCCTGACTTAAACCGGGGTGGGTGTGATCGGCTAATTTCTCTGCGATATCTTCGATCATCGTGACCGAGCGGTGCTGCCCGCCGGAGCACCCGACGGCGATTGTCGCGTGACGTTTCCCCTCACTGACAAAGCGCGGAAGAACCAGCCCCAGCATGTCGAGAATCTGGCGGAGAAATCGATCATAATCCGGGTCGGCGCGCACATAGGCCTGCACCTCGGGGTCAAGGCCGGTTTTGGGTCGCAATGACTCATCATAACGCGGATTACGGAGGAAACGCGCATCGAAAACAACATCGGCCTCTCGCGGCAGACCGGCGGGAAAAGCGAAGGACATCAGCGACAATGTCAGCGCACCGCCATCCGCACGCGACCCGAACCGCGCTTCAACCATTTGACGAAATTCGGGGAGGGAAAGGCCTGACGTGTCAATGACGAGGTCAGCATGTGCTCGGAGCGGGGCCATCACCTCGATTTCCCGCGCGATATTCTGCGGCAGGCTGTACCCGGCATTCGAGTCATTATCATAAGGGTGTCGCCGCCGCGTGGCCGTGAAGCGTTTCAACAGCGCATCCGTATCTGCCGTCGCAAAAATCAGCTCACTGCGTAGCCCGGCCTGTGTCCTGAGCCTTGCAACGAGATCAACAACGGAATCAATGTTGAAACCGCGTGTGCGTTGATCAATGCCGATGGCAAGATGGTGGTCCGCGCGTGAGACGAGTTGCTCGACAAGGTTGAGCGGCGGGTTGTCAACGACTTCATAGCCGAGATCCTCCAACACGCGCAGCATCGAGGATTTACCCGCGCCTGAAACACCTGTTACCAACAGGACACGTTGAGGATCATTCAGATTCAGAACTGACCTCCCGACTCCAGACCCATTACCGGACCTCATCTTGCTAGGTCATGAGTCGAACATACAATGCGAAGCGTCATCACGTGCAGATTTACCATGGCACGCGTACGTTAAGCAATGTAATGAATATTATGTGTAAGATGTGGAGAAATCAGGCTGTGACGATGTCATGAGGTTGCAGCCAGGCAAATTCACGATATCCTTCGATTGTGGCATCGATAAGGCAGGAAGGATTTAAAATCAAAGCATGACGGACTATAGCGAAATCAATGGTGCCGATGCTGATGGCGCAATACCCGAGTCCATCATCGCTGAATGTCGCAACGCCCTGACGACGATGAATAATCATCTCACCCGCGATGAAATCGGGCTGCACAATGTCCGCCGCGTTGTTTTCGCTGTGCGGGACGGGGAAGCTCTGCTGGCATGTCAAACTGTCCTGGCAGGCTGGTTTGACGGTATCAGCCCCATCATGACATTGCGCGTTCAACCCCGATTTCGGTTGAAAGGCCAGCGTCTTTCTCTTTCCGTCACGCTTGAGGAAGCTGATGCGTCCATGCCGGTTTACGATGATGAGGAGTTGTAACCAACGCGACATTGCCGGATAGCGGCGGGAATAACCCGCCGCGCCATGATTCAGGGCCGCGCCTTATGATGTAAGTGACATCAGCGCGACGTCGCCCCCCAAGGCGGCGGTGTTATCCGTTACAACCTTTTCGCCAACTAACCATTCCGGGCGTGCCGATTTAATATCGAAGATCGGGACAATCAGCCCTTCACGCGATGTAATGGTTGAGGCGGCCTGCGCCGCCATGGCTGAGCCTTCCTCCACCAATGCGATATCACATTCCGGCAGAGCGCCCGGATCTACCCGCAGGATCGACCCAGCGAGGAGGCGCGGCATGTTGCGTGCCCATTCCATCGCTGAATCCGGAGCAAGGACAAGGGCAAGATTGCCGGTGCTTAAAGCAAGCCCGATCGCGTAAATAATGTTCGGCCAGCTTTCCGCCACGCACAGGACACGCCCCCGAGGTGTCAGCATGTGAATATTCGTTTCGCCAACAGGGCTCGGTAGATCCCTTGAAGCGCCGCACAAAGTCGTCATGATCAAAGGACGGATCCGCCGAGCGGAAGGCTGATCCCGGGATTCCAGATGTGTGAGGAAGGCGCGCGCGGCAGCGGGCGCGGCCCCGCCCGGCCATGTGAGCGGCGTGTCACCGGAAAGGCCGAGCCGTGGCACAAGAAGCGGTCCCCCCGCCTTCGGCCCCGTGCCGGAAAGGCCCTTCCCACCGAAAGGCTGGGAGCCGACCGTTGCGCCGATAATATTGCGGTTGACGTAGATATTGCCAGCATGGCTGCGAGATGTCGCATGCTGTATCGTCGATTTGACACGGCTCTGAATACCGAACGTCAAAGCATATCCTGTCGCATTAACGGCATCAATGACGCTCGATAATTCCTGACGCTCGAACCGTCGGACATGGAGGACCGGACCGAAAACCTCCTGGCCGATATCCGCGACGCGACCGACTTCAATGATTGTCGGAGGAACAAACCAGCCCGCCTGCTGCACCAGCCCGTTTTTCGGCTGCCAGATTTCACGTCCGGCATCACGCATGGCGGCGATATGGTCCTCGATACATGTCCTGGCTTCCTCCGATATGACGGGGCCGATATCCGTGCTGAGCTGGCTCGGATCGCCAACCGAGATTTCGTTCAACGCGCCTTTCAGCATGTCGATCACGTGGTCCGCGCAATCATCCTGCACTAGCAGGACGCGGAGGGCGGAGCAGCGTTGACCGGCACTGTCGAAAGCCGATGCAATGATGTCCGTGACAGCCTGCTCAGGCAATGAAGAGCTGTCGACCAGCATGGCATTCTGACCGCCTGTTTCGGCGATGAAGGAAACAGACTGGCCCGTGCGCCCGCGTCGACCTAGAAGGGCGCCACTGATCAGCTTCCCGACTTTGGTTGAGCCGGTAAACATCACGCCGTCAATGCGTTGATCGGCCACGAGCGCGGCGCCGACATCGCCATCTCCCGGCAGAAGCTGCAAAGCCGGGACAGGTATGCCACTTTCGTGGAAGAGACGGACAGCCATGGCGGCGATAAGGGGTGTTTCCTCAGCGGGCTTGGCGATGACGGCATTCCCGGCAGCCAATGAGGCTGCGATCTGACCCGTGAAAATCGCGAGGGGGAAATTCCAGGGGGAAATGCAGAGGATCACGCCCAGCGGGGTAATCGTCGCCTCTGAATTCTTCATGGCGACTTGCGCACCGTAATAACGCAGGAAGTCCACTGCCTCTCTGACTTCACCGACGGCATTGGCGTAAGTTTTACCGGCTTCCCGCACCAACAGGGCGATCAGTTCGATCATATGCGTTTCGAGGGCGTCGGCGCATTTATCAAGAATGTCACGCCGTGCGGCTGGCGTCATATTGCGCCATGCGGCTTCCTGATCCGCATTTTCAAGCGCTTTTTCCATCGCGGCGTCTGAGGCATATGTGACCTGCCCCACAATGTCGTGATGATCAGCGGGGTTGATCACCGGGCGTGTCGCATCCCCTGACGCATCATAATGTGCGATGAGGGGGTGGCTTTCATAGGTGCGCTCAGTCGCGCGCAAGGATTTATCAAGTGTTTCCAGCATACACTCATCCGTCAGGTCCAGCCCGTGGGAATTCCGACGTGACGGGCCGAAAATCTTTTCAGGGAGGCGGATGTCAGTATGAGGTGCACCGAGCGGTGACACTTTTCGAGCGAGCGAAACAGGGTCACGGATCAGCTCATCAAGCGATATTTCAGGGTTGGCGGCCTGATTGACGAAAGACGAATTTGCGCCATTTTCAAGTAGGCGCCGCACGAGATAGCAAAGGAGCGCGCGATGCGCCCCGACAGGGGCATAAATGCGGCACGGCGTCGCCAGGCCTGCGGGGTCAATCACCGGGCCGTAAACGGCCTGACCCATGCCATGCAGGCACTGGAATTCATATTTGCCGGGCTGGTGCGGGCCGGCCATGGCGTGGATGGCCGCAATTGTGTGGGCGTTATGCGTCGCAAATTGCGGATAAATTTCCTCTTTCGCCGCCAGAAGTCGGCGGGCACAGGCAAGGTAACTGACATCCGTGTGGCACTTCCGGGTGAAAACGGGGAAATCATCGACGCCCTCCACCTGGGTGCGCTTGATTTCCGTATCCCAGTAAGCGCCTTTCACGAGGCGGACCATCAGGCGATGCTTCGTCTGTCGCGCAAGTTCGATCAGATAATCGACGACATGGCTGGCACGTTTTTGCCGTAAGCCTGCACGACAAAGCCAATGCCATTCCATTGCGCAAGTTCAGGCATGTGGCACAGGGCTTCGAGGAGATCGAGCGACAGGTCAAGACGGTCACTCTCCTCCGCATCAATATTGAGGCCGATATCGTAACGTCGCGCCTGCGCGGCAAGCGCTTTAAGGCGCGGGAGCAGTTCCCCCATCACCCGTGTTTTTTGCGCGCGCGCATATCGCGGATGCAATGCGGAAAGTTTGATGGATATTCCCGGTCGGGCATAAAGTGAGGCGCCCTGGGCCTGTTGGCCGATAGCATCAATCGCGGCGCTATAATCGTCGAAGTAGCGTGCGGCGTCCTCGGATGTTAACGCCGCCTCACCCAGCATGTCATAGGAGTAAGTGTAACCGCGCGTCTCCGGCTCACGACTGCTCTGCAGCGCCTGCGCGATGGTCTGGCCAAGCACGAATTGCCCGCCCATCCGGCCGATCGCGCGCTCGATACCCAGCCTTATGAAAGGGGCGCTGCCCCGCGCGAGAAGGCCCGTCGGGTCCCGGTGCAGGCGCGCCGCGGCGGTCATCGCCAAAGCGGCGGCATTAACTGTTAAAGGCTGCTCACGCCCGACGAAGCTTTGCCAGTCATTATTGCCGACCTGGTCCCGGATCAACGCATCTTTCGTGGCCGCATCGGGAATGCGCAGGATCGCCTCGGCAAGGCGCATCAGGGCCAGGCCTTCCGGAGATGACAGGGAAAAACGCTGCATGATGGCTTCGACACCGCTACTGCCAACACGTTTACGCTGCTGGCCCGCCAGGAAACGCGCTGTTTTCGTGGCCTGGGCGGAAAGCTCGGGGGAGAGAGTGGCCTCATCGATAAGAGCTGCGACGCAATCCGTTTCGGGGCGCCGTTTAGCTTCGGCAATGGCGCGCCGTAACGCGCTGAGTTCAATGTGCTCTTCCAGGAAGCTGCTGAATGGTGTCATAGGGTCTCATCACGATCAGAGGGGCGCCAAACAGACGGAACGGTGTCAGGTTCGCTCAAAACGCACTATGGCACTGAACCCCGCCCTCCGCGAGACTGTAGAGCGCCTACAGATACGAAAAAGGTGCAGTATCGCCGTATAAAAAATTTTTCTGAAAATTCCGCTTGCCACTGACAAGACTGACTAATCTCTCGCCTTTGACCGCATCGGACCGAATTTCGCAACATTTTGAGAAAAGCAGACGCCCAAAAAAGTCTTTTTAAGAAACTTGTTACGAAGTCTTAGTACTTCGACAAGAAATGCTGTCGGCTCGCTGAGCCCGCTTCGATAAGGTGAAGCTGCCGGTAAAATTTTGCGAGAAAAAGGTTTTTTAAGCCCAAGCAAAACGGCCTGTCATAGGATTATGACAGGCCGTCAGATTGTTTTCGGTCCGGGTTCAGGCGGCGATTGAGCGCCCTTTGGAGCCGAGATCCTGAAAGCTCTCATTGAGGCGGTGGATGATCGCTTTCTCACCCTCTCTCAACCATTTACGCGGGTCGTAAAATTTTTTGTAAGGCTCATCCGTCGCAGGGTCGATCTGGTAGCGAAAAGCTTTATCGTGAGAGAAAACGAAATCGCCGATACCATGCGCGAATGCGAATTGCACATCCGTATCGATATTCATTTTAAAGACACCATAGGAGACGGCCGCCGAGATTTTATCTTTCTCGGAGCCCGAACCCCCATGGAAGACAAGGCTGAGCGGCTTGTCAGGCAGACCCTTCGCCTTCGCCACATATTGCTGGGAGTGCAGCAGGATTTCAGGGCGCAACTGCACATTGCCCGGCTTATAGACGCCGTGCACATTGCCGAAAGAGGCGGCAATGGTGATGTGACCCAGGGGGGAGAGCATATCCCAGGCTTTGAGGACATCCTCCGGCTGGGTGTAAAGATGCGCGTTATCGGCGTGATCCTCTAGATCATGACCGACGCCATCTTCCTCACCGCCTGTCACGCCGAGTTCGAATTCCAGGCTGATGCCGAGGCGCGCCATACGCGGCAGAAGCCGTGCGCACTCACTTAAATTAACCTCAAGCGCTTCAGCGGAGAGGTCAATCATGTGAGACGAGAAGAGGGGCGGGCGTCCGGCGGCGACTTCCTGCTCACTGACATCCAGCAGGCCCTCCACCCATGGAATGAGCTTCCGGTTGGCGTGGTCCGTATGCAGAATGACGCAGATGCCATATTCTTTCGCGAGGCTGTGGACATGGCGCGCCATGGAAGCCGCACCAAGAATGCGGGCCTTGCCGGCATCTGCGAGCCCTTCCCCCGCGAAAAAACGCGCGCCGCCATTCGAACATTGAATAATAATGTCGGAGCGATTGGCGGCGGCGGCTTCAAGAACAGCGTTGACACTATTCGTACCAACAACATTGACGGCAGGTAAGGCATAACCGCCCGCTTTGCACGCTTCAATGAGTGTGCGGTAATCTTCGCCCGTGACGACACCCGGCTTCAACGTCCGGGATTGATGAGTTGTGGAAGGCGAGATGTCGGAAACCATAGTTGAACTCTATAAATCTGTGATGAACTGGAAGGGAATATAACAAAATTTATGATGAATTTGCTACCCCACGTGATTGTTTTACATCGCACTGCCGCTTGAAAGCCGATCACCTTTGATGTGAGCGTCCTTCTCAAAGCGCTACAACCAGGCATTTTCCTGGAAAGTGAAAGTTGAATACGGAAGTGAGATAAAATTTTGACGATCGCGCCTTCACAACCTGAAAAGATTGCGCCGTGCCGAGTCTTATTTCGATAAATGGCGCGAGGGATTTTTAAATCCGCACGCGGGCCCGCCTGGCGGGCACATCAAAAAACGGGAATTTTTGCAGGAGGGGATTGTTAAAGCGGTGCCGTGCGCAGCGATCATTCCCTCTGCGCGTAATCTTCGGGCGGGGACACGACTTCCCGATAGGTCAGCTGCTCGTAATACGAGTAGATTTCCTCAATCAGTCTTTCCGCCTCGTTACGGTGACCCTCCTTTGCGAGGCGATTGGCCGATGCGATCAACGTTTTGATCTCTACTGTCATTGCGAAAAGGCTCCTTTGTCAGCCCGTCCGTTTACAAACCTGGCAAGCAAATCCGGTGGGATACCGCTTTAAACATTACACCCGGTGTGCGCCATTGGAAGATTGCTTTTGTCAAAAATTTGAAACGTGTAGCCGCTTGAAGTCAATTTATACATTAAAAGCAATCAATAAACCTTAATAAACGGGCTGCGTCACGCAGATTTATGCGTAAAAACCCTTCCCCCTCACGGATGAGCGCCTTTCAGGACCGAACGCCGTTTCTGAAAATGGCCCAACCGTCAGAGCACCAATATCATCATGCATCTGAGGATGAGGCCGCTAACAGTCAACACTGCCCGGGCCAATCTCAAATTATTTGCGTTTTGAGAAGGCTGAAAAACTTAGCAAATATTGCGTTGAAAAGAAACCCTCTTTCCCCTTGTCGCATCTTAATCAACCAACATCACCCGGTGCTTCAAGACAATGGGCGACCGGTGATGCGGGGGCACTTACAATCAACGTCATGAAATCTCAACGCACGGCGCGGATTCCCCATTGTCTCAGGCGCATCAATGAATGTCGATGTGAGAACCCCTCACGAACCCTTGTTAAATCGGGTCCGCGAGGGGCGACAACATGCGGTTATGCTTTATCTCAGAAAGCGGGCTGCAGAACGCTGTCAGCTTTCATCACACCCCCCAGGACCGATTTCGGCATGACATCCTCCGGACGCGGTGGAAGGCGGTGCAATCCGGTTGACAAAATCTTGATCGCAAGCACGTTGTCATGCGCGTCTGTTACATCATCAAGGATGATTTCTGCGCGTCCGCTCGTCCAGCGGGATAGATGGTTTTCAATTGAGGACCACCCTTCGAGTCTTTCATTTGTCAGATGGTCGGTCACCTCTACGTGCCCCGAAGGTTTTTCAATCACGATCTCCCCGACAAGTACGCCGAGAAGGCGGCGGTCGTCAATGAAGGGGCCTAATGCGTCACAGGGACGGGTCACGCGAGATGTCAGGTATAATTGTGACAGCCCTGCAGGGAGGCTGTACAAATACCATCCATTCGTGACCTCACGCAATTCGAGGCGCGCGCCATCAACCGTCTCCACATTGAGGTCCGGATCTTCCGTCACGTCATAACCCGCCGTGAGGGCGGACGCGTCGGAGGGATCTATCTGGGCGGCACGGTCCTTGAGTGACTCATAAATATCGCGGACAAATTCCGGTGTCACGCAGAGGGGGGCCGCACTATCGAGACCCCATTGCTTTACGCCGTCGGCGGCCGCCCCATTCTCGGCCTGGTTCTGTTCAGCGAATTGATCCCGCATCCCGTTATCGAGAAAGGTCTCCGTCGCCGCGCCACTGACATGGACGATACTATGTTGGGCCGTCTCGAAATGGTAGTAATCATACGCTTCAATGCTGCGATCATAAGAAATGGTGCGACCATTCACCAACATGCGCACAGGAATGAAATGCCCTTCGAGGAAAATGGCATGTTCCGATGTCACAAGCAGGTCACGATGCGGCACTTTTTCAGCGAGCGCACCAGCTTTGATGCGGACCGGAAAGCCGGACCTGTCATCGCTTAAGGCTTTATTTGCTCTGAGACGTGATTTGCCAGTCCAGATGATGGGTTGCGTCGAGATGTTACCGAAGGCGTCACGCGTAATCACCTCATCGCCGACCTGGAGGTCCTGAACCGGCTTCTCACCTGACACGGTTTCCACCATTGCATCAGCGAGGTAGCACACGGGATCGAAGTCGCCCGTGACGGGGAGGGTCGTGGTGTCGTGGATGGGGGACGAGCTGATATAAACATTGCCCCCGCTAGACTTCTGAAAAATATTGAGATTTTTTGCGGCGTCATAGTAATCGCCAGGGAGTGCTACAGTAAGGCCATTATTGAAGTTGACTTCCGTGTGACCAAGAAGATCTTTGCTCACACTTGAAACGGCGGTGGCACCGACAACTTCGATGATCGCGTCGGGATCACCAAACCCCTCCAAAGATTTAAAGGTAATATAATTTAAACCATCTCCACGCTGTAAGACAAGCGTCCCCCCTCCGTGGCCGAACTTGATGGACGAGGATGAAAGGGCACTTGAAGCCGCATTGCCATGGATGGCTGTGATGTTCAACGTTCCACCATTCTGTATTTCATATTCCGTGGAATTGAAAAATCCGACAGAGGCGCCATTGACGTTGATCGTACCACCGTCAGCCGTCAGCCGACTGTTGGAAAGGGTCGAAGCAATGGCATTCACGGGATCTGTCATGGTCACAGACGCACCATCTTTCGCCGTGATTTCGAAATTGGCAGCTAAATCCACCAGAGTGCTTGGCGTGGAGACCGTCGCATCAACGTCATCTCCTTGAAAAGTGACCTCGGCTTCACCTCCCGTCGCGATGATCGGAATATTTATCCAGGGCGATAGCTTGTAGGAACCGCTCCTTTCGACGACGTTTCCTGACCCATAAATCTTATTGTGACCAAACAACTTATCATAAATTACAGGCATATAACTTACGTGGCCGTCACATTCCGCAGGACGTCCATCTGGCATTCAAAAGAACCGGGTCAATAACCGCGTAAAAAACTCTTAAATCAGACGGACTGCGGAAAAAGGTCCACGTCCCTTTCTTGTCGTAAATATCAAATTCATTGTTGATGCGCGCATCGCTGACTCAATGAGGCCGAAGATGCGCTGGAAGAACTGTTTGACTAATTATAACAAAATCTTTCAATTTCAATACGTCTCCCGTGCTCAAGTTTGAGTGACCAACCTTTTGCGCGGGCGCTGCCGTCGTGTCGCGGACTTGCGTGCAGGGCGACAGGCTGTATGCTCAGCGCGGCAAAAGGGAGTGATTGATGTCAGCGAAAGATCACCTTACGTCCGGAGAAAACCCGCAGCTCGGTCCGGTTAAAGGCGTTATTTTCGACATGGATGGCCTGTTGCTGGACAGTGAAAATCTGGCGATGGAAGCGTTAATCGAGTCGGGTCATGCGCTCGGCTATGAAATATCCATGGCGTTCTGCCGCCGGATGATCGGCGTGCCGGCCGATGGATGCCGCACTTTGGTGCGGGAGGCATTCGGGGAAAGCTTCCCCAGTGACGCGTTTTTCGAGGGGCAGGAAATCGCTTTGCGGCAATTGGTTGATGCCGGGAGGCTGACGGTAAAGGAAGGCGTTGTCCCTCTGCTTGATCTTCTCGACACGCTGCATCTGCCGCGCGCTATTGCAACCTCCTCCAGCCGTGAGCGCACGGATCATCACCTGAAGCTCGTCGGGCTTTTTGACAGGTTTGATGCGATTGTGACGCGTGACGACGTTCATCGCGGCAAACCTGACCCTGAACCCTATCTTAAGGCGGCGGAAGCCATCAAAGTCGCGCCATCCCTCTGCCTTGCACTGGAGGATTCCCATGCGGGTGCCCGCGCGGCCCACGCAGCCAGTATCCGCGTCATTGTCGTGCCTGACCTGCTGCAACCCACGGATGATGTGCGTGCAAAAGCCTGGGCCGTCGTCGAAAGCCTTCATGAAGTCGCGGCATTTATCCGCCGGAGCACTCCGCAAGCCTGACGCCCGGCAGATGCCCGTTCAACATGGACGCGCCTTCAGGGAACGGCCAAAGATTCGCCCTTGAGCGTCGCCTGCAGAACATTTTGCATATTCTGCTCGGAAATGCGTTTAAGCATCTCGGCGATATCAGCAACATATTTGTCATGATCGGGAAGGCTGGGCCCGAAAACCTCCTCCATCGCCAGAAAAGCCTCGGCCTGCGCCGCGTGATGATCCCGACATTCGGCGCAGATCTTTTTCAGCATGGCCGCGCGAGGGTCTTCCAGTGAGATTTCCAGCGCTTCCTTCTCATGCAGGGCGAACCACCGAATCCAGCTTGCAATCAGGAGGACGGCGCCCGTCACGTCGCGTCCTGCCGAAATATTCTCCCGCATGGGGCGGATCACGCGGGCCGCCATTTTCGCCGAACCATTGCGACCGATACGCTCGGCCTCATGCACAATGGCGGGGTTTTTCAGGCGCGACATCAGCTCATCCGTGTAATCATCAAGTTCCTTCTCCTGAAGGTCGAGCCCGGCTGTCTGCTCGAAGCGCATAAAGCGCCGCGCCAAGGGTCCTAAAACCGGGTCGGACGCGGCCTCGGCGATCGTCTCCCGCCCGGTGAGCTGTCCGACATAAGCCAGCAACATGTGGCTGCCATTCAGCATCTGGAGCTTGGCGCGCTCAAACATATCGACGTCATGGACGAAGCGTGTGCCATGATGCGCCTCCCAGAAGGGCCGCGGCCCATCGAAATGCTGGATGATCCATTGAAACCAGGGTTCAGCAGAAACCGGGATCTCATCATCGATCCCGCCCAGAAGGCGTCGGGCGTCGGCAATATCCCCCTCATGCGGCGTTGGGACGATGCGATCAACCATTGTATCCGGAAACTGAACATGCCCCGCGATCCATTGCGCGAGCGCGCCCCTGCCCTCCGCCTCAGCGAAAGCCATGACGGCAGCGCGCAATGTCACGCCATTATGGCTGAGATTGTCGCAACATATAATGACCGGTGGGGTGGTGCCTCTTTGCCTGACCCTCTCAAGGCCACGTGTCAGGAATGCGATAGCCGTGATGGGAGAGGGATTATTGAAATCATTCCGGATGTTCAGATCCGTGACATCAAGCTGTCCATCAGCGGAAAGGTGGTAGCCCGTCGCTGTTATCGTCAGGGTCACGATTTTTGTGGTGGGGGAGGCGATACGTTCAATAAGGCGGTCCGGCTGGTCAGCGGCGCAGAACACCCTATGCAGGCTGCCAATGACGGAAGCGGTTGTGCCCGTGCGCTCCCGCGTGAGGAGGGTGTAAAGATTATCCTGCTGCGCCAATTGCGTCACGAGGTCAGGGCGGCGCATGGTCGCGGATGCGATGCCCCAATGATGGCCTTCGGCGCCCATTTCATTGAGGGCGGCCTGGGTCGCGACGGCCTGATGTGCCCGATGAAAATTGCCGCAACCGAGATGAACAATGCCGGACCGAAGTGATTTCACGTCATAATGCGGGCGATAAACAGAATGCGGAACTGTGCTCAATACGTCGCGGGACAGCCTCAATGCCGAACCTCCTCGTCAAATGGACGCCGGATCCGATAAGCCGACGCGTTCAAATCCGTCATCATGCTTGGTAAGAGGTCGCAAATATCTCCAGGGAAAGAATGGAAGTCTTACTTATTGGGAATAATCTGAAGTGCGACGATAATTTATTTAAACCGGGATCATACGGGTGATGAGAATAAATTGCAATTCAAACAGGACGTGCGATTAGACGGCGTAAGAAAGATATTCTGGATCGAGCTTCAAGCGCTGATTCAACGATCTACATACCAAGCCGCCATCAGTTATTTGATTGTACTGCGCTTATTATACCGGGCGCATCTTTGTAAGATGATCCGCCCGTCACGCAAACCACGCGTTCCACATCGCTTCGGAGATCAGGGGGTGAAACCAAAAAAACCCGGCGCCAGGGCCGGGTTTTGTGAAGGGTCAAACTGAGTAATACATCTCAAACTCGATCGGATGAGGTGCATGTTCAAATTTGTGAACCTCGTTCCATTTCAGTGCGATGTAGCTGTCGATCTGATCTTTCGAGAAGACATCGCCCTGGAGGAGGAATTCATGGTCGCTTTCAAGTGATCCAAGAGCCTCCCGAAGAGAGCCGCAAACGGTCGGGATCTGGGCAAGCTCCTCCTTCGGAAGCTCGTAAAGATCCTTGTCATTGGCTTCACCCGGGTGAATCTTGTTCCGGATACCGTCAAGCCCCGCCATCAACATGGCAGCGAAGGCCAGGTATGGATTGGCCGTCGGATCAGGGAAACGCACTTCAACGCGCTTGGCTTTCGGGCCGATACTGTAAGGGATACGGCAGGAGGCGGAACGATTGGCAGCGGAATAAGCCAGAAGTACCGGCGCCTCAAAACCCGGAATCAGGCGCTTGTAAGAGTTGGTTGACGGGTTGGTGAAAGCATTGAGCGCCTTCGCATGTTTGATGATGCCGCCAATATAATAGAGCGCTTCCTTTGATAAGTCCGCATATTCCTGCCCAGCGAAAAGCGGCTTCCCATCCTTCCAGACGGATTGATGGACATGCATCCCGGAGCCATTATCGCCCGCAATCGGTTTCGGCATAAAAGTCGCGGTTTTCCCGTAGGAATGGGCGACATTATGCACGCAATATTTATAGATCTGCATATAGTCAGCCGCCTGGACCAACGTCGCAAACTTGGTGCCGAGTTCATGCTGGGACTGGGCGACTTCATGATGATGCTTTTCGACCGACAGCCCCATCTCACTCATGGTGGAGAGCATCTCGGCGCGCAGATCGCATTCACTATCGACCGGAGCAACCGGGAAGTAACCGCCTTTGACACCCGGGCGGTGCCCCATATTCCCTTCCGGGAAATCCTTCATCGACGCGTCAGGCCCCTCGATACTATCGAGGCGATAAGACGCGTAGTTCGGGCCTGTGCCGAATTTGACATTATCGAAGATGAAGAATTCAGCCTCCGGGCCGAAACTTGCGGAGTCACCCAAACCGGATGATTTAAGATAAGCTTCCGCCGCCTTCGCGATGGAGCGTGGATCCCGATTGTAAAATTCCTTCGTGCCGGGATCGACAACGTCACAGATAAGGATCAATTGCGGCTTGGCGGAAAAAGGGTCCAGGACCGCGGTTGTGGGGTCCGGCAATAAAACCATGTCGGATTTATTGATGGTCTTCCATCCCGCGATGGATGAGCCGTCAAACATGAAGCCATCGATAAAGGCGCTTTTATCGATCGTTGTGTGCCACTGCGTCGTGTGCTGCCACTTGCCTTTCGGGTCCGTGAAGCGCAGATCAACCAATTCAATCGAATGATCGCGTATTAAATCAAAAACGCGTTCGACGGCGGCCTTATCCGGGGAAGCGGGCTTGCGCCACTCCTGACTTACGGAAGCAACCGTCTTGGATGCCGTCGAAGAAGCTTTCTTTGCCATGGATCGATACCTGTCCCTGCCTATAAATCCGAGCTTGCCAATAAAAATTTTGATTAGGCCCTTCATCCCGTCATGTCGAGGCTTCACGGGGTTTTAAGCATCAATAATTTGGGAAATCCGAAGTAAGTTGTTGTTATTTAACAGTTTTTCCTTTCCGAGGCCAAAATGAACAACCGCGTTTTCCCGCGCTTGAATCTCGACAGGACGCGACTTGAAGGGTTCGAGCACCGGATTCATGCAGGGCGCGGCTGAACTTGGTTTCAGGCCGGGACCCGCTTATATCGTGAAAGCAGCATGACATGACGCCCGGCCCATTAGATTGGAAACTGGTTAAGTTACGATGAAGATCGCACTGCGCGGCGGCGCAAGGAACAGGATGAGAATGACTGAAGCTCTCAGAACAACGGATTCGCTGTTTTTCAGCAATGGCGCGCATCTCGATATTGCAATGGCAGGCCGCTCCGTGCGCGACCTTCTCAATCATTTCGATGATGGCGAGTTGTTTCTTGAATATCGCGAAAGTGAATCCATCGTCCTGGATGACGGTGTCATTCGCGCTGCGGGCTTCGATGTGTCGCGAGGTTTCGGCCTGCGTGGTGTGACGGGCGCGGAAGTCGGGTTTGCCCATTCTGACGAAATCAGCCTCAGGGCGCTTCGTGATGCTTGTGGCGCGGTCAGAACAACACAGCCCAATGGGGGGTCAGCGCGGGAGGGAGGCGGCGTCAAGGTCGCAACGTCCAGCCAACCGACTCAATCCCTCTACCAGGGTGACCGGCCATTTCATGAAGCCGCCTTTCCAGCGCGTGTCGCTGTTCTTCGTGCGATAGATGCTCATGCGCGCGGGTCCGACCCTGCCATCAAGCAGGTCAGTGCGCACCTCTCAGCGGAGTGGCAAGCCGTGCAGATCATGCGCGGGCAGGATGACCGCGTGGCTGACCTGCGCCCCCTTGTGCGGATGAATGTCACAATCATTATGGAAAGAGACGGAAAGAGGGAGAGCGGTTCTGTCGGGGTGGGCGGGCGCTACGCCCTTGACCGGCTTCTGGATGAGCCTGTGTGGAAAGACGCCGTTGATGAAGCGATCCGCCGGGCGCGCGTCGCGCTTGAGTCCGTCGCGGCGCCATCAGGTGAAATGGACGTTATCCTCGGGCCTGGCTGGCCGGGTATCCTGCTTCATGAGGCTGTCGGGCACGGTCTGGAAGCTGATTTCAACCGGAAAGAGACCTCAAGTTTCTCGGGTCGCATCGGCCAGAAAGTCGCGGCGGATGGGGTGACGGTTATTGATGACGGCACGCTTCCTGACCGCCGCGGTTCAATCACGATCGATGATGAGGGGACGCCCGGACAGCGCACCGTGCTGATCGAGGATGGCGTCCTCCTCGGCTATATGAATGACCGCCTCAATGCCCGACTGATGGGCGCTGCACTGACAGGTAATGGGCGGCGGCAATCGTACGCACATCAGCCGATCCCGAGAATGACAAATACGGTCATGGCGGGAGGCTACGCCTCTCTTGCGGATATGCTTTCCGGCACGCGAAGGGGCCTTTACGCAGTGGATTTCGGCGGCGGGCAGGTTGATATCACCTCGGGCGAGTTCGTTTTCTCCATGTCTGAAGCTTATCTGGTTGAAAATGGCGAGATCACCCGCCCCGTCAAAGGCGCAACTTTGATCGGGAACGGCGCCGATGCCATGAGGAGGATTTCAATGGTCGGTCATGATGTCGCGCTTGATCCGGGGATCGGAACCTGCGGCAAAGCCGGCCAGGGCGTGCCGGTCGGGGTTGGGCAGCCTTCCCTCAAGCTTTCCGGTTTGACGGTAGGGGGGACGGGCTGATGGGCCATAATTACGCCAAACCCGCCCGTGCCGAGGGACGCCTGGCGCAGCTTATCGCCCGGTTGCCCGATGATTGGGGCGTCGAAATTGAACGCCCACCGCATGGCGGCTGGATGATCAGCGTGCATAAAAGTGATGGAGAAGTGATCTCCGGCCCGCCCGAGTCGTCGCTTCTTGAAGCATTGGAAGCCATGTGGCGCCTCCTGGGACCGCCAGAAAGAGGCGAGCGTCATACGCCGTGACCGGCCTTAATTTGAGAATTCCCTCAAGAGATCTGGAAATTTTTTGATACACAAATATGATAAAAAGTTAACAACGCGTTTAAAAAACTGACCTCACGAAAATGTTACCGCAAATAGTGCGGTCGCGTTATTTTCGCGATTTCCAGGAAAAAAACCGTGCGCCTGATAAAAGACAAATCTTCGCGTGGAAAAACGGAATAAAAATTCTTTTTTAATTCTCCGGCAGTAATTTTTAGATAAGGTAAATAAATTTTTAAGGCGATAAGGTCTTTGACTATTGTTTTCGGGGCCATAATTTTTCCGTCTCGATTGATGTGCGACGCTCAACATGCGCATGACAATTCTCATTTGAGAGGCATTATCAACTTTTTTGCTTGGCTGACCGTCAGGCTCGCGCTTTAGCGTCTGTAAACCCCTGCAAAAAAAGGTATATCCCCCGGCGATCACGGCGTTATCCATTCCGGGGCGTTCGATCGGCGCTCGGATTTTGGTCAGGTAAGGTGTTGAATGTCATGAGAGCGAACCGCGTTGCAGCTTCCGGGCTGACGAGACGCTTCCTCCTTAAATGCGCTGCGGTGATCCCTGCCGTCTCTCTGGGGCGTCGGGCATTTGCGGCGCAGCCTTCGACGGACATTTCCAGTCAGGATTTTCTACAATTATCTCAGTTTCTGGTTGGACGCGCGCATCTTGATGAGATTGTCGCCGGTCGCGCCCTGAGCGGTCTCACTCTAAATGACCCTAATTTTCCCGGAAAGGCCTCCGCCTTGTGGGCCGCTTTGCGCGCTGAAAACGTTGCTGACATGACGCATTTTGATGAATTCTCCGCCCGTCATCCGGAAATGCGGGCGACATCCATCACCATTATTTCAGCCTGGTACCTTGGTTATTGCGGCAAATATGATGGGCATGCCGTCCCGGCTGTCGGTCACCCTGTTGATAATGCGCAATATGTCGCATATGCGGCGGCCCTCATGTACGCCCCGACGATCGATGCCACGGTGATCCCGAGCTATTCCCGCGGTCGCACGAATTACTGGTTCTACCCGCCAAAGACCATTGCGCGTGATTAAGGTGTGGATGTGCAGCGAAAGACTATGAAATGACGCAACATTATGATGCCGATGTCATTATTGTCGGCTCCGGCGCCTCAGGCTCAAACGCAGCTTTTGAACTGGCCAGGAAGGGCAAGTCCGTCATCATTCTGGAGTCCGGCGTCTGGATTCCGCGCTGGAAAATCGTGGAGAATTTCCGCTCATCCCCGCGCAAAGGCAATCATAACGATCCCTACCCCAACCAGCCTTGGGCCCCCTCATCCTTCAGCCCTGGTTACATTGAAAATACGGGGAGTTTTGAGTATCTGCCCGGCATGTTACGTCTCGTCGGCGGCACGACATGGCACTGGGCCGCAGCGACGTGGCGCTATATCCCCAATGACATGAAGCTCAAGACGCTTTACGGCGTCGGGCGTGACTGGCCTGTTTCCTATGACACGCTTGAGCCTTATTACGGGCGGGCCGAATATAATCTCGGTGTCTGCGGAAGTGATTCAGAGGACCAATCGGGGCAGATGGGAGGGCTTTTCCCGCCGCGATCCACGCCCTATCCCATCCCGCCGGAAGCCGAAACCTATTATTTTCAGCGTCTGAAAGCCCGCCTTTCACCGTCGGGCTTCAATTTTCTGCACGAGCCGAATGCGCGCACGAATCAGCCCTGGGACGGTCGCCCCGGCTGCTCGGGCAATAATAACTGTATGCCCGTCTGCCCGATCGGGGCCATGTATTCCGGTGATGTCCATGCGCGCCACACTGAAAAAGCGGGCGGCAAGGTCATCACCGATGCCACGGTTTTCAAAATCGAAAAAGGCGAAGGCAATAAGATTGCCGCCGTCCATTATCGCACCTCAAAACATGAGGAAGTCCGGCTGACGGCACGTGCCTTTATCCTGGCGGCGAATGGTCTCGAAATTCCCAAACTCATGCTGATGTCTGACATCGGTAACTCGTCGGATCAGGTCGGCCGCAATCTGATGGATCATACGGGCATCGGCTTACAGTTTCTGGCGGATGAGCCGCTATGGCCCGGCCGCGGTCAGGTGCAGCAAGGCGGTATCTTCAATTGGCGGGATGGCGCGTTCCGGCGGGAACATGCCGCGATCAAACATGCCCTGACCAATATCGTCCCCAATCGTGCCATTGCGGAGCGCCTGCTTTCGCAGGGCGTTGTCGGGCCGGAGCTTGACAGGCAGATCCGTCACATGGCCGCACGCTGGGTCGATTTCTCGACCACGTTTGAGATGCTGCCGATCCCGACCAACCGCATCCAGCCTTCGACGACGCGGCGCGATGCGCTGGGCATTCCGACGATGGTCGTGAATTACGACACGGATGATTATATCGCGAAAGGTGCTGCGGTCGCGCGGTCCCAATTTGCCGAAATCGTCAAAATAATGAACGGCACGGTGATTGAAGATAATACAGGCTGGCAGAATCGCGACCATATTATGGGGACGACGATCATGGGGGACGACCCGAAGGACTCCGTCGTCAACCATGAATGCCGAAGCTGGGATCATGATAATCTCTTCCTCGCGACGACAGGTGTCATTCCGGCAAGTGGCGTGGTCAACCCGACATTGACCGCAATCGCTTTCGCCATTCGTATCGCGGACATCTTGGAAAAGGAGGTCTGACCATGGCGTCCTTCCTCAAACGCCTTGCGATGGGATGTGCCGTCATTTCAGCATGCGCCCTGTCGCTTGGCACGGCCCGCGCTGCACATGATCAGAAACTCATTGATCGCGGCGCTTATCTGGCGCGGTCAGGCGATTGCATGGCGTGCCATACAAATCCGGGTCATCCCAGTTATGGTGGCGGCTATAAAATCACGTCCCCTTTCGGCGACATCATCGTTCCGAATATTTCCTCTTCAAAAAAATATGGCATCGGAAACTGGACAGAGAAGCAGTTTGATCGCGCTCTACGCCAGGGCATATCGCCGCGCGGCTACCTCTATCCCGCCATGCCCTACACGCAATATGCCCATCTTTCTGACGCGGATACGCACGCTTTATACGTCTATTTTTCTCAGGCTGTGGAACCTGTCGAGTATCCTCCGGTCGATAAAACGCATCTGCCTTTTCCCTTCAATATCCGCCAGATCATGTTTGGTTGGAATCTCCTTTTCACCGATAAGACAGTCATCCCCACCGGGGAGGATAAACCCGGCTCGGTTGAGCGCGGCCGCTATCTGGTAAGGGCGCTTGCGCATTGCTCCGCCTGCCACACGCCCCGCAATATTTTCATGGCGGAAAAAACCAGCAAGCCGCTCGCGGGCGGCCGCGTTGGTGGCTGGATCGCGCCAAACATCACGTCCGACCCGATCAGCGGCATCGGCAGCTGGACGGAGGAGGAGATCATTACCTATCTTCGTCAGGGTGCGGTTGAGGGCAAGGCCCAGGCGGCGGGCAGTATGGCGGAGGCCGTGCAGCACAGCTTCCGCTTCATGCAGAAGAGTGACCTGCGCGCGATCGCGCGATATCTCAAGACCGTGCCCCCGGTCCGGGATCCGGGGCAGGAAAAACCGGATTACGCGTTCCAAAATCCGCGTCGCGTCGATATCGGCATTCTGGACCGCGCGGAGAATCGCTCTCCCGGTTCAATGGAAAATGGCAAAATCGTCATTGGTGAACGTCTTTACGTGGGCGCATGTGCGTCCTGCCATCAATTGCAGGGTCAGGGCACGGAAGATCAGTTTTATCCTTCCCTGACATCCAATACGGCGACGGGCAGCCGATACCCGAATAATCTTGTCCTCGCCATTCTCAAAGGTGTTCACCGTCGGACGAATACCGGCATGGTGTTTATGCCCGCATTTGAGGACCAGTTGGACGATGCCCAGATTGCCGCTGTCGCGGATTACGTCTTGAATCATTTCGGCAATCCGTCAGCGCGGGTGACGCCTGCCGATGTCAAACGCCTGCGTCACGCCGATGTCGGTTTCTGGACGGTGCGGCTGATCTCCAACATCATCTTCGGGACGGTTATCATTGTCGGGTTGGTCATTCTGGTCCTGGTGATTTCCCTGTTCCGTCGGCGTCGGCGTCGCCAACGGTAAAATTCCTTCCCGTCGCGGGGTGGCAGCTTAAACGTGCTGCCACCCCGCCGCTGCGGTCTCCTCGCCTCAAACTCTGCATCGGCTGGATCTGCACTGCTGGCCCAGGCCAGCCCCTTGCTGCTTCTGAAAAAAAATAACATCCTGTCGCGATCATGATCCGACCTGACCCATTCCTGCTCGCGCTCATCGTCGCAGTCCTTCTCGCCACATTTGTCCCCAGTGCGGGCCAGGCGGCGGCGATCCTCAATGTGATCGTGACCATCATGATCGGGGTCATGTTCTTCCTGCAGGGGGCGCGCCTTGAGCCTGCTTCCGTCATCGCAAATGTCAGGGACTGGCGGCTTCAGGGCGCCATGCTGGCCTGCACCTTCGTTATCTTCCCGGTTCTGGGATTGGGTGCGTGGTTTCTGATGCCACATCTTTTCAGCGATGATTTATGGCGCGGCATGATGTTTCTTTGCTGCCTGCCATCAACCGTTCAATCTTCCATCGCGCTGACATCCATCGCGCGCGGCAATGTGGCCGCGGCGATCTGTGGTGCAACCCTGTCAAACATTGTAGGCATTTTTGTCACGCCGATCCTGGTCGGGCTGCTTGTTCAGAAGGGGCGGATATTTTCACTCCATGCCATGATCGGCGTGGCTACACAGCTTCTGCTTCCGTTTCTCATCGGGCAGTTATTGCATCACCGGATCGGGGGGTGGGCGTTGCGCCATAAGCGCCTGCTTTCCTTTACCGATCGCGGCTCCGTGATCCTTGTCGTTTACACAGCCTTCAGCCATGCGGTTGTTGAAGGCATATGGCACCGTGTTTCCCTCGCCGATATGGTCGTGATCGCCTCAGCGTGCTTCCTGTTACTGGTGCTTGTGCTGTTGCTGACATGGGGACTGGGGCGCCATACGCATCTGTCATTCGAGAGCACCATCGCCCTCATGTTCTGCGGCTCCAAAAAGTCGCTGGCATCCGGGGTGCCGATGGCCAATATTCTGTTTACACCGGCCCATGTGGGTATTGTCGTGCTGCCTCTGATGCTCTTTCATCAGATCCAGCTTTTTACCTGCACGCTTCTGGCCCGCAAATTTGCCCGGCGCCGTCAGACTGGTTGAGTTTCAGTCACCGTCAACCCTGCTTTTTGCACTTTGATGCACCGCCTCGGAAATCGCCTTGAGTTGTTGAAGGATAGAGGGGAGTGTCCGCGCCGTCGCACGTCCATCCAGCAATGTTTCTTCCAACGTTGAGATGAGGGAGGACGCGACAACAGCCGCGTCACCTGTCCGCACGGCAATCGCCGCCTGGGCGGGTGTGCGAATGCCGAACCCGATCGCGATTGGCAGCGGGCTTACAGCACGGATGCGCGGCAAGGCAGCCGCCAACTCTTCATGAGATGCCGTGCGTGTGCCCGTTACGCCCGTGACGCTGACATAATAGAGAAATCCGGAAGCTTGCGCCGTCAGGAAATGCAGGCGCGATTCCGGCGTATTAGGCGCGATCAGGCGGATAATATCCAGCCCGTAACGCTGCGCATGCGGCATGATGAAGTCCGCCTCTTCAACGGGCAGATCAACGATGATGAGACCATCAACCCCACAGGCCGAGGCATCACGACAGAAAGCTTCCGCGCCGTAACTGTCGATGGGGTTGAGGTAGCCCATGAGGATGATCGGCGTTTCATCCTCCTCCTCCCGGAAACTCTGCACCATCTCCAGCACACCGCTTAAGGTCGCGCCTGCTTTCAGGCCGCGCAACGCGGCTTTCTGAATCGTGGGACCATCCGCAGAGGGGTCAGAGAACGGGACCCCGATTTCAATCAGGTCCGCACCGTTAGACGGCATGGCCTTCAAAAGCGCCAGAGACGTCTCGCGATCCGGGTCAAAAGCCTCAAGATAGGGGATAAGCGCCCCGCGTCCCGCGGCTTTGAGCTGCGCAAACCGTTTTTCAATGCGGCTCACAATTTTGTCCCCAGATGATGTGCCACCGTATCAATATCCTTATCGCCGCGCCCGGAAAGATTGAGCACGATTATATCTTTTTCCGACATATGCGGCGCGATCTGCGCAACATAGGCGAGGCCATGCGCACATTCGAGGGCCGAGATAATGCCCTCCGTGCGTGTCAAAAGCTGGAAGGCCTCAAGCGCCTGTACATCCGTCACACTCACATATTCAGCGCGTCCCACCTCATGGAGCCAGGCATGTTCCGGCCCGATGCCCGGGTAATCCAGCCCCGCACTGATCGAATGTGCTTCCAGGATCTGCCCGTCTTCATCCTGAAGCAAATAGGTTCGATTGCCATGCAGAACGCCGGAGCGCCCGCGGGAAATGGAGGCCGCAGTCTCACCACTATCCAGGCCGCGCCCTGCCGCCTCGACACCGACGAGGCGCACATCCTTGTCATCCAGAAAGGGATGGAAGATGCCCATGGCGTTTGACCCGCCGCCAATCGCCGCGACGATAACATCCGGCAGGCGTCCTTCCGCCTCTAAAATCTGTTCCTTGGTTTCAATGCCGATGACGGCCTGGAAATCACGCACCATGGCGGGGTAGGGGTGCGGCCCGGCGACCGTCCCGACCAGAAAATACGTGTCAGCAACGTGCGCGACCCAATCGCGCATGGCCTCATTCATCGCATCCTTGAGCGTGCCCGCCCCTGCCGTTACCGGCCGCACCTCCGCACCCAGAAGCTTCATGCGGAAGACATTGGGCTTTTGACGCGCTACATCCGTTGCGCCCATATAAATGGTGCAGGACATGCCGAAAAGCGCACAGACGGTCGCCGTCGCCACACCATGTTGACCCGCGCCCGTTTCCGCAACGATACGGGTCTTGCCCATGCGGCGGGCCAGTAAAATCTGCCCCATCACATTATTGAGCTTGTGGGAGCCCGTGTGATTAAGCTCCTCCCGCTTCAGATAAATCCGTGCGCCACCCAACTCATCCGAAAGGCGTTTCGCGTGCCAGAGAGGGCTGGGGCGCCCGATATAATGTTTGAAGTAATAATGAAGCTCTTCCCAGAATGTCGGGTCTTTTTTTGCCGCCTGATAGGTCGCGTCCAATGCCTGCACGAGGGGCATAAGGGTTTCAGCGACAAACTGCCCGCCAAACGTCCCGAACCGACCGCGATCATCAGGGCCGTTTTTCAAGCTGTTCATGGAGGCGGCAGGCGCTTGCATTGATTGGTCCTTTAAACATCTTGCTCCATGGATGGGCAGCCCACCAAAGGCAGGCTGGGCCTTTATCGACCCAACTTCACCACCCTGCAAGGCGCATTCAGTAAGAAGATGGAGAGGAGTACCCCCTCCATCTCAGCGCTGACGGTTTCAGGCGGAGGCCGAAACCAGCATCGTCGTCAGTTTACGGATAAACGCCGAGGCATCCCCCAAGGGCTCCCCTTCATTGACGCGCGCCATATCGAGGAGGACGGCGGCGAAATCCTCAACGGACTCATCGCGATCTGCACGTGCCGCCAGATTGCGGATCAGAGCGTGATGGGGGTTGATCTCTAAAATCGGCAATATGGCAGGCATAGCCTGACCGGATTGCCGCATCAAGCGCTGCATCATCATATCCGGACCGCCCTCGCTGGTGATGACGACGGCACTATCAACAAGCCGGTTCGTGCTTTTGACGTCCTTCACCCGGCCCTCAAGCGCCGCCTTCAGCGCGGGAAGGAGTTTTTCCAGCGAAGCGGCCTCCCCCTCCGGCGTCGGTGCCGCGAACTTGTCGAGATCCCCATGGGTCTGGCTGATGGCGCGGAGGGTCTTCTCTTTATAACTGCCGAGACGCTCCGGCCAGAAGCCATCCACCTGGTCAGAAAGCAGCAGGACCTCAATGCCGCGTGCGCGGAACCCTTCGAGCTGCGCTGAATGGGCGAGACTTTCCACATTATCGCCCGTCAGGAAGTAAATATGCGCCTGCCCGTCTTTCATCCGTGCGACATAATCATCCAATGTGGTGGCATCGTCCGAATATGTTGACCGGAACAGGGAAAGAGACGCGATCTCCTGACGATATTCAGCATCTTCCCAGATCCCTTCCTTCAGGACGGGGCCGAAATTCTCCCAGAAATTTTTGAAGCCCTCTTTATCTTCCGGCTTCGTGGCGCGCTGGCGGATCTCATTCAACACGCGTTTGGTCACGGCTTTGCGGATGCGCGTCAGGACCGGCGTAGCTTGCAACATCTCGCGTGAGACGTTGAGTGGGAGATCCTCCGTATCCACAACCCCTTTGACAAAGCGCAGCCACGCTGGCAGGAGCCCCGCCTCATCCGTGATGAACATGCGTTTGACATGCAGATTCACTTTGCTCTCACGCGACGATTCCATGAAGTCAAAGGGCCGCGCACCGGGGATGAAGAGGAGCGCGGTAAATTCCGTCGCCCCCTCCGCCGACCAATGCATCGTCGTGTACGGTGCGTCAAACTGATGGGCGACGTGCCGATAGAACTCAGTATATTGCTCTTCCGTGATGTCGGATTTTGACTTGCGCCAGAGGGCCGTCCCCTCATTCGCGTCGGAGGTCTCCTCCCCATCCTGAAGTTTGATCGGCCAGGTGATGTGGTCTGCCCATTTCCGGATGATGCTTTTCAGGCGCCATGCATCGAGAAATTCCGCGGCATCTTCCTTCATGTGCAGCACGATATCCGTGCCCCCCGCCTCACGCGAGGCGGGGGAAATTTCGAAGCTGCCCTTCCCATCCGAGGACCATTGAAAAGCATCCGGCGCACCGGCTTTGCGGGAAATAACATCAACATGGTCCGCGACCATAAAGGCGGCGTAGAAACCGACGCCGAACTGCCCGATCAGGCTCGGCCGGTCCTCCGGTTTTGCCGCGCTGAGCTTTTCCCCGAAGGCGCGCGTGCCTGATCGTGCAATGGTGCCGAGATTCTGCGCGAGTTCATCATGACTCATCCCCGCACCGACATCGCTGATCGTGAGGAGGCGCTTCTCCTTATCCGGCGCGATGCGGATGGACGCGCCATCCGGCAGGGCTTCAGATGGTGTCGTCAGCGCCTCGAAGCGGCGTTTATCAAGGGCATCCGCCGCATTCGCCACCAATTCCCGCAGGAATATTTCCCGTTCGGAATAAAGGGCGTGAACAACGAGGTCGAGAAGCCGACCTACTTCGGCACTGAAAGCGTGCTTCTCAACTCCGGATTGTGTGTCATGCGGCGTGTCGGTCATGATGTCCTCTTTCAATCGCGTGGCTATGCACCAGCTTTCATGCGTTATTCTCGCGTCAGGTGGCGTGGCGCAACGGATTTTTCAAGGTCTGGACAGCGACGCAAACGCGGTTTGACAGGTTTTTTCCGTATAAAGAGGTCGCTTTACCCGTGATGCAGAATGCGCCAACCGTCACGATCATTCCCGTCAATCTTAATGTCGCGATAATGCATCAGGATTTTATGGGGTGTCTGCATGGGTTTTTCATGCGTGGCGCCAATGACGACGACATCTGCGCCACTGGCCTCGGCCGCCTGGATTCCCGCAGGCGCATCTTCAAAAATCAGGCAGTCGTCAATTTTGACACCTAATTTCTCGGCACCGAGCAGGAAGCAGTCCGGCGCCGGTTTGCCATGTTGAACGTCTTCCGCCGCAATCAGCAAGTCGGGCAGGGGCAGGCCGGCAACTGCAATACGCCTGAGGGCCAGGCGGCGCGGCGCCGACGTGACAACGGCCCAGGCGTGGCGCGGCAGGCTTTCCACGAATGCCTTGACCCCGGCAATCGCCTCGACACCCTCTGTATCCTCCAATTCCTGCGCCGTGATCCAGTCAGCTTCCTGCTGCGGGTCAATGCCGGGCAGATTTTGTTCCCGGATGGTTTCACAAGTGCGTTTACCATGGATCGTGGGCAGAAACGCCGCGACATCCAACCCATGACGCGCCGCCCATCGTCCCCAGACACGCTCGGCCGCGATGATCGATGTCAGGAGTGTGCCATCCATATCGAATAGAAATCCGCGATAAGGTTTGGGTCCGTATAAATTTTCAACGCGCATCTTTCTCTCCTCAAAGCCGGTGCGACATGATCTGACCCGGCGCGACCAGCCTGACATGCGGCCGTGTTTGCCGGATATTTATCCTTTGTTTTTGCTGAAGTTTCAAATCAGCGTCACGCGCATCGTTAAAATTTCATTTTGATATTGCATCGAATCGCGGGAAATGCATTCTATGAAAATGCCGCGATGATGATCGGGCGCGCTTTTCCGGCCATGTGAAGGACCATTTCTTATGAAGTTTTCGGGCGGCCTTAAATATTGCGTTATCGTAACAATAACCTTCCTCAGCGTGGTTTCCTTCGCCCCGGTCTCCCGCGCCGACATCCATGTTTTTGCGCACGCGCCGAATAGGTGGCTCCGGGATGTCACGCTTCAGGGCTTGATGGAAGGGGGGATCATGGCCAACCTGGCGCGTCCCGCCAGCGGCATTAATTTCGGCGATTTTCTCGCGGATCACGCCAATCAGGCCCAGTTGAATCAGGTCAGTCTGACGCTGTCCCGCGCCTTGGATGACGCCGTGCAGAAATATCAGATCGGCTTCGTCATTCAGGGCCTTTACGGGTCGGATGCGCGTTACTACCATCTGCTGGGCGTGTCGGATCACATGACATCGGACCGATATCAGTTGATCCCGGCCCAGGCGCATCTGGATGTCCATCTTCCATGGGTGACGCCGCACGGGGTCGATCTTAATCTCGGTATTCTTCAGGCCCCGATGGGGGTTGAAGTTCTGGATCCCTCGGCGCGGCCTTTCTATACGCTCGCTTACACATCGCAATATTCCGTGCCGTTTGAGCATCTGGGGGCGATGGCGCATTGGCATGTCACCTCCGATCTCGATATTCATTTCGGGATTGATACGGGCAATCAGTCCACCTGGGGGCGCAATGCAAGTAATACCAGCATGGCGGGATATCTGGGATTTACGCTTGCGGGCCTCGCCCATGGTAAAATGACAATCAATGGCTTGTCGCGCCTCGGGCCGGAGGATTCGGTCAATGCGTTAGGGATCCGGGCGGATAGCGCGCAGCGTTATTGGAATGACCTTTCCGTCCGTTATGACGTCAATGATCGCCTCTCCCTCACAGGGGAACTCAATTTCCTGCATGATGTCGGCCTGCGGGCGGAGGCTTATAGCTTTGTCTCCTTCCTGAGTTACAAAATTTCACCGAACCTCTCTCTCAATTACCGCGGCGAAATCTATCGCGATAATGGCGGAGCGTTTGTCGTGAGCTTTCTGAATAATCGCGCCTACATGAATGCCTTTCTCAATAATTACGCGCCTGCTGAAACCGCGCCGCCGACAACTTACGGTGCGCTGACGCTCGGCCTGACGTACCGCCCCCCTGTCCTGAAAAATCTGCGCGTCTTCGCTTTGCGACCGGAGATCAGGTTTGACCGCTCCCTGAACGGGACGTCCCCTTTCAATGCGGGGCGGAATGCCGGCATGTTCACCTTCGGCGGCGATGCCATGATCGGGTTCTGAATAAGCGGGGTGGTGGGCGTGCCCATGGCAAGTTCGCCACAGTGCCCCGCATTAAACGATATGGGTGAGTTGATCGCATAAAAGCACTGCTGCATAAGTTGGATATTAACGATCCACTAAACAGAGTCGTGCAATGACCTTCATCGCTTCCCAACGATCCCAAATGCTCTGGCCCCTGATCAGCATCGTGGTTTGCGGTGACCTCGCCCATGCGGAGGAGCGGCCCTCTTTCCGGCCCCGCCATCGAGATGATCACTCATCCATGCAGCGCCGACATCAAGCGGAAGAAAAGGCGCCAGTAGCAACGCTGCCCCCCGGGAACAAGTCGGCGCTGGAGGCTAAAGGGGAGGAGCGGGTACAGGTTCGGGCGCGGGCATCGCTTGTCGATAATGGTGCGCTCGGCAACCGGCGCATCCTGGATCTGCCCTACTCCGTCACGGTCATCAACGAGGCCAGCCTGAAGAACCGTCAGGTTAAATCACTGGGGCGCGTTTTTGAGAATGATGGGTCGGTCGTCCGTCTGGGCGACACATATTCCATGAACGCCTATTCCCTCAATGTGCGCGGCATCCCGCTTGACGATTATAATGGTTATAAGATTAACGGCACACCGTTTTTCATGACGACGGTTGAACTCCCGGTTGAAAGTTTTGAGTCGATCCAGCTCCTCAAAGGGGCTTCCGGGTTCATGTACGGGTTCAACGCGCCTGGCGGGATCGCCAATTTTGTCACGAAGAAGCCGACGGAACGGCGGACCTTGTCAGTCGATATCGGCTATAGCGCCAACGCCGTCATGTTGCAGCATCTCGATGTGGGAGGCCGGTTTTTCAGGAATGATATCGTGGGTTACCGTCTCAACCTCACGCATGAGGAGGGGCCAACCTATAACGGGTCCCATCTCAAACGTTATTCCGGTTCTCTCTCCACCGATGTCAGGCTCACGCATAACCTGACCTGGACGGCGGATGCGCTCTATCAGAGCCGCGTCATTAACCAGGGAATCCAGAATTTTTACATCGCTGATCCATCATCCTTCGGAAAGGGGCCGCTCCCCCCCGCGATCAGTGGACATAAAAACCTGACGGTCAATCCCGGCACGTTTTTCACGTCGCACACGATTTTCCTCGGCACGGGGTTGAAATGGCATATTCGTGACAGCTGGAATCTGCGCACTGATTACAGCCATAGTCGGGATTACCGGCGCTATAAGGGTGAATGGATGCCGCTTCAGGATCGAAGCGGTAATTACGACGCGCTTTTACGCACCAATCCCGGCAGTTGGGCCGCCTATAACCAGACACAGGTGATTTTAACGGGGCAGGTCGCAACCGGCGCCTGGCGCCATCACGTGACGGCCGGGATCGCCTGGCAGGGGTTGGAGAAATTCCTCCCTTATGACTTTAAAACGATCAATCTCGGGATGCAGAATCTCTATCGCCCCATTCTGCCTCGAACCTGGCAGGGATCGTTCAACACGGCGACATACCGCACCTACCACTCGGACCAGACCGGGTTTTTCCTCAGTGACACATTGGATTTCAGCCCGCAATGGTCCCTGCTCGCCGGATTGCGTTACACGATTTTCGGCCAGAAAAGTTGGGATGCCAAGCAAATCTCAACGTCCGAGCGTGCCCATCCGCTGACCCCGACTGTCGCCCTGCTCTATCATCCGTGGCGGAATACGACCTTTTATGTGAGTTACGTCCAGGCATTGGAGAGCGGCGGCACGGTTGCGACGAATTACGTCAATGCTTTCGCCAACCTGCCCCCCATCCGGTCAGATCAAGTGGAACTCGGGGCGAAAATCGATCGGAAAAAATGGTCAATGACCGCCGCGCTTTATCAGATCACGCGGGGTGCCCAATATGCCAATGCGCAGAATGTCTTCGTATCTGATGGGTCAACGACCTATTGCGGTGCGGAGTGGGCGGCCAAATGGCGTCTCCCCGCGGGGTTTGTGCTGTCAGATAGTATCGGGATGGAATATGGGCGTTACACAAGGGCCGACCCCGGTATCGTTGGGAACGCGATTGAAGGTGTCCCGACCGTGCAGAATATGTTCACGCTCCATAAGGGCTTTGCGTATCTCCCGGGATTTTCGGTTGAGGCGGAGGTGCATCACACGTCGTCAATGTGGGGGGACAGCCGTAATCTTTATAAAGTGCCGCATTATACCCTTCTGAACCTCCGGGCGCGCTACGATATGGATGTGGCGCGCCATCATGTGTCGTTACAGGCAGAAATGGATAACGTGCAGAACCTGAATTATTGGGGGTTTCTACAGACGGATTATCTTTTTGTCGGGATGCCACGCACGATCTTCCTGAATGCGCGGTTTTCATTGTAAGCTCGACCCTGCTGTAACCAACAAAAGAGGAAGGGATCAAAATGGGTATCCTCCACCCGCGCCACATGGCCGGTGCATTTGCCGTTCTCGCGCTTATGGGGAGCAGTGCCCTGGCGCGCACGAATCCTCTCCTTCAACCCAGCACTCTTCCCTATGAAGCGCCGCGTTTCGACCTGATCACCGATGCGGATTTCCCGCCGGCTTTTGAGCAGGGGATGCAGGAGCAGAATAACGAGATCCACGCCATCACCGCCAACCCGGATCGCCCGGATTTCGTCAATACGATTGAAGCGCTTGAGCGCGCCGGGAGCACGCTGCACCGCGTCGATATGACGTTTGATAATCTTTACAGCGCCAACAGCAACCCGCGCCTCGACGCCATCAAGACAAAGTTTGCGCCCCTCCTCACGCAGCATGAGGATGAAATTTATCTCAACACCGCGCTTTTCAATCGCGTGGCGACCGTCTTTCATAAGCGCAACAGCCTGGACCTGACGCAGGAGCAGATGCATGTCCTGACGGAGTGGTATCATCGTTTCCTCCATGCCGGTGCCTCATTGTCATCGCGGGAAAAGACCCGCCTGAAAGATCTGAACAGCAAGCTCTCTGTCCTTGAATCATCTTTCCAGCAAAAGCTGGTGGCCGCGACCAAAGCGGCGGGGCTTGTCGTCGATGTTGAGAAGAAACTCAGCGGCCTCGACGCAAATGCGTTGAGCACGGCATATAATGCGGCAGGGGCGGCGGGGCATAAAGGGCGGTGGCTTTTGCCGCTTCAGAATACGACACAGCAGCCGTCGCTTGCCGTCCTGAAAGATCGTGAGACGCGCCACGCTCTCTTTGAGAAGAGCTGGACGCGTGCGGAACAGAATGATGGCAATGACACGCGCGCGCTGATCGTGCGCATCGCGCACCTCCGGGCCGAAAAGGCGCGGCTGCTCGGCTTCAGGAATTACGCCGCTTATCAGTTGGAAAATCAGATGGCCAGAACGCCGGAAGCGGCGAATGACTTCATGAACCAACTTGTCGCGCCGACCCGCGCCGCGCAGGATGAGGAGGAGCAGGCCCTCACGCAATTGATACAGGCGGAAGGCAGCACGTTCAGCCTCGCGCCTTGGGACTGGGATTTTTACGCGGATAAATTACGTCGGAAAACGCTGGGCTATAGTGAGGATGATCTCAAACCTTATTTTGAGCTGAAGACCGTGCTTGAAGACGGGGTTTTCTACGCCGCGACATCGTTGTACGGCATCACTTTCAATCAGCGCCATGATATTCCGGTCTATCAATCCGACGTGGTGGTTTATGAGGTGCGCGATAAGGATGATGCGCCTCTCGGGCTGATGTATTTCGACTATTTTGCGCGCGACAATAAATTTGGCGGCGCATGGATGTCGAATTTCGTGGAGCAATCGAAGCTTCTGAAGCAGAAACCCGTCATTTATAATGTCGGCAATTTCGTCAAGGCAGCGCCGGGCCAGCCGCAATTGATCACGTTCGATGATGTGATCACGATGTTTCATGAGTTCGGGCACGCTTTGCACGGACTCTTCGCCGATCAGGTTTACCCTTCCGTTTCCGGCGCAAACGTCGCGCGCGACTTTGTGGAGTTTCCGTCGCAATTTAACGAAAACTGGGCGCTTTACCCCAAAGTCTTCGCCCATTATGCCCGCCATTACCAGACCGGCGCGACCATGCCTGAGTCATTGCAGAAAAAACTGTTTGACGCACGTCATTTCAATGCGGGTCACCGCTTGGGTGAAGTCGTATCCGCCGCTATGCTGGATATGAAGTGGCACACCATGTCGCCTAATCGCAAAATCAAGGATGTTGATCGGTTCGAAAGCAACATGCTGGAAAAAAGCGGGCTCGACACGGCCCATGTGCCACCGCGTTATCGCAGCTCCTACTTCCTGCATATTTGGGGGAATGGATATCAGGCCGGTTACTACGCTTATCTCTGGACCCAGATGCTGGACCATGACGCTTTTGACTGGTTCAGGAAGCATGGCGGTTTGACGCGGGCGAATGGCCAGCGCTTCCGGGACCTCGTGCTCTCCCGTGGTCATACGGAGGATTACGACGCGATGTTTGAAGCCTTCACGGGTCATTCGCCCGACATCAAGCCCATGCTCGACTTTTACGGGCTGAGAGCGGATTGATCATCCATCTGCGATCTGCAAGGGGTGCGCTGCGCGGTCATGATAAAGATAACGCAGTCGCGCCGCCCTCAACCCTGTCGACGACGTGCGCAGCACGCGCATCAGGAGGGAAAGCCTCAGATGAGGGTTTAAATTGCAGTTTACCTTCTTATTTATGACGGGAGAGTTCAAACAGGCGCGTCACGCGAAGGACGATGAGGTTCGGAAAGAAGGTTGAGTTTGAGGGGTTATACCCGGTCCGAAGCGGCCACGGCATGGCGCAAGCCGGGCCTCACGCAGAAGGGGGCGGCCGTGACGATCTCCTCATCCTGTCAGACTTGGCAGGATTGGGAGAGTGGGATGCGGCATATGCACCCCGCCTTCTGGGCGTTGACTCGTTTGAAAACCGGGCGAACCGCGCTTGGCTCTTTTTAATCAGGATGCTTGCCGAACCGGGATGCGGCGCGCGTGTCTCACGCGTCTGAACATCCCCGCGCTGACAGGCACGAGATTTCACATGACTTGCAAAAGACGACAAGGAGGCTTTTATGCCGAAACCTGAACCCACCATTCAGCATGCGGATGCGCCGGATTTCACACTCAAAATGCTTGATGGAAAAGCCATCCCGCAACTTGGCCTCGGCGTTTATAAGACGCCGGCGGATGAAACGGCGGAGATTGTCAATTTCGCGGCCGGGGTCGGGTATAAAATGGTCGACACCGCCGCATTTTACCATAATGAGGAGGGCGTCGGTCAGGCGGTCAAACGCCATCGTGACCTTTTTGTCACGACCAAATTATGGAATACGGGCCACGGCTATGATGCGGCCCGCCGCGCCTTTGATGAGAGCATGAAGAAGCTCGGCCTTGACGTGCTGGACCTCTACCTCATCCACTGGCCCGCGCCGAAAAACAACCTCTATGTCGAGACATGGAAGGCGCTTATTGAACTGAAAAAAGAGGGCCGCATTAAGTCAATCGGCGTTTCAAACTTCAATGTTGAACACCTTGAGCGGATCATTCATGAAACGGGTGAAGTGCCAGTCATTAATCAAATTGAGCTGCACCCGGCTTTTCAGCAGCGTCACTTGCGCGCCTTTCATGAAAAACACGGGATCATCACAGAATCCTGGAGTCCCCTTGGGCGTGGCGCCAATCTCGATGCTGATGTGATCCAGAAGATCGCGAAGAAATACGGGAAATCACCGGCACAGATTGTGATACGCTGGCATCTTGATCAGGGCCTTGTCGTCATCCCGAAATCATCGAACCACCAGCGCCTCCGGGAAAATATCGACGTGTTCGATTTCCGTCTGGACGCATCCGACCTCGCTGACATTGAAAAAATGGACCGCGCTGACGGACGCGTCGGGCCTGACCCGATGACAGCGGATTTCTAAGGCAGTTCCAATCCGAACTGGCGGCGCTCTTTGTCCAAAAGGGTGCCGTCACACCTCATGATGCGTGTCGAGATCAGCGAAGCGCGTAAACTCTCCTTCAAAGTAAAGGGGGATGGTTCCGGTCGGGCCGTGACGCTGTTTTTCCAGGATCAGTTCGGCCTTATTATGGACGAGGTCCATTTTTCGGTGCCAGTCATCCAAAGCCGCCTGATATTTTTCCGCGCCTTCATAAGTCGTCTCTTTGGGCATACGCTGTTTAAGGTAATATTCCTCGCGATAGACGAACATGACGGCATCGGCATCCTGCTCAATCGAGCCGGACTCACGCAGGTCCGACAGCATCGGCCTTTTATCCTCCCGCGATTCCACCTGTCGGGAAAGCTGAGACAGCGCGATCACCGGCACGGATAATTCCTTCGCGATCGCTTTCAGCCCCTGCGTGATCAATGAGATTTCCAGCACGCGACTTTCCGGCCTCGTTCCGACGGCGGGGCGCATCAATTGCAGGTAATCCACCACAACGAGGCTCAGCCCTTTCGTGCGGGCCAGACGGCGGCAGCGCGTCCGCATCGCGGAGAGGCTGATGGCCGGCGTCTCGTCGATAAAGAGGGGTAATTCCTGGAGTTCACGCGTCACGCGGACGAACCGGTCAAATTCCTTCTGACCAATATCCCCGCGACGAATGCGCTCACTCGAAATTTCCGCCTGCTCGGAGAGGATACGTGTCGCAAGCTGCTCCGATGACATTTCGAGCGAGAAAATCGCGACCGAACCGCGCGGCTGCGTGTTGCTGTCCGCCGCTTCCTGCATCAAGGCGCGCGCGGCGGAAAAAGCGATTTTCGTGGCCAGCGCCGTTTTGCCCATCGCGGGACGCCCGGCGATAATTAACAAGTCGGACGGGTGCAGCCCGCCGGTTTTCTTATCAAAATCCCGCAAGCCGGATGTCAGGCCGCTGACATCACCCGTGCGGAGAAAAGCATGTTCCGCCACCTCCAACGCGGTTGCCAGTGCGCGATCAAACGCGACAAACCCGCCATCCTGCCCCTTATCCGTCGCGAGCTTGAAAAGCGTTTCTTCCGCTGCCTCAATTTGCTCAGAGCCCGCGAGCTCCGTCGTGGCGCCATAGGCATTATTGACGACGTTTTCACCAATATCGATGAGTTGCCGTCTGATCCAGGCATCATGGATGGCGCGGCCATACTCTCCCGCATTGACGATACCCACCATGGAGGCGAGCAATTTCCCCAGATAAGCGGTGCCGCCCACCGGCTCCAACATCCCGGAATGTTCAAAATCCGCCCGCATCGTGATTGGGTCTGCCAACATCCCGCGATCAATCCGCCGGGCAATTGCGCCGTAGATCTTGCCATGCACTGCATTCGCGAAATGCTCTGCCGCCAGAAAATCCGAGACATGCTCATAGGCTTTGTTGTTCGTCAGAAGCGCGCCCAGCAATGCCATCTCGGCCTCCAGATTGGCGGGCGGGGTGCGGCGGACAAGTTCATCGAGCAATGTATCGGTTGCGGTTTTATCAGTCATGGGCAGGGTTATCTCGGCATCTCACGGGGTCGTCCATGAAGGGCATGTGGTTCCCTTTCACGTGTCCAGTCGTTATAACGTTGCGAGAGGCCAAGTGGGTAGCCCTACGCATCGTGAATTACAAAAACCGGGGAGGCGCGGCCCTTGATATCGATCTGGCCCGTCGGGCAGAATAATGGTGATGGGTGGATGCAGGTGATGGAACTGATCCTCGCCTTCATCCTTTCCGCGATTATCGGGCTTGAGCGGGAATACCGCCAGAAGAGCGCGGGTTTCCGCACTTATACGCTGGTCGGAGTTGCGGCAGCGCTCTTCATGATCGTCTCCAAATATGGTTTCACCGACGTGCTCTCGTCGGGCCGCGTCGTTCTCGACCCGTCACGTGTCGCCGCGCAGATCGTGTCAGGTCTGGGCTTCATCGGCGGTGGTGTCATCTTCATGCGGCGCGATACGGTGCGCGGCCTGACAACGGCGGCTTCCGTCTGGCTGACGGCGGCGCTGGGGATGGCGGCGGGCGCGGGGATGGTCGTCGTCGCGATTTTCACAACGCTCTGTTACCTCGCCGTCATGCTTCTGACGCATAAATTTGTCGGGCGCATCATGCGCAATCGTGTCAATGACGGCGTTATCGTCGTCAGGGGGGATGATGAGGCCAGTTTGAGCGGCCGCGTGCAGGATGCGATCCGGCGCGGGGGGTATGAGGTCCTGCATGTGCGCCAGGATCGAAACAATAATAAGGGATATCTTGCCCTGTCGTTTCTACTGCGCGGTCGAAGCGATTACGGCGCCCTGATCAATAATCTCATGCAGGTCAGTGGTGTCCGAACGGCCTGGAGCGAGGAGCCGAGTAAAAGATGGGTCTGATAGCTGCACGGGTTGCGCGGCGGCAAAGGTTGCTTGCATGAACGATTCGATCAAAAGGCGCGGTGTGTGTCTGATTATTTCCGCGCCATCCGGTGCGGGGAAATCAACGATCGCCAACGCCTTGCGTGCGTCTGAGTCACGTCTGATGCATTCCGTTTCCGTGACGACCCGTCTACCGCGCCCGGGCGAGAAAGAGGGCGTGCATTACCATTTCCGCGACCGGAAAGCTTATGACGAGATGATCGCACAGGGCGATCTGCTGGAATGGGCGGAAGTGTTCGGCCATGGTTACGGCACGCCGCGCCGCCCGGTCGAAGAAGCGCTCGCGGATGGCTATGACATGGTCTTTGATATTGACTGGCAGGGACACCGTTTGATGCGGGCCGCCTTGCCCGACGATGTCGTGAGCATCTTCATCCTCCCTCCCTCAATTGAGGAACTGGAACGTCGCCTGCGCGGACGCCAATCCGACTCCAATGAGACAATTGAGAACCGGATGCGTGCCGCGCAGAATGAATTGTCGCATTGGGCGGAATTTGACCATAATATTGTCAATGATGATCTCGACCACGCGATACGTCAGACGAAAGCGGTGTTAAGGGCGGCGCGGCTGCGTACGGCGCGGCAGGTTGGCTTGAACGCGTTCACAAAACGTTTTTTTCCGTCCTGAGGCGCGCAATCGCGGCTTTGAGCGTCAGAAGTGACGGCGCTTTGACGTGGTATTACCATCGGCAAGCGCTGATAACGCCTCAATATCCTGAATCAGAACGTTGCGCGTGTGGGGGATATGGATCAACCCCTGCCGTTGAAATGCGGAGAAGGTGCGGCTGACCGTCTCGATGGTCAGGCCCAGATAATCGGCGATATCCATCCGCGTCATGGGCAGGGCAAGGTGGCCGAGCGCCGCCTTGTTGAGAAGGAAGCGCTCTCTCAGAAAACTGGCAAGGCGCTCACTGGCGGTTTTGCGACCGAGCAGAAGCATGCGCCTCTGCGCACGGACAAGCTCGCGCGAGGCTTCTTCAAGCAGGCGTTTTTCAAGCGCCGGGAAATGGCGCCGCAGGAAACTCATCTCAGAGACGGAAAACTGGCAGGCGCGCAAAGGGGTCAGGGCCTCGGCACTGAACGCGAAATTTTTGCAACTGGCCAGGCCGATAAAGTCGCTTGCGGTGGCGAAGCCGGTGATCTGCCGTCGCCCGTCCGGCATGGAATTGAATAAGCGCACATGGCCCTGAGTGACGACATAAAAGCGGTCCGCCTCGCTTCCCTCCTCAATGAACACTTTTCCCGCAGGGAAGGCGACGCGTTGGAGATGTTTCTCAAGCTCCGGCAATTGGGCCGGCTCGAAAATCGCACAGATACTGCGCTCCCGTGCGGCACAGATGGTGCATTCTCCCTTACCGTTGGGAAGTAACGGCGTCTCGGATTCGGGTTTTAGCATACAAGGAGAAAAATTCATCATTCAGCGCCTGCGCCACATATGTGGTATTACTGCAACGGTTTGAAATTAAGGATAGCCTATTGATCCTGATCAAGGAAGCCTTTTACTTTCTGTCAAATAACTGCGCCGTTGAAATTGCTTTATCAGGGTGCGATATGACCTTCTCCATCAAAAGCTGCCTGGCCGCCATAACAGGCTCCTTCCTCTCGGCGGCGACGTTTCAGGTCGCCCATGCGCAACAGGCAGCGCCTCCGGCCAGCGCGGCTTACGTCAATGCACCATTGACGACCTCGCAGGTCATGCCGCCGAAGGCCGCGATGTCGGACCATGCTTGCGGGATCTTCAAAACCTGTTCCTCCACCAAGATCGGCTTCGGCAAGGGTGATTTCATCGTCCGCCTTTCCGCGCTGGGTGTCCTGCCGCAGGACATGGATAGTAAAGTCTGGCTCGCGAACAAACCGATATCGGGCCACATTTCAACGACAAACCAGGTCATGCCGGAACTGACCTTCATGTATTTCCTGACGGATAATCTCTCCGTCGATCTCATCGCGGCCAGCTCGCGTCACGAGGTTGCGGCGCAAGGGACACCTTTGGGCAAGATCGATGTGGGCAGTGCCTGGGTCCTTCCGCCGACCATCACTTTCGCGTGGCATTTCCGTCCGCATAAGCGCTTCAACCCGTATATCGGCGTCGGCGGAACTCTGGCCTGGTTTCATAATATGAGCCCTGCTGGTGGCGTTGTGCAGAAGCTTAATGTCGGCTTCACAGGTGGCCCATCCGTCAATGCCGGGTTTGATTATCAGCTCGTCGGAAACTGGTTTTTCAATTTCGACGTCAAGCAGATCTTCATGCGTATGCATGCATGGGCCAATGATAATGGTAGCCCGACCTTCATCAAGGCGCATAACGCGCTCAATCCGACGCTCGTCGCAGCCGGTATTGAATATCGGTTCTAAACGCGAAACCGTCATTTCCGACGCGATCACGTGCGGATCTTCAAGCAGCGGCCCGGTTTCCGGGCCGTTTTCGCGTTTGACGTGGCACGTCGGCGTTGCCACCGTGAAGCACCGTTCTTGCCTGACCCCAAGCGCTTGTGGCATGAGCTGACATCGTGAAATCAGGCGCGCGATAGATGGGTTGGCGTGCCCATCAAGCGCCATCATGTCGGGGCACCAAATTTTCTCGGACAGGCCTCATCAGATCAGACAGCGCATTAGGGAAGGGTGAGGCGTGTCAACGCTTTTAACGTCACCGCGGGACAAGCTCCCTGTTGGTGAACTTGTTGCGCTCGCGATGGCGGGTTTTCTGGCGATCATCACCGAAACAATGCCCGCAGGCCTGATGCCGACGATCGCATCAGAGCTCCATGTTTCGAGCGCCATGACGGGCCAGATGGTGACGATATATGCGTTCGGTTCGACAATTGCGGCGCTGCCCCTCACGGCTTTGACGCAGGGTTTTCGCCGTAAACCATTATTGCTCCTTGGCATCACCGGCTTTCTGGTCATGAACACCATCACGGCCATAACGCACCATTTTAGCCTTATCCTCTCGGCGCGCTTTCTTGCCGGGTTATGCGCCGGGCTGGTCTGGGGGCTTCAGGCAGGATACGCCAAACGGCTGGTGACATCGCGCCTGCAAGGCAAGGCGCTGGCCATTGCAATGGCGGGCGCGCCGCTGGCTTTTTCCGTCGGGACGCCGACCGGTGTCGCGGTGGGGAATCTGGTCGGCTGGCGGGAGGCGTTCCTTTTTATCTCCGGCGTGGCCTTCTTACTGGCTCTCTGGGTGGCATATCGCCTGCCCGACCTCGCCGGACAACGTGACGACAAACGTTTGTCCCCCCTGAAGGTCCTGAAAATTCCCGGCATCATCACCGTTTTGTCCCTGACGATGGCCTGGGTGGGGGCGCATAATATCCTCTACACTTATATTGCGCCTTTCACGTCAATCTCCGGCCTGCAGACGCATGTCAGCGCATTACTGCTTTTATTCGGTGTGTCTTCGCTGGCAGGAGTCTGGCTTGCCGGGGTACTGACGGAAAAACCTCTGAAGACCATTATCCTGCTGGCACTCTCCATGTTCCTGCTGATGACGGTCGTGGCTTCACTTTTCGCGCAGCACCCTTATGTCGTCATTATGATCATGGTGCTTTGGGGCCTGTCCTATGGCGGGGCCGGGACATTCATCCAATTAGCGTCAGCTTCCGTCGCGGGGGAAGGGATTGATCTCGCCAGTGCAATGATTTCCACCGTCTGGAACAGCGCGATCACACTGGCAGGATTGTGGGGCGGGGTGGCGTTGACGCATGGCGGCCCGAAAGCCATCAGCCTTTCGATGATCCCGATCATCTGCGTGGGAATTATGATCGTCCTGCGGGCCGGAACGGGGGCGTTCGCGCCGCGTCGCACTGAGGCACAATGACGCGTTGTCATCAATCGGCGTAAAGGGGGGCCACGCCTCTGAGTAAGGCAGATGGTGCCCAAGGGCGGGATCGAACCACCGACACTGCGATTTTCAGTCGCATGCTCTACCAACTGAGCTACTTGGGCACAGCGCCCCAATGGCGCTGCGCACGGTTTAGTGGATGTGGGAGGGTTGATCAAGTGGCATCTTGATCTTTTTCACCCTCACTTTCCTCGTAAGACGGGATTTCATCTTCCCGCGCCGACGGAACGCGGTAATTCCCCCGAAACCAGTTGCCAAGGTCGAGATCGGCACAACGTTTACTGCAGAAGGGACGGTAAAGGGCGACACTGTCTTTACGACAGATCGGGCATTGCGACATCAGGAAAAACTCCAATGCGCGGGAGGGTAATCCGGAATGGCCATCAGGGGAAGTTCATATCCCAGGATTCGCGACACATCTTCTAGAGCTGCGACATCCTTTTGCAAAGCATCAATGATGGCGAAGGACGCTTTCAGACATAATTTATGATGGGTGGGCATGCCCGACAAAGTGCGCACGACCTGCCGCAAAGCGGCGAGCCCAATACCGTGTGGTGATGAGAGAAGCTCATGCAAAGGGGGTCGACGGCGTGGCCGGGTTAATTCCAGCAAGCCAGACGGTGTCGCGCCGAAATCATGCGGTTTTAGTGGATCATCCCGAAAAGCATCTTGCAAAAAGGGGATCAGTGCAGCGCGCTTGCGTGTCGGTACGCCCGCCGGGTCGATCAGGATGACGCCATTGATGTTGCGCAGGCGGATCTCCCGGGCAAGCGTCGGGAAGATCGCGACATTCCGGTCAAATTGCGATCGGGCCGAGGCGGCGGCGGTGTCCGCGTCATCAAGATCAATCGCGCAAAGCGCCGCGCTTGGCGTCACGTGCGCGCTCATATTGTCGGGGAGAGCGATGTCCTCATGCGTGAGGGCGCTGCATTGGTCCTTTATATCCTCGTCAAAGGCGCAGGCGACACGTTCCAACCGTGGGCGCAGGTCTGACGACAGACGGGCCGCGAGGGAGGGCGTATCAATGAGGATCCGGGCTTCAGGATAGCGCGCGGCCATTTCCTCCAACGGGCTCGGCCCTTGCTGAAGGCAGGTCGGCGCGTCGCATATGGCGTCAGACTGGAGTGGCTGGAGGCGCGCGCCCTTGCCGCCCTGCGCGGCGCGGGTGACGCGGGCTGTCACCGAAGCACCTTCCGGAAAGATGCCGGTGACAAACACATCCTCGCCCGACAATATCCGGCCGAAAGCGCCTTTCATAATGGGAACGGGGCGGATGATCCGCACGCAATGAATATCGCCGAAGCCATCCGGTTTACCGGGGCGCCACAGTGAAAAATCAACGAGCACGCCATCAAGGAGGGCGGCGATGCGCGCCTCTCCGGGGCTCCAATCCACCGCGATTTTCATCATGGCCGCCATTCTTCCCTCGGGCGTTCTGAGGTCGTCAAACCGCCTTGCCCTCTCGGTTCTGTCACATGCGGTGAGATGTCGCGGACTCCATGATGCCCGGGCGAAACCAAGAGTGCGGTTGACCTCGCAGAAGCTGAGACGTTTCAAAAAGCGGGAGCCCGATCACGGCGGACGGGCTTCCGGAAATAAAGCGAATGAAGCGTGCGGCCATTCCTTGCAAAGCGTAGCCACCTGCCTTGCCTTGCCAGTCTCCGGCGGCAATCAACGCCTCAATATGATGCGGCGTCAGGCAGGAGAAGGCGACTTTAGACGCCACCACACGGGAGGCGCATCGACCTTCCGTCAGGGCTTTCGAAGGGCGCATCGAAATGGCTGTGTAAACGGTATGACGACGCCCGGAGAGAAGCGCCAGATATTCTCTTGCCTGTTGCGGGTTCTCAGCTTTCGGGAGAATGCGACGCCCGACAGCCACGATCGTATCCGCCGCCAGGATCAAAGCGGGACGGTCAAGCTGGTCCGCGATGACTCGTGCTTTAGCCTCTGCAAGCCGGATAGCGCAGGCACGTGGAAGCTCACCTTTTAACGGTGTCTCATCAAGTTCCGCCGGAAGGATCTCGTCCGGCGCCAGGCCGATCTGCCGCAGCAAGGCGACGCGCCGCGGCGAGGCGGAGGCGAGAATCAGGGCAGGATGTGGGGAGGTCGCCACGCGTCACTTAAAGCGGAACGTAATCCGACCTTTGGACAGATCATAAGGCGTCATTTCAACATTGACGCGGTCACCTGCCAGAACGCGGATGCGGTTTTTGCGCATTTTGCCGCTTGTATGGGCGAGGATCGTGTGCTCATTGTCTAAAGTGACGCGAAACATGGCATTTGGTAGAAGTTCAGTGACAGTTCCACTGAACTCGATCATATCTTCCTTCGACATTGTGTCCCTTGATACTCCATTCATGTTCTGTTCAGATGTCGCATAGTGCGACAGGCTGCTCAAGCGTATGTGCGAGTCCGCACGGCGCCGTCAAGCAAAACGGCCCGTTCATATAAATTTTGTCATGCCTCAAAGTTTGCCTGCGTCACTTCTGCAGGCGCAAAGCGATACTCTGTGCATGGGCGTCAAGCCCCTCTGCCCGCGCGAGGATTTCACCGGCAGGGCCGAGCTTCTGCAAACCGTCCTGCGCGGCGCCAATCGTGGTGGTGCGCTTCAGGAAATCATAGACGGAAAGCCCTGAAGCAAAGCGCGCGGTGCGATTTGTCGGCAGAACATGATTGGGCCCGCCAACATAATCGCCAATCGCTTCGGGACAATGCCGCCCGATAAACATGGCCCCGGCATGACGCACCTTGCGGGAAAACCCGTCCGCATCTTCAAACATGATTTCAAGATGCTCCGGCGCGATGTCATTGACGAGATTCGCGGCCTCATCCCAATCCGCGACCGTGATGATCGCGCCGAAATCCGCCCAGGAAGCACCCGCAATCTGACGGCGCGGCAGCGTCTCAAGCGCCTCTGCGACGGCGGCCTCAACATCCGCGGCAAATCGGGCGTCATTTGTGATGAGGATGGCCTGGGCGCGCTCATCATGTTCCGCCTGCGCCAGGAGGTCCATGGCGATGATCTCGGGACGATTATCCTTATCCGCGACAATGACGACTTCGGAAGGCCCGGCGATGGAGTCGATACCGACATGGCCGAACACCTGACGTTTAGCCTCCGCGACATAAGCATTACCCGGCCCGACGATACGATCAACGGGGGGGATACGCTTTGTGCCGTAAGCGAGGGCGGCCACCGCCTGCGCCCCGCCAATGCCGTAAATTTCCTGCACGCCGCAAATATCGGCGGCGGCAAGGACGAGGGGATTGAGGTGGCCGTTCGGCATGGGGACACACATGGCGATGCGTTTCACCCCGGCGACCCATGCGGGCAAGGCGTTCATGAGGACGGAGGACGGATAGGCAGCCTTGCCACCCGGGACATACAGCCCGACCGCGTCCAGAGGTGTCCAGCGCAGGCCCAGTTCCAGACCGGCCTCATCCGTGTAAAGGATGTCCTGCGGCATCTGGCGCTCGTGAAATGAAATAATCCGCTCTTTCGCCAAAACCAGGGCGTCTTTTAAAGCGCCGGGCACTTGCGCGATGGCGTCGCGCCGCTGCTGATCGGTCAGGGCGATCGCGTCCGCATGTAATTCATGGCCATCGAACTGTGTGGTATAGGCCATGACGGCCTCGTCCCCACGGGCGCGGACATTATTGATAATGTCGCGCACAGGCGTGGAAACATCCTGCGCGTCACTTTGCCGAACGGAAATCAACGTATCGAATTGTGAGCGGAATTGCGCATCCCGCGTGGAAAGTTTTTTCACTGGGTCTTATTCCGTAAAGCATCCCGGAAGCGGTCAATTAGCGCGGTCACTTCCTGCGGGCGCGTTTTCATGGCGACGCGGTTGACGATGAGACGCGATGAGACATGCGCGATCACCTCCGTCTCTTCAAGACCATTTGCCCGCAATGTCGCCCCTGTATCGACAAGGTCAACGATGGCGTGCGCCATGTTCAGGGACGGGGCGAGTTCCATCGCGCCATGAAGGTGCACAATCTCGGCATTCATGCCGCGCTGCGCGAAATGCTGGCGGGCGATGGCAGGGTATTTAGTGGCGATGCGGATTTTGGAACTGGGGGCTTCTGCTGCCGTCGCGTGGTTTATACCCCGCGCGACGCTGATGCGACATTGACCGATCTCAAGATCAAGCGGTGCGTAGATCTCCGGATAATCAAATTCCATGAGAACATCCGAGCCACAGATGCCGATATCGGCCCCGCCATGCGCGACAAATGTCGCGACATCGAAGGAACGGACGCGGACAATGTCAATCCGCTTCTCTGTCGTGGGGAAACGCAGGGCGCGCGTCGCTTCATCCGTCGGGCTGGGTGCTGCCAACAACCCTGAGAGATGGAGGAGCGGTTTCAGCGCCTTAAGAATGCGTCCTTTCGGCAAGGCGAGAATCATGCCCCTGCCATGCCGTCCCGATATGGCTGGCGCCAGAATTGTGTGATCATTCACCATTGCGGGCGAACGTTAACATTTTTCGGCCGTCAGACAAACAGATGTTCCAATCAGATGCGTAAAAACGGTGCTGCCCGGGCCGCGTTAATTCTCGTGCAACCATCGCCGCGACGGAGCGCTTGAATCTCCTCCTGCGCTGCAGGACGTTTCATTCATCCAGAATTGTTTTTATCCGAAATGACCTCCACATACGAACAGCTTCTTAAATCAGACCGCATCTCCGCGCGCACAAGGGACGCGCTTGAAGCCCGCGCGGCGTTCAAGGAACATCCCTACCGACCCCGACATCTCAGCGACCGCGCTTTTACCATCCTGGAGGCTTTGACAGCGGTCGTGCTGCCGCAAAAGTCATTATTAGGGCGTAAGGCACTCAATCTTGCCGCCCGAATCGATGCGCGACTCGGCGGGCCCGGCGATGGATGGCGCTTTGCCCATCTACCGCCGGACAGGCAGGCTTATGAACTGGCCCTCTGCGGCCTGGACGATGTCTGTCATGAGAAACTCGGCGTGCGTCTCAAGGACGCCGATATTGAGATGATCCAGGTCCTGTTGAACGAAGTTGAAGCCGCCGCCATGGCCACGAAGGATCTTTCGGAGGATCACCTGCGACAATGGTTTTCCGATTTATGCGCGGATTGCGTGCAGATTTTCATCTCGCATCCGTCTGTTCAGGCGCAGCTTGGCATTGACGCGGTTTTCAATGGCGGGGACGGGCCGTTCCAGGGCTTTGAAATCATGGGTGCGGCGGGGTCAGCCCCATGGGAGCCACCAATACTCAACGCCCCGGAGACCGACGCATGAAGCGTTACCCGACAACGGAAACGGTCGATGCCGTTATCGTCGGAACCGGCGCAGGTGGCGCCCCGATGATGGCCGTCCTCGCTGAGGCCGGATTATCCGTCGTCGCGCTTGAAGCGGGGAAATGGCACGCGCCCGCCACCCACACACCGGATGAGGAGCAGGCCGGGGATATTTACTGGCTGGAGGAACGTCTCTCTGACGGTAAAAACCCGCAACCTTTCGGCGGAAATAACAGTGGCACCGGGGTGGGCGGTTCAACGCTGCATTACGGGGCCTTCATGCCGCGCCTGGATGCCCGGGACATGACACTACACACGGAGACAGGTCAGGGGCGGGACTGGCCGATCCGATATGAGGCGCTTCTGCCTTATCTGATTAAAGTGGAAGAGGATATCGGCGTTTCCGGCCCCGCCTCTTATCCCTGGGACCCGACGCGGCGCTACGCCTTCCCGCCGCCGCAACGCAATGAAGCGGCGCTGGCCATGATGCGTGGATGTCAGGCCATCGGGTTGAAGTCGGCAGATGGCCCCGTCGCCCTGATCACCGCGAAACAGGGGACACGCGAGGCCTGTGTCGGGTGCGGCGCATGTCATCAAGGTTGTCGCAATCAGGCGAAATCAAGCGCGGATGTCACTTATATCCCGCGCGCCCTCGCGGCGGGCGCGGAGATCCGGGCGGAGTGTTTCGCCCATGACTTCAAACGTGACTCACAGGGGCGCATCACGGGCGTGATTTACCGGCAGGGCGGCAAAGACGTCATGCAACGCTGTCAGCGCGTGATCCTCTGTGCTGGCGCGGTGGAGACAGCGCGCCTTCTGCTGCATACGGGTCTGGCGAATCGGAGTGATCAGGTTGGGCGTAATTATATGGCCCACGTATCCACGCAGGTCTGGGGCACGGTGGATCACGTGACGCGGCCGAATAAAGGTTACCCCTCCCTTGCCATCACAGAGGATATGATCCGCCCGAAAGACGCCGATTTCGTTGGGGGCTATCTCATCCAGTCTCTCGGCATGATGCCCATGACGTGGGCGACAAACGTTGTGCGCGGGCGCGGTTATTGGGGGGAAAAACTGACGCGTTATTTACGGGACTATAATTATGCCATCGGACTGGGAGCGCATGGTGAGTGCCTGCCTTCACCCGATAATCGCGTGATATTGAGCAATGAAACCGGCCGGGCGGGAATGCCCAAGCCGCTGATCACCCTCTCCTATAGTTGCAACGAGAAGGCGCTGCACCGTCATGCCGGCTTATGGATGACGCGCATTGCTGAAGCCGCGGGCGCGCGGGATATCTGGACGAGTGAGCGCTCGGCCCACATGATGGGCACTTGCCGCATGGGGACGGACCCTGATGATGCCGTCGTGAATGCATGGGGGCGCAGCTTCGATATTGAAAATCTCTGGATTTCAGATCACTCGATCTTCCCGAGTGCGACCTGCGCCAATCCGGCCGCGCCGATCATGGCGTTGAGCTTGCGGGCGGCGGATAAAATTCTGGGGCGCGCGCCGCTGAACTGACACCGGCCTCAGCCCAAGCGTCGCGACGATAGTAAGCCATTGCCGCGCTTACGAGTCGCCGGTGATCCGGGCAATGTCCGCACCGATCGCGGCAAGTTTCTCATCGACTTTTTCATAGCCGCGATCGAGATGATAGACGCGGCTGACCGACGTTTCTCCCTCTGCCGCAAGACCTGCCAAAATTAAAGAGAAGGAAGCGCGCAGATCCGTCGCCATGACGGGTGCCCCGGACAGGCGCGATACGCCCCGAATAATAGCGGAGGATTTATGCACATTAATGTGCGCGCCCATGCGATTAAGTTCTGGCACGTGCATAAAGCGATTTTCAAAAATCGTCTCGGTAATCATGGACGCACCTTCAGCGATGCTGAGCATGGCCATAAATTGCGCCTGCATATCGGTCGGGAAGCCGGGGAAGGGCTCCGTCATAATATCCACACCCCGCAAAGGTTGGTCACGGCGCACCCTGATGCCACCGGGCGCGGCGCTGACTTCAACGCCACATTCCTCAAAGCTCTGGATTGCGGCGCCGAAATCCTGCAACTGCCCGCCGACCAGCAGCACGTCACCGCCCGTGATCCCTGCGGCGCAGGCATAAGTGCCGCATTCAATGCGGTCCGGCATGATCGCATGTTCAGCCCCATGAAGCGCGTCGACACCGTCAATGATCAAACTCCCCGTGCCAAGCCCGGTTATCCGTGCGCCCATCCGATTGAGGCAGGTGGCAAGGTCACTGATTTCCGGCTCACGCGCGGCATTAATGATTTCAGTGCGGCCTTTCGCAAGCGTAGCGGCCATGAGGAGGTTTTCAGTTGCGCCGACGGAGGCGAATGGGAGGACGATTTTATCGCCTTGCAAACCTTTCGGGGCGGAAGCATGGATATAGCCGTTTTCGAGCGAGATTTTTGCCCCCATCGCCTCAAGGCCACGCAGATGCATGTCAACAGGCCGCGTCCCGATGGCGCACCCGCCGGGAAGCGACACGCGGGCCTTGCGCATGCGGGCGAGAAGCGGTCCGAGAACAAGGATCGAGGCCCGCATTTTGGAAACAATGTCATAAGGCGCTTCGATGGAGGTGACCTCACCCCCGATGGCGAGGACGCGCCCGGAATCATCCTGCGCAGTCACGTCAATACCGTGCTGTCTCAGCAATTGTGCCATCAGGCGGATATCAGCAATTTGCGGGACGTTGGACAATATCAGACGTTCCGACGTCAGTAAGCCAGCCGCCATCAATTTCAGCCCCGCATTTTTTGCGCCGCTGATATGAATCTCGCCGGACAGGCGTTGGCCGCCTCGAATGATAAACCGATCCAACGATATGTCTCCCGCACTTGATAACAAATAGCGATGCCGCCCTGGCAACGCGCCCGACGCATGATATTCAGGCGCACGGGGGCGAAACATCACTTTCTGACTGTTTGTCCCTGCGATGAACCGGTCAGTTCTGGCGTGAGTCTGACAGGTGCAAGGACATTCCGGTCCTATAATTTCGGGGTTGTAACGCCTTTTTGCCCCATATATTTGCCAGCGCGATCCGCGTAACTTGTTTCACACGGCGATGCACCCTGGAAAAACAGGAACTGGCATATCCCCTCATTCGCATAAATGCGCGCGGGTAATTTGGTTGTATTGCTGATTTCAATTGTCACCTGCCCCTCCCATTCCGGCTCAAGCGGTGTGACATTGACGATAATGCCGCACCGCGCATAGGTGGATTTACCGAGGCAGACGACGAGCACGTCGCGCGGGATGCGAAAATGCTCAACCGTATGGGCGAGGGCGAAGCTGTTGGGCGGAATGGTGATGTTGCCGCGTCGCGTGACGAAACTGTTTTCCGTAAAGTTTTTCGGATCAACCACGGCATTATCAACATCCGTAAAAATCTTGAAATCCTCACCAACACGCGCATCATAACCATAAGATGACAGGCCGTAGGAAATCACCCCTTCGCGCTTCTGTGCCTCAACGAAAGGCGAGATCATGCCCTTCGTATTTGCCATTTCCCGTATCCAGCTATCAGGCATGATAGGCATTGGGGCGATCCTTTCCAGAGGCAGACAGGGCCAGGCCCTTCACGCAGGGGTAAATGAAAACGTAAAATCATGATGGCCTATTTCGACCCGCGTCGCAATTCTTACGCTTCGATCACGCCCCGACTGTTTAAAACAGGGGGAAGCGGCAATGGCGGGACGGTGCACAAATCACGACCCCGCCTGATGCGGCTCCCGCATTGAGGCGGGGTGCGGTACATCGCCGCTTTCCTCATCCTCCGGCGCTTTGGTCGCGCGGGCCCGCACCTGTTGCTTGCGTTTCCGCAGGTTGGCGCGCAGCGCCGCAGCCTCCCGCGCCAGGCGGGCCTCGCGATCAGAAGAAGCTTTTTGAGACAGAGCGGGCGATGGTTTCACCGGTTGGGTCATGGCATTGATGTCGCGGCAAGAGATGAGAGCGGTGCGGAAGATGCGCGGCGCGGCGGCCAGGTTTCCTCCGGCGTCATCAGAGACTGAAGCAACATGGGCGCGAGCTCGGTATGAAGCAGCTCATCATAAACCGCAAGCGTCTGGGACTGCATGAGTGTCATCGTGTAATGCTGCATCACATTCTGCCGCGCCGTCGTCCGGATGTAAGCGCGACTATCCGCATCAATGTCGAGAAGAACATCAATCGCCTGTGCAAGGGCGGTTCTGTCATTGGGCGGGATGACCAGCCCCGTCTGCTCATCCAGCACGGTTTCCACCGCGCCGCCCTGACCGGAGACAATGACCGGGCAGCCCATGGCCTGCGCTTCAATAATGACGCGTCCAAAGGGTTCCGGCCGGAGAGAGGGCACAACAACCACATCCGCCATGGCATAAACTGCGGGCATATCGTCCTGCGTGCCGACGAACCGGATTTTCTCCTGAAGCCCATGCGCGTGGATACGGCTTTCCAGTTCCTTCACGAAGGGGCTGGTAGGTTCGGCAGGCCCGACAAAAACGCACTTCCATGGCAGGGCGCTTTTGAGCTTGGCCAGGGCTTCAACCAGCAGGAGCTGGCCTTTCCACCGTGTGAGCCGACCGGGCATCAGGATGATTTTTGCGTCCGGCGGCAGATCAAACCGGATCGCGAGATTTTGCACGCGCTGCCCGAGGAACTGATCCGGATCGAATCGCGCCACATCCACGCCGCGGTAAATCGTCCGTAACCTGTCATCACCGATTTTAAATTCCTGCCGCATGCGTCGCGCAATGTAATCGCTGATGGCGATGACACGGTCACCACGGGTCAGGACCGAATTATAACGTTTCTTCCCCGGAAAACCGGATTTATGGACGCCGTGCCAGGTGGTGACGAAAGGGATCTTGCACTTTTTTGCAGCGCCGAGCGCGGCCCAACTCGGCGCGCGGGAACGGGCATGGATGAGGTCCACCTTCTCCTTGCGGATAAGGGCGGTCAGGGCGCGCCGGTTGCGCCAGATTGCAAGGGGCGATTTGCGGCTGAGTGGAAGGGTGACATGCGTGATATTGAGGCGCTGTAATCGCGGGACGAGTCGCCCGCCTTCACTCGCTACAATCGGCCGCGCCCCCGCTTTCTGGATGGCGATGGCCATTTCAATCGTCCCACGTTCAACGCCGCCCATATCGAGGGCAGGCAGAACCTGAAGGATGGTCGGTTGAACGATCGTCATGATGACGAGGTTAAACCGCGAATGGATGAAGATCGCAAGATAGGGAAGTGACAGTCTTCATGCGGGACAGTTGACTCATCTGACTCTGACCTTGGCTAAAAGAGTTCATGCGCGTTACCTGAAGAGACGGCGCGCATTGTCAGGATATCACCACACCTGCCCGCCCGGAACTTGCAATGTCCATCAATTATTCTGTCATCTCCAGTTTTCTTTTTGACGTGTAGCGTTTCAAAGGGTTCCGCTTTCGGGGCGGGATGGTGGCGCTTATGGCGCTGTCAGCACCTCGGCCAATCGCCCTCACAGGGCGCGTCCTCCTTAATTTGCCGGAATGGTAATGATCGCGCCCGTGCCATGGGAGGTGGCCGCCAATGCTGCGAGGATCTGGACGATCGTGAAGCTGAGCTTGCTTCGGAAATCATTTTCCTCAATCCAGAAATGCCGTCCACGATAGGTTACGTCGTCATAAACATCCTCGGGCAGCTTCTTGCCGGAGTGGATGACCACGTCAGGCCGCGTCTCAATACCGACGGGGTTGATCGTCTCCAATGTCCGGCCCTTTTCAACATCGCTCTGAGGCACGTCCATTTCATAGGCAATCTGGGACAGAATCGCGAACATGGAGCGCGTGAGGATCGCAATCTGGCCGGGGTGCTTCGGGTAAGGGCCATAAACGATTTCGGCCTCTTCCGCATTCGGGGCCAGATGCAGCAGGCGGCGCACTTCATTCTGGATCGTGATCAAATTGGGGTCAGATGTACCGGTGAGAACGAGGAAAGCATGTTCAATCCGCTGTTTGTCGCCTTTCGGCGGTGTCTGCGCGCCGACAGCGGTCTGATCTTTCTGCCCCTTCCCATCATCCGCCGCGATCCGGATGGTCATCGCGCCCGCAATCTGGAGCTGACGCAGGTCATGCAGCAACAGGTAAAACCGCACGGAGCCCCCGCCGGACGGCCCTGCACCTAATGCGCGGATATTTGAGAGCCCGTCGATTGACTGCGCCGTCAGGCGCAGCAGCGTATCCACGGGAAGCCCGCCCAGGCTGAGCGGCATGATCACGACGGGGGAGATCGGCCGGATAATGTTTTCAGCATATTGCTGCCCGGTGATCGGCTGATAAGTGAAGGTCGGGTTTTCCTGCAGGAAACCTGAGCCCGTCCCGAACAGATAACTGCCGACAGAGGAGGGATAGGCATGGAAACCGCCCGACACCGTGCGATTCATCTGATAGCCGGAGATGACCTGCGTCGTTTCCAGAAAGGTCGGGGGATCAGCATATCGTAGACGCACGATATTCAGCAACATCGCGTGTTTCTCAGCTTCACCGAGCGCGCGTGCATAATTGAGGTGGTCACGATTGAGGAAGCGTGGGCCAAATGAGACGCAGGCTGTGAGGCTCATTAAAAGCGCACAGCACGTGCCGAGGCGCGCGGCATTCAAGAAATATTTTCGTGAAATCGCGGACATGCTTCCGAATTTTTGCTGAGGCAGAAATCGTTGGCGAATGCTTGTCCGGTTCATGCTGCTCAAAATCAGAGTCAATTTATTATCCCGACTTGCAGAAGCTGAACGCGTCGCCAACGCGTAAAATACCTGTCTTGAAAACCCCTTAATCTCTCACTTAAGCGTAAATTGTCGCATTTATCGCAAAATCCTATCAATCTTGCGTTGCGCCCCTCCGGATTTTTTAACCTTGCGCAAAACCCTGCAAGATAAGGGATGCCGGGGTGCCGCCTCAATGCGGTTACCGGACAAAATCGGGGCGATGATCAGAGGGTGCGCGGCTGGGTGAGTCAGATGCGCCGGATAGAGTACAGAGAAACGCATCGCTTCGGGTTTATTTCCATGGATATGGTGTGCGGAGAGGCGATCACGCCCCGACCGGAATCCTTTTGTCGCCATCCAACATTTGCGGGTCGGAGTCATGTTCCTATCGCGGCCTTGAGGCCGGGATATGACTGGGGCTACCGCGTCGGATCGGCTTTCAGGCGCTGCGCATCTGCGCCCATATATCTGCGAGACCCTCCCGATAACTGGGAAATTTCCACGCCCGATTGATCAACTGGCAGGTCAATTCGCTTCTGACAATGCGCCGCTCTGACCAGAAGCTTCGCGCCATCGGGTTCATCTCCCGAAGGGCCTGGTCAAGCGGTGTTGGTGTGGGGAGGGGCCATTGCGCGATACGCGCAGCCTCCTCAATGACCACATGTTGCGGTGACGGGGTGGTGTCCACGAAATTCAGCACTCTTTCCCCCGAGGCTGTCTCCATCGCCGCCATAGTGCCGCCGGCGATGTCATCCCGATGGATGCGGCTGAAAGCATGGTCCGGCGCGATGACGAGGCGCGGACGGTCGGAGCGGAGCATATCGAAGGGCGAGCGCCCGGGGCCGTAAATGCCACCGATCCGGATGCGGTCAAACGCGATGTTTTGGTCAGCGGCAATGCGCGCCCAGCCATCTTCAGCGGTGACCCGTGCCTGTGCCCGCGGCTGGGTGGGGTTGACCGGGGTCGTTTCATCGACAGCACCGCCCTGGCGGTCACCATAAACGCCGGTGGTGGAGTAATAGCCGATCCAGGTAAGGTGTCTGGCTGCGCTGATCACTCTGCCATAATCTCTTATCGCAGGGTCAGCGCCATTTTCCGGCGGGGCGCTGATCAGCAGATGCGTGGCGCTTTTGATGGCTTCCGCCGCGTCCGCATAAGCGATGACGTTGGGCTGACCATCCGGAACGCGCTTCGTGCCCGTCACATCCCAGGATTGCGCAATGGCCTGCGCCGCAACGCGGGAGGCTGAGTATCCCATGCCGATAATGACAAGATGCCGCCGCATGATGACCACCCTTTGACCGAAAAATCGTGACGTTGGCACCGCCACATGTTGGAACGCCCTGACCTTGCCCCTGTCACCGCACGGAAGCAAGCGGCCCTTTCCGGAAGCGGCGCGCGCTCATTTCCAGCAAAGTCACTGCGGAGGCGAGGACTAATGACGCAGAATGATAGGCGAGACCGCTCCGAAATTGTATAATCCTGCCATGAACCGTATCCTCATCATCAAACTCGGTGCGCTAGGCGATTTTATACAAGCCTTTCCCTGTTTCCAGGCCATTCGCGCGGCGTTCCCTGAAGCGGGGATTTCGCTGCTCACGACGGCGCCTTTCGCATCACTGGGGCAGGCGGCACCCTGGTTCGATGACGTGATGATCGATGCAAGGCCGCGTTGGACGGATCTACGTGGCCTTACCCATTTGCGCGCGCAACTCCGAAATTTTGACCTCGTGATTGATTTGCAGACCTCCGGGCGCAGCACACGCTATCACGCGCTTGCGGGTGCGCCACGCTGGTCAGGGTTGGTCCGGAAAGACCCTTTTTTTCACGCCAATCCATGGCGGGATGAGATGCATACACTGGCGCGGCAGGCAGATCAGCTTCGTTATGCCGGGATTGAAGAATGCGACTCGGTCGATCTCTCCTGGCTCACGTCAACGCCTTTACAGACGCAGCCTGCTGACCCTTATGTTATTCTTGTCCCCGGTGCGGCGCGTCACCGGCCTGAGAAACGCTGGCCCATCGAAAAATACGCCGCTCTGGCGCGCGCCTTATCACTAAAGGGCCTGCACATCGTCATCATTGGTACGGCGTCGGAGAAGCCTTTGGCGCAGGAGATCCTGCAACATTGTCCTGCCGCCCTCGACATGTCAGGTGAGACCCGCCTCACCGAGCTTGCAGCTCTGATGAAGGGCGCCCGCCACGTTATCGGCAATGATACAGGCCCGATGCACCTCGCCGCAATGACCGGTACGCCGGCGACGGTGTTATTCTCGTCTGACAGCAATCCCGCTTTGACAGCACCGATCGGACGACGTTTCGGACAGGTGACGGTGCTGCGCGCGGCGGATATTTCCGCCATTCCGGTTGAAACTATTCTGGCAAGCTGCGGCAAAACTCTCTAAGACAACCGGGATTTCCGCCTGACTCATGACCCTTGCGCGTCACATAAGGGAGCTCGTTTAACATGCCTTCGATTACTCTGCCTGATGGTTCCTCAAAGGAGTTTGACGGAGCTGTGACCGGCACGACGCTCGCTGCCGCGATCGGGCCAGGGCTGGAGCGGGCGGCCCTGTTTATGGTCGTCAATGGGCAGGATATGGATATGAGCGCGCCCATCACAGAGGATGCGGATGTGCGTTTCGTGACGCGCAAGGACGATGCCGCGCTTGAACTGATCCGGCATGATGCAGCCCATGTCATGGCGCAGGCGGTGCAGGACCTCTACCCCGGCACGCAGGTGACGATCGGCCCTGCCGTCAAAGATGGGTTCTATTATGATTTTTTCCGCGACAAGCCCTTCACGCCGGAAGATTTTGAAGCCATCGAAAAGCGGATGCGTGAGATCATCGCAGCCAACCTGCCGTTTGAACGGGAAGTCTGGCCGCGTGAAAAGGCCATCGCTTTCTTTGAAGAAAAAGGCGAGGCATTTAAAGCGGAGCTGATCCGCGACCTGCCGGAGGACGTGCCCATCTCCGTCTATCGTCAGGGTGATTGGCTGGATCTCTGCCGTGGGCCCCATCTGCGCACGACCGGAGATGTCGGCACGGCTTTCAAGCTGATGAAAGTCGCGGGCGCTTACTGGCGCGGGGATCATCGCAACCCGATGCTGACCCGCATCTACGCCACAGCCTGGCGCAATCAGAAGGAACTGGATGCCCACCTCCTCCAGATTGAGGAGGCGGAAAAACGCGACCATCGGCGTATCGGGCGGGAGATGGATCTCTTCCATATTCAGGAGGAGGCTGTCGGTCAGATCTTCTGGCACATAAAAGGGTGGCGGCTTTATAATGTCCTTCAGGATTACATGCGCCGCATCCAGACGGCTCACGGCTATGGCGAGGTGCGCACGCCGCAGCTTGTGGATCGCAGCCTGTGGGAGGCGTCAGGCCATTGGGATAAATATCGTGAGCATATGTTCGTCGCGACGGTTGAGGATGAGGATAAGACCCTCGCTTTGAAGCCGATGAACTGCCCGTGCCATGTGCAGATCTTCCGCCATGGTATTCGATCCTACCGTGAATTGCCCCTTCGCATGGCCGAGTTTGGTGCCTGCCATCGTTATGAACCCTCAGGCGCGTTACATGGGATCATGCGTGTGCGTGGTTTCACGCAGGATGATGCGCATATTTTCTGCACCGAGGCGCAGATCGCGGCGGAGACGGCGCGCTTCATGTCCATGTTGTCAGAAGTCTATCGCGATCTCGGCTTCAGCGATTTCCGCGTCAAATTTTCAGACCGTCCCGAGGCAAGGGCAGGCGATGATGCGATCTGGGACCGGTCGGAAGGCGCGCTGAAGGAAGCCTGCGCGCTCGCCGGAGTCGCCTATGACCTTAATCCCGGCGAAGGCGCTTTTTACGGTCCGAAGCTGGAATTTGTCCTGACCGATGCGATCGGGCGTGACTGGCAATGCGGCACGCTTCAGGTCGATTTCATCCTGCCGGAGCGCCTTGATGCCTCCTATATCGGTGAGGATGGGGCCCGTCATCGCCCCGTTATGCTGCATCGCGCGATTTTAGGCAGTTTTGAGCGTTTTATCGGCATTTTGATTGAGCAATATGCAGGAAAATTCCCGCTTTGGCTCGCGCCGGTGCAGGTGGCGGTCGCCAGCATCGTTTCAGATGCCGAGCCCTATGCCCAGAATGTCGCAGAGGCGCTGCGAAAGGCCGGTCTGCAAGTTGAGCTTGATATTCGTAATGTCAAAATCAACGCGAAAGTGCGTGACCACTCCGTGGCGCGTGTCCCCGTCATTCTGGTGGTGGGCCGTCGTGAGGCGGCGCAGGGCCAGGTGGCAATGAGGCGGCTCGGGTCGACAGATCAGCAGATTTTGCCGCTTGCCGAAGCCATGGCTCTGCTGGTCGATGAGGCGCGAGCGCCCGATTTAAGACATAATGCCACTTTATGACGGGGCTTGCGTTTTCCCCCGGCGTTAATTATCCCAAAGGCGCATGACTCGCAGAAATTCCCGAGTAGATGCGGGTTTTAATAGTTTTTATCGCTTAACACAGTTTATTCTGTCGTAAACTTTTACAGGAGAGAGCCATATCTAGACCCCCTATGCCAAGCGCACCCACGCGCGATGGACCGCGCGTTAATGAGGAAATCCGCGTCCCTCAGGTGCGTTTGATTGATCTTGATGGTGAAATGGTTGGCGTGTTGCCCACGCGTGAGGCTTTAGGACGCGCCTATGCGGCAGGGTTGGACCTGCTGGAGATCAGCCCGACAGCCGACCCGCCAGTTGTCAAAATCCTCGATTACGGCAAGTTCAAATATGAGCAGCAGAAAAAGCGTAACGAGGCGCGTAAAAAGCAGAAAGTCATCGAGATCAAAGAGGTCAAGGTGCGACCGAGCACGAATGAAAATGACTATCAGGTCAAGCTTCGTGCCATGCAGTCTTTCCTGAAGGAAGGCGACAAGGTTAAGGTTTCCCTCCGCTTCAAAGGGCGCGAAATGGCGCATCAGGAGCTGGGCTTTAAAATGCTTGAGCGTATCCGGAGCGAAATGGAAGACAAGGCGAAGGTTGAGCAGATGCCCAAGCTCGAAAATCGTCAGATGATCATGGTTCTCGCACCGCGTTAAGCCTTCATCCTAACGACATTTCAAGACGGCCCTCCCCGGTGGAGGGCCGTTTTCTTTTCAAGGGGTCAGATAGATTTCAGCCGTAACCTGTACCGTGACTTCCTGCGCGTCATCATCGCTGCGCTGCGGCATATTAGGTGCGGCCATACGCATCATGGACACGCCGACATAAGGTGGCGAGACGCGGCCACCAATATTGATGGTGTGGAAAGCGCCGACATGCATGCCGACCGTCTCGGCAATATGCTGAGCGTCACTTTTGATTGTCGTCAGCGCCTGGCTCTGCGCTTCCTGCTCCAGCCTGTGGCGTGTCGCCGCGTCGAGCGACCAGTTCAGGGCATCGAGTGGCAGGCCGTCATTCTGCAATTTGCCAGTCAGGGCAAGTAGCGCCTGACTATGTGACTCCTGACCCGTCAGTACGAGTTTCTGGCGAGCGCCCCATTCCTTGCGCCCGTCTTTCTTCTCTTCCTGCCAGGTGTCGTAATCCTGGAAACTGAACGCGACATGCGCAGCGTTTTTGGCGAGCTTGCTCACCCGCGCGGCGCGATCATTAAGCAGGGACTGCGCCTCGGCAGGCGACGCGCCTGTGTCCTGCATGGCGAAAATAGCGGTCATAATGGTCGGCTTTGCCCGCGCATGGCCGGTGGCGGAGAGAGTCAGCATTGTCTTCTCCGGAGCTGCCTGGGCGGCGAGGGGCGTTGCCAGAGCAGCCAGGGCACAGAAACGTCTGAAAAACAACATGATGGATATCCTTCAGGTCAGTTCGGCGCGGAGAGGATGTCGCGCCAGTATCGTCGCCGGACGCACCTTGCGGCGACGTGTTTATCCTTCAGCTTCCGGCGTTACCGATCATTTGGCAAGGCAGGCGCAGCATGATTTTTAATCCCTTCTCCCGCGATGTCATCTCAAGCGCACCTTCATGGAGCTGCGCGACAGCATGGACCAAAGTGAGGCCGAGCCCCGTGCCCGGCGTATGCCGCGCCGCCTCTGCCCGGTAGAAACGTTCAGCGGCGCGTTTCAGATCTTCCGGCGTCATGCCGACGCCCTGATCCTCAACATAGATCATCAGCGCCTCTCCCTGAAATTCCGCACCGAGGGTGATCGTCGTGTCACTGGGGGAGAATTTAACGGCGTTATCCAGAAGATTGGCCACGGCCTGCTGGATAAGGAGCGCATCGCCATAAAATGGAAGGGTCGCGGGGAGGGCCTCCAGCAAGGTGATCTGACGCGCTTCTGCTGATGGGCGGTAAAGGTCTGCAATATCCTCCAGCAAAGGGCGCAGATCCCGATTTGTGAAAGCTGATCTTTGCGCGCCCGACTCGATCTGGGCAATTCTGAGAAGCGCCTCAAATACGGCCGACACACCGTCAAGCTCCTTCACGGCATTTTCGACCGCGACTTTCAGTGTTTCAACTGAAGGCGCGTGATGGACGGCGTCTTCAAGCGTGTTGCGCGCGCGGGTAATGGGCGTGCGCAAATCATGCGCGATGGCGTTAGAGACCTGGCGAATGCCCTCCATCAGGCGCGTGATGCGGTCAAGCGTTGTGTTGATGGTGCGGGATACGCCGTCAATCTCGTTTCCGCTTAAAGGGAGGCGCTGGGAGAGATCACCGCGCGCAATCGCAACCGTTGTTTCCGCGATGGTATTGATGATGTTCCGGAAAAGCCGCCGCACCACCAGGGCGCCCCCGACGGCAAGGGCGATCGACATCAGGGAGGCCCATAATAACCCTTCCGTCAGGACGCTGCGCAGAAGGGTGGTGTTGCGTATATCCCGCCCCACGAGAAGCTGCGACCCGTCCGGAAAGGCGCGCCACGTCATTTCAATCGAGCGTGGATCGCAGGTTTCATTGCCGGTCAGGGTGTAAAACGTATCAGGAAGAATCGCTTTTTCCGGCCAGCATGAAATATTGCCCTCAAGGCGATTTCGGTCACGATTGACGAGCAGGTAAACATTTTCCCGATTCAGGTCTTCCGCGATCCGTTCACGCAATTTGTCGCGAAGATTCTGAACACCGCCCTGATGCCACGCGCTGCGCAGTTCGGCAGCGTCGGTTGAAATCGCGGCAATATGAGATTTCTGCATCGATTGGATGGCGTGAAACCAGACGAAGCTGAGAAAGATCGCGCCGGAGAGAATGAAGATGAGGGCGTAAGCGAGGGCGAAAGTCACCCCTGCAGAGCGGAACAGACGTGTTTTTCTCAGCGTCATGAATAATTTCATCCGCCCCGTTATCCTTCGCGCTTTTGGCGTTATTCACTTTTCAGCACGTAACCCGCATTGCGCACTGTATGGATCAGGCTGGTTGCGAAAGGCTTATCGAGTTTTTGCCGCAAGCGCGACACATGCACGTCAATTACATTTGTCTGCGGGTCAAAATGGTAATCCCATACGCGCTCCAGCAACATGGTGCGCGTCACAATTTGCCCGACATGCCGCATGAGAAATTCCAGCAGGCGAAATTCCCGGGGCTGGAGATCAATCTTCTGGTCACCCCGCCGCACGCTGCGGCTGAGGAGGTCCATTTTGAGATCGCCGACAGAGAGTCGCGTTTGAATATTGTCCTGCGCATATGATCGCCGGATAAGCGCTTCAGCACGGGCCATCAACTCGGAAAAAGCGAACGGCTTGGACATGTAATCATCACTGCCGGCATTAAGCCCGACAACGCGCTCATCCACCTCTGTCAGGGCGGAGAGGATCAGGACCGGGGTCGTGACATTTCGGGCGCGGATCTGCTCCAGCAATTGCACGCCATCGACGCCGCCAGGAAGCATACGGTCAAGAATAATCAGGTCGAAACCCGGCTTCAGAGCGAGCGCCAACCCGGCCTGCCCGTCCGCGGCATCTGTCACGGTGTGATCATGGTCGCGCATACCGCGAACGATAAAATCTCTGACTTTTGAATCATCTTCAACGAGAAGGATGTGCATCTCTCTATTCCTTGCCCGGACGGGGCCTGGCAGTCCCTATATTCCCGGATCATCTCCCACTTTATTCCCGTTGAGGCTGTCATTCATTAAAAATTTAGTCATTGGTCCGTATCGGGTGGGCGCGGACCTGTCAGAACATCCAGCCCGAGATGTTGACCACGGCGCAATAATTGCAGATGCAGAATGGTGCCTGGCTTATTCGCCGCCACCAGCCGCAGGAAGCTGCGCGCACTTTCCATCTTCTCACCATTGACGGAGAGGATGACATCACGCTTCCTTAAACCGCCTTTACCTGCCGGGCCGCGTCGCACGAGGCTGACAATATCCAGCTGTCCGTCACCATCATCAATTGTGACGCCCAGCCAGCCATGCTCAACATGCCCGTCACGCAGGATTTCCGCCACAATCGGGCGGACAAGGTTGGACGGAATGCCAAACCCGATCCCGACCGAGCCGCCCGCCGGTGACACCATTGCGGCATTAACCGCAACCACCTCACCTTTCAGATTAAAGGAGGGGCCGCCGGAATTGCCCGGGTTGATCGGGGCATCGATTTGAAAGAAATCATCCAGTGAGCCCGCGCCGAGGTCACGCCCTCGCGCGGAAACAATACCCGCCGTGAAAGAGGAGCCGAACCCGAAAGGGTTGCCCGCGACGAGTATCCAATCCCCCACATCTACTTTCTGGCTGTCACCCCAGGTGACATAAGGAAGGGGTTTGTCGGAATTGACTTTGATGACCGCGATATCCGTCATCGGGTCCGCGCCGATCAGGCGGGCAGGACGCTCCCTCCCGTCTGAGAAGGAGACGGTCACATCATCCGCATCACCCACAACATGGTCATTCGTGACGATCACGCCGGAAGCATCAATGACGAAGCCGGACCCGGCCCCGAGGATTTCCTCCTGCTTCGCACGGAGTTTCTCCCTGTAGCGTTTCTCAAGCGGTGTCCCCCGTATTTGCGGGGGGATTTTCATCAATCCGCTTTCACTATCCTGCGTGATGGCGATGTTCACGACAGCCGGAAGGACATTTTTGATGATGGGTGAGAAGGAAAGCGGACCCATGCGTACGAGGGGGGCCTCCTGGGGTTTCTTGACTGTCGGGCCCTGCATGGAGAGGACACCTGTCGTCCCTTTGGGCGCAGTGCCGGGCATCATCCGGGGCGCTGTCGGCGTCGTCGGGGGGCGGGAATGAAGCGCCCATCCCAGCGCGACACCGGCGGCGCCACAGATAAGCAGAGAAAAAACCGCCAAAGAACGCTTTGTCACTGCCTTTTCGCTCTCATTTGCCATTTCATCCTGACACGATAGCGCATGTTAAGCGGAAAAGAAGCATATTTGTCACGGGCGGTGTTGTACTGAGTCCCGGCTCTGGACAGTGTCTCACGCTATCGTGGCTCGCTATATCCGGTTTTTACTTGTTATTCCGCGGCGTTACCGTTCTGAGTGCGGCATCGGAGGGGTCCTCCGGCCATTCATGCTTCGGGTAGCGCCCGCGCATATCGCGCCGCATGTCCGCCCATCCTGTCTTCCAGAAACTGGCGAGGTCCGCTGTGATGGCCTGCACCCGTCCTGCGGGGGAAAGCAGGGCAAATTGCAGCTTAATCGCCCCGGCGGCGATGCGGGGTGTCTCCGCACATCCATAAAATAACGACGCGCGCGCCGAGATTGTCGGGTGCGACGCCGTGTAATCGATCTTCACCATTCCCCGCGGAAGACGCAGGCGTTGTGGCAGATTTGCATCGAGCCAATTTTGTTGTTCCCAATCAAGGCGGCTCTTCAAGATGCTGTTCAGGTCGAGCGCCGCGAGGTGGGTGCGGGACCGGGAATCGGTGATCCATGGCGAAAGCCAATCTTCCAGCGTTTCGGTGAGATGCGCATCATCCAACTGAGGCAGGTCGGACCGCAAATGGCGACCCAGCATGACCCGCGCCTGGAACTGGTCGCACGCATCCGTCCAGAGCAACGTGCTGCGCAGATTGTTGCGCACATCGTCCAGCAGCAGGGCTGTGAGATCCGCTTCCGAAACATCCACGTCTTTCTCGGAAAGCAGCAAACGACCCAGGCGGCGTTTTTCCCGGCTGATGACGCGACCCGTTACAGGATCAAGCGCCGTCTCACGCGTCACTTTGATGGTGCTGGCGATAGCGGGCGGTAGATTCTCGATATCGATCGGTGCTGCGAGGGCGATACGGGCCGCGCGCGCATGTTGGAGGCGGGGCACAACCAGAAATTTATGCCGTGCCAATGGGTCCGTCGCCGAAAGTTGCGCACTGCCCCCACCCGCCAGTCGATATCGCCCGTCTCCATCCATAGCCATGGCCAGGCGGTCGGGGAAGGCGGCTGCAAGGAGGGCGCCGACATCGTCGAGGTCGATTTCCGTTTTAGCGCTGACGCGCGCGGCGGCACGATATCGCGACGCCAGATTTCGGACCCGCCGAAGGATATGGCGGTCTCCTAGCTGTGTCGGGCCACCATGGAGAGCGTCAAGTCGCCATGCAATATCGGAGGATGCGACCTGCTTTCTTCCGCTTCCTCCGTCCGGAGGGCGGCGCAGCGGGTCTTTCTCCTCCAGCAGGGCGCAGAGATCACTGGCCGTGGCGCGAGCGCGCGGCGTCTCTGCGCTGGCAAGCATGGCCGCAAATCGGGGATGCGCTCCATATCGCGCCATGGATCGCCCGAAATCCGTCAGGCCGGAGGCGTCCATGGCGCTGAGCGCCTCCAGAAGGCGCGTGGCGGCCTCAACACCGCCCTGCGGAAGCGCCTGCAAAAGAAACGCGCCAGCATCGTCCAAACCTGTCGCATCCCGCCAGAGCGCAAAATGCATCACAAGGGGGCTGAGATCAGCCGTGAGAATTTCCGGCGGGTCAAAGGCGGTTAAGCCGCGATGCATCGCTTCCGTCCAAAGCCGCACCGCCGTGCCCGGCCCTTCCCGCCCCGCGCGCCCGGCCCGTTGCTGGGCTGCCGCGCGGGAAATGCGGACGGTCTCAAGCCGGGTCAGGCCCGTCGCCACGTCAAAGCGCGGTGCCCGACGAAACCCGCCATCAATCACCACGCGCGTATCGGGTAAAGTCAGTGAGGTTTCCGCGATGGATGTGGCGAGGACGACCTGCCGCTTTTCCGTCGGGGAGAAAATAAGGTCCTGCATCTCAATCGGCAAGTCGCCGTGCAAGGCCATAACCCGCGCATCGACATTTTCAAGAAAAGCCTGCGTCTCCCGGATCTCCCGCATTCCCGGTAGGAAAACGAGGATATTGCCATGCGGCGTTTCGGACAGTGCCCGCCGCACCTGAAGGGAAGCCGCTTTCGGGAGGTCGCGTGGCGTCTGGATGTCGCGCGCGACATGTTGCAGGGTGAGTGGAAATTCCCGCCCCTCGCAGGTGATTGGCGCGGCCTGCATTAATTGGCTGAAAGCATCGCCCTCAAGCGTGGCGGACATGGCGACGATCCGCAGGGTCTCACGCAGGTTTCGTTGCGCCGAGAGGGCGAGCGCAAGGCCCGTATCAAGCTCCAGACTGCGTTCATGGACTTCATCAAAGATGACCGTGGAAACGCCTTCGAGAAACGGGTCGGTCAGCACGCGACGGAGGAAGAGCCCCTCCGTCATGACTTCAATTTCTGTCTGCGGTGAAATGACGCGTTCCAGACGCGTCGTAAAACCGATTTTACCGCCGACAGCCTCCCCGCACAGCGCCGCCATACGCTGCGCGGCACCGCGTACTGCAACCCGGCGCGGGGCGATCAACCAGATTTTCCCTTCCCGCCAGGAGGCGTAAAGCAGGCTCAAAGGGACAAGGGAGGTTTTGCCGGATCCGGGGGGTGCTGATATGACGAGGTTCTGCTGTCGCGCCAGTACCGCATCAATCTCAGGCAGGACCGCCCGGATGGGAAGAGACGCGGTTGCGGTCAGATTGGCGAAATCGGGAAAGATGTACATAATATCGGCGTTAATTTATGGTGCTGGGTCCGGAGCGGAATGATGGTCTCGTCTATGAAAATTTTCAAATTCTGGCTTCCGCTTATCGTGCTGGGCCTGATTTTAACAGGCCAATCTCACATCCAGCCTGCGCGTGCCGCTGTCAGTGTGCCTCTTCAATCAGCGCATGACACAGCGACGCTGATCACGGACCATGATGCTCTTGGACCGGATCAGACGCTCAACGCGGCCATCCGGCTTCAGCTTCAGCCCGGTTGGCACACTTATTGGAAAAACCCGGGTGATGCTGGTGAGGCGACATCGCTCACCGTAACTCTCAGCGGTGAGCGCAAAGGCAGTTCGGACCAGATTAAATGGCCGACCCCGGCAAAGATACCTGAAAGCGGCCTCATGGCCTATGGCTATGAGGGTGATGTCGTCCTGCCCGTAACATTGCGGGCGACGGGCGTTGGCCCGGCCACGTTACAGGCACATGCGGAATGGCTGGTCTGCGCCAATACATGCGTCCCGGAAAAAGGTGATTTCACCCTGACATTGCCCGCCGCGTCATCGAACACGCCGGAGGGCCAGGAGGCGCCACTTTTCCATCGCGCTGCAGCGCAGACGCCGCGCCCCTCTCCCTTCCGAGCAGGGTTTGATAAGGACGGTGTCTTGACGCTTCAGGGTGAGGGGCTTGATGCTGCGCATGTGGCGTCAGCCTGGTTCATGCCGGATCGATCGGGCGTCATAGACCAACTGGCCGATCAAAATTTCAGGAAGTCCGGGGACAGTGTTGCCATTCATCTCACATGGGCCACGCCAGCCGCCCCGCCTGCGGATTTGAGCGGCGTAATTGTCCTTGAGGGATCGGACGGGCGGCAACGCGCTTATGAACTTGCGCATGTGCACCCCTCCATTGAAGGGATGAAAGGCGCGCCCGTTACTGCTGGTCATGCGACGCCCTGGTTGAAGGCCATGATTTTCGCTTTCATCGCGGGGTTGATCCTCAATCTGATGCCCTGCGTTTTTCCCGTCCTCGCGATGAAAGCCCTTTCTCTCATAAAAATGGCGGGGGCCGCGCGTCATGCGCAAAGGCGATCGGCGTTATTTTACGCGGTTGGCGTGATAGGTGCTTTTCTCGCCTTGGCCGCTTTGACGCTTATCCTGCGGGCGGGTGGCACGCAGGTCGGGTGGGGTTTTCAGTTTCAATCGCCGCTTTTCGTCATCACGACGATGTGGCTTCTCTTCCTCCTCGCGCTCAATCTTTTCAGCGTGTTTGAAATCACTCCCGGCGCGATTGATGTCGGCGCGATGACGCGTCTCGGCGCTTCCGGTGATATCATCACCGGCGTGCTCGCTGTCATCCTCGCGACGCCCTGCACTGCACCCTTTATGGGGACAGCGCTGGCGGTCGCGCTGACAGCGCCTTTCATGATTTCCGTCGTGATTTTTGTCGCGATGGGGGTTGGTCTTGCCTGCCCCTATGTCTTGATTGCCTGTTTCCCGGCTTTGGGGCGGTTTCTGCCACGCCCAGGGGCCTGGATGGCCGTCCTCAAGCAGTTACTGGCGTTTCCGCTTCTGGCTTCCTGTGTCTGGCTGCTTTGGGTCGCGACCGTGCAAGGGGGCGCTTTCATGACGTTGCTGGCGGCTTCCGGCGCTGTCACGCTTGGTCTCGCAGCCTGGCTTTACGGGATTTCCCAGCGTCAGAAAATCCGGGGCGCACGGGGCCTCCGACGCTTTAATCTGGTGATCGCGCTCATACTGGTGCTTGCCACCGTCATGGGCGTTGTCTGGATCATCCCGTCATCCGATCCGCCTTTGGATGCTCAAATTGTTTCAGCGCGTCAACAGTCGGGCGATGCCAGTTTTGACCGTCAGAAATGGTCGCCGGAAGTGCTGGCGGAAAAACGCGCGGCGCAAAAGCCGGTCTTTGTCGATATGACAGCTTCCTGGTGCATCACCTGCCTTGTGAATGATCGTGTGGCGCTGTCCACTTCTTCCGTGCGGAAGGCCTTCGCGGCGCGCGGTGTCACGATGCTGGTCGGGGATTGGACAAACAAGGATGACCGTATCACAGCCTATCTGCGTCTATTCGGGCGTGATGGCGTGCCGCTCTATGTTTATTACAAGCCGGGTGGAGAGGGCGTTGTGCTGCCGCAAATTCTGACGCCGGGTATCGTCATCAAAGCCATCTCGGATGCGCCGCACCCCTGAGGCGTGGTGGGTTTAAGCGGCAACTTTGTAATGGTCCATTTCCCGCCCCTCAATAAAGAGGGAGATTTCATCGCCTATCGCAAGGGGCCCGACACCGGACGGCGTCCCCGTGTAAATCAGGTCGCCCGCACGCAGGGCGCAATATTGGCTGATGAGAGAGATCAGATTCGGGATCGGGTAAATCATGTCGTGTAGATGGCCGCTTTGACGGACCTCGCCATTCACCGTCATGGAGAAGGAAATATCCTCCGGTAAATTTGCGCGTTTGATGAAATCTGAGCAGGTGGCCGCGCCTTTGAAGCCCTTCGACAATAGCCAGGGAAAGCTCCTCTCTTTGAGGTCCGCCTGCAGGTCACGCGCCGTTAAATCCAACCCGATGGCGATCTCGTCGAAGCAGGAGAGAGCCTCTGTTTCGCTGGTTTGATAAGCGTCTTCTTTGAGTCGGATAATCAGCTCCGTCTCATAATGGAGTGAATGGGTAAAAGGCGGGATGACAATTCGGCCGTCGGTCACGAGGGATGAGCCGGGCTTCATGAAGATGGCGGGTTGGTCGAAAGGCGTGTTGCCCAGTTCTTTAATGTGATCCGCGTAATTCCGCCCGACGCAGTAAATTGCAAAACTCATAGGATCCTCTTTGACGGCGGGCGGGTCGGGCTACTGCAATATGTCCCCACCGACCCTCAAACCATCCTGCCCGGTTATTATTCTTTTCCCTTAGCGGGTCTGGCCCGCTTCGGCTTTGCCGACGGGGCACCTTTGCCGGCTGACGCCTTCCCCGGTTGCAGCTTGAGAAGCGGCTTCAGGAATTGCCCTGTGTAACTCGCGGGCGCTTTGGCGATGTCCTCCGGCGTGCCTTCCGCAACGATTTCACCGCCACCCTCTCCGCCTTCCGGGCCGATATCAATAACCCAATCCGCGGTTTTGATGAGGTCGAGATTATGCTCAATCACAATGACCGTATTACCCTGCGCCACAAGCCGGTGCAGGACTTCAAGCAGCTTCCGCACATCTTCCGTGTGCAGACCCGTTGTGGGCTCATCGAGGATATAGATGGTTTTACCCGTGGCGCGCCTGGCGAGTTCCTTCGATAATTTGACGCGCTGTGCCTCGCCGCCTGAGAGGGTGGTGGCCTGCTGGCCGAGTGCGACATAGCCAAGCCCGACTTCCTGGAGGATGGCGAGGCGGTCCCGGATACGTGGCACGGCGCTGAAAAAGGGCAAGGCCTCATCAACCGTCATATCGAGCACATCCGCGATGGATTTCCCGCGAAATTTCACTTCCAGCGTCTCGCGATTATAGCGTTTGCCCTTACAAACATCACAGGTGACAAACACATCTGAGAGGAAATGCATTTCAATTTTGAGGACGCCATCCCCCTGACATGCTTCGCAGCGTCCGCCTTTAACATTGAAGGAAAAGCGCCCCGGCTTATATCCCCGCGCCTTTGACTCCGGCAATTCCGTGAACCAGTCGCGGATCGGCGCGAACAGATCCGTGTAAGTGGCGGGGTTTGAGCGCGGTGTGCGCCCGATCGGGGATTGGTCAATCTCGATGATTTTATCGAGCTGATCCAACCCTTTAATGTCGCGAAAAGGAAGCGGCATTTCATGCGCGCCGGAAAGGTCGCGCGCCAGAGCTTTATAAAGTGTTTCAATGATGAGGGATGATTTGCCACCCCCCGACACACCCGTCACAGCGATGAAACATCCCAGCGGAAAATGCGCTGAGACATCTTTGAGATTATTGCCGGTTGCGCCCTCAAGGGTGAGCATACGTTTTTTATCGATGGTGCGTCGCGCCGGGATGGGAATGCTGCGCCGACCGGAGAGATAGTCCCCCGTGATCGAATGCGGGTTCGCCGCCACCTCCGTCGGCGTGCCCTCCGCCACAACATTGCCGCCGAGGCGGCCCGCGCCGGGGCCCATATCGACAAGCCAGTCCGCCGTGCGGATCGCATCCTCATCATGTTCCACGACGATGACGGTATTGCCAAGGGATTTGAGGCGGGTCAGCGTTTTCAGCAGCCGCTCATTATCGCGTTGATGCAGGCCGATGGAGGGTTCATCCAGCACATAGAGCACCCCGCTCAGCCCGGAGCCGATCTGACTGGCCAGACGGATGCGTTGACTTTCCCCCCCTGAAAGCGTGCCAGACATACGCGACAAAGTGAGGTAATCGAGCCCGACATCCATCAGAAAATGCAGGCGGCTCGTAATCTCCCGCAAGATACGGCGCGCGATCTCCGCTTTTTGCGGCGTTAATGTGGGCTCAATGGATGAGAACCAGTCGAGCGCGCGATGGATCGTCATCTCCGCCGCATCCGCGATGGTGGCCTTATTGATTTTGACGCTTAATGCCTCCGGTCGTAGCCGGGCGCCATGGCAGGCATGGCATGGCGCATCTGACTGATAGCGGGCGATCTCCTCCCGCACCCAAATGCTCTCCGACTCATTGAGGCGACGCGTGAGGTTTTTTATCACGCCATCGAAAGGTTTGACCACCTCATAGTCACGGCGGTCATCCTTATAAATGAAAGTGACGTTCTCATCCGTGCCGAAAAGCACGGCGTGGCGGGTCGCCTCCTTCAGGCGCGACCAAGGTGTCGTCATCTTCTCACGGAAGTGCGCGGCGACGGCCTCCAGCGTCTGCTGATACCAGGGGGCTTTCGCGTCGCGCCAGGGCGCAATCGCGCCTTTCAGGAGGGAGCGCGATTCATCCGGCACGATCAGACGCGGGTCAAAATGGCGTTCAATCCCGATCCCTGCGCAGACGGGACAAGCGCCTGTGGGGGCGTTGAAGGAAAAGAGCCGCGGCTCAATTTCCTCAATCGTGAAGCCGCTGACCGGGCAGGCGAAGCGTGCGGAAAATGTGATGCGCTCCGGCTTCCCCGTTTCACCATCACGCAGCACGGGCAGGGCATAGGCAATCCCGTCCGCGAAGGACAGAGCTGTTTCCAGACTGTCCGCGAGGCGGGTTTCGATGCCGGGTTTGACGATAATGCGGTCGACAACCACTTCAATCGTGTGACGCAATTTGCGATTGAGCTGCGGCGCCTCGGCAATCTCGTGCAGGTCACCATTGACCATGACACGGGTGAAGCCCTTGCGCTGAAGTTCAGCCAGCTCCTTCCGATATTCCCCCTTACGCTCCCGGATGACGGGCGCCAGCAACATGAAGCGCGCGCCCTCAGGCATCTCCATCATTCGGTCAACCATCTGGCTGACCGTCTGCGCTTCAATCGGCAGGCCGGTGGCGGGGGAATAGGGCACGCCGACACGCGCCCATAAAAGGCGCATATAATCATAGATTTCAGTAATGGTGCCGACGGTTGAGCGCGGATTTTTAGATGTGGTTTTCTGCTCAATCGAGATGGCGGGGGACAAGCCCTCAATTGAGTCCACATCGGGTTTACCCACGAGTTCAAGGAATTGCCGCGCATAGGCGGAGAGGCTCTCAACATAGCGGCGCTGCCCCTCCGCATAGATCGTATCAAAAGCCAATGACGATTTGCCCGAGCCTGACAGGCCGGTAATGACCGTCAGACGGTCGCGCGGGATGTCAATATTGACCGCACGCAAATTATGTACACGGGCCCCGCGAACGCGAATGGCCTGAAGCGGTTTAATGTCAGTCATCGAATGCGGTATTCCACCCGGAGAAGCTCTGTATGAAACATTAAAAACGCCCATTTCCTCAGGAGGATCAATAAATCTCTTATGCCCGCAATGGCGCGGCGGAGACGCGTGACTGTAACGGCGATGTGCGGTAAGCTGCGCCAGAATTTTTCAGACAAGGATCACGGCTCATGGCAGGAAGCGTCAATAAGGTTATTCTCATCGGCAATTTGGGGCGTGATCCGGAAATACGCAACTCTCAATCCGGCACGAAAATCGTCAATCTCACCGTCGCCACGTCCGAAAGCTGGAATGACCGCGCATCGGGTGAGCGGCGCGAGCGCACGGAGTGGCATCGTGTCGTGATCTTCAATGAGCGGCTTGCGGATGTTGCGGAGAGGTTTCTCCGCAAAGGGCGCAAGGTCTATATGGAAGGCCAGTTACAGACACGCAAATGGACGGACCAGTCCGGCATGGAGCGCTTCACGACGGAAGTCGTGCTTGATCGCTTCCGGGGGGAGCTTGTCCTGCTTGATGGCCGAAATGACGGGGGCGGCGCCGCGCCTTCCTATGATGATAATGAAATTGGCGGTGCCCCGCCGCGCCCGTCACCTGCGCCCGCCGCGCGCCCTCAGGAGAGTCAGGGCGGGTGGGACAGCCAGTCCGGCAATCTGGATGACGAGATTCCGTTTTAATGCGTCAATCACCATGCGGGCCTCCCCCGGCGGCCCGCATGGACAGACTTTACAGACACTTCGCGCTTTGGCCGCTAATCAAATGGATCTCACTTGACTGACACGTTGACGCCCCCCGCCCCACTCAATCAGATGCCGGTGACGATTGAGGAGGAGATGCGCACCTCCTACCTCGCCTACGCAATGTCGGTCATTGTTGCGCGCGCCCTGCCGGATGTGCGTGACGGCCTGAAACCTGTGCACCGCCGTATCCTTTACGGTATGCGTGAAAGTGGCTTTACCGCAGACAAACCCTACCGCAAATCGGCGCGCCCGGTCGGCGATGTCATGGGTAAGTATCACCCGCATGGTGACAGCTCGATTTACGATGCCATGGTGCGCATGGCGCAGCCCTGGTCCATGCGTGTGCCTCTTATTGACGGGCAGGGCAATTTCGGCTCGATCGATGGCGACAGCCCTGCGGCCATGCGTTACACCGAGGCGCGACTGGCGCGTTCCGCCTCGTTTTTCCTCGATGATATTGATCGTGACACGGTGGATTTCCAGCCGAATTACGATGAGAGTGAGGTTGAGCCGAAGGTCCTCCCGGCGACCTTCCCCAATCTGCTGGTCAATGGCGCATCCGGTATCGCTGTGGGCATGGCGACGAACATCCCGACCCATAATCCCGGCGAGGTGATCGATGCCACCTTGGCCATGGTTGAAGATCCGGAAGTCACGCTGGACACATTGATGGAGCTGATCCCGGGGCCGGATTTCCCCACCGGGGGGATCATTATGGGGCGGCGCGGCATTCGTCTGGCTTTTGAGACGGGTCGCGGCTCGATCCCCGTCCGCGCCCGCGCGGAAATCGAGGAAATCCGCAAGGACCGCAAAGCCATCGTGGTGACGGAGATCCCTTATCAAGTCAATAAAGCCAGCTTGCAGGAAAAAATCGCGGATCTGACCCGGGCGAAGGAAATTGAAGGCATTGCGGACATCCGGGATGAGAGTGACCGTTCCGGAATGCGCATCGTTATCGAGCTTAAACGCGATGCAACGCCTGAAGTCGTCCTGAACCAGCTTTATCGTTTCACGCAATTACAAACCTCTTTTAGCGTCAATTGCCTTGCGCTTGATGGCGGCAAGCCGCGCACGATGGGTTTGATCGACGTCCTGAAAGCTTTCATCTCCTTCCGAGAGGATGTCATCCTCCGCCGGGCGCGGTTTGATCTGAATAAAACGCGTGATCGCGGGCACTTGTTGGTCGGGCTTGTTATTGCCGTGGCCAATATTGATGCTGTCATCGCCCTTATCCGCGCAGCGCCGGATGCGGCGACAGCGCGGGAACGCCTCATGTCGCAATCATGGGATGCCGCCGATGTCGCCGACCTCATCGCGTTGATCCATGATGAGGGCAATGTCGTCCGCGACGGAAAAGTCAACCTGACCGAGGCGCAGGCGCGCGGCATTCTTGATTTGCGATTGCAGCGCCTTACCGGTCTGGAAAGTGAAAAGATCCACGCCGAGCTCGCCGACGTCGCGGAAAAAATCGGTGAGTTGCTCGAAATCATCGGCAGTCACATCCGCCGCATGGAAGTCATGCGGGAGGAACTCCACGCAGCGCGTGCCGCGATCGTCTCGCCCCGTATGACGGAGATTTCCGACGCGTTGGGCGACCAGTCGGATGAAAGTCTGGTTGAGCCTGGCCAGATGGTGGTGACCATCACACGGGATGGCTTCATCAAGCGCACGCCCCTGGAGATCTTCCGCGCGCAGAATCGTGGTGGGCGTGGGCGCACGGCGGCGGGCCGACGTGGAGATGATGTCATCATCCGCAGCTTCAATGCGCATACGCATCAATGGGTCATGTTCTTTTCCTCCGGCGGGAAGGCCTATCGGGAGAAAGTCTGGCGCCTGCCAGAGGCGAGCCCGACGGCGAAAGGGCGCGCGCTCGTCAATCTTCTGCCCGATCTGGGCAGTGACAGCATTACCGCGGTCCTCCCTCTCCCGCAGGAAGAGGAGCTCTGGACCGACCTGCACCTCGTTTTCGCGACCGCCAGTGGTGGCGTGCGGCGTAACCGCCTGAGTGATTTCAAAAACATCCGTGCATCAGGCCTGATCGCCATGAAGCTGGATGAAGGTGACTCGCTGATCGGGGTGGCGACCTGTTATGAAGGTCAGGATGTCTTCCTCGCCACGAAAAAGGCGCGTTGCATCCGCTTCCAGATCACTGACGAGATTTTGCGCGTCTTTGCCGGGCGCGGCAGTTCCGGCGTGCGGGGCATCCGCCTGGCGCCCGGGGATGAGGTGAATTCACTTTGTATCCTCGACCATGTGGATGCGTCCGTGGAGGAGCGCGCCATCTATCTGCGTATGGCGAATGCGAAACGTCGTCTCGAAGCGCAGATGGCGGAGGGGCCGGGTGAGGAGGATGCCGCGCCGGAAACGGGAATCAACGCTGATGAAGATGATGATATCCATCTCAGCCCGACCCACGACCTATCCGCAGAACGTTTTGATGAGCTTGAAGCGCAGGAGCAGATCCTGTTGACCGTCAGCGATGCCGGTTTCGGGCGGCGTTCCTCCGCTTATGATTATCGTGTGTCCGGACGCGGCGGGCAGGGCATCGCGAATATGACGTTCAATAGCAGCCGGCGCGGGCGGGAAGTGGTCGCGACCCTCCCGATATTGCCGGGCATGGATGTCATGCTTGTGACGGATCTCGGCCGCCTCATCCGCCTGCCTGTCAAACAGGTGCGCATTATGGCGCGCCAGGCAGGCGGCGTGACGCTCTTCCGCATCGGAAAGGATGAGCAGGTGATGAGTGTCTTCCCCGTCATGGATGACGGTGATGACGGTCACGACCCTGATGAGGATGCGGATGGAGAAGCGTTGCACCCTGTCGAGACCGCATCGTCAGCGGAGCCGCCTGAAAATGGCGCGTCCGGCGAGGAAAATCCGGGCACGGATGATCATGTCGATGGGTGATCGCATCGGATTTTACCCCGGCACATTTGACCCGATCACGCTCGGGCATCTCGATATTATCCGTCGCGCCCTGATTTTTATGGATAAGGTCATTATCGGTGTTGCGCCGAATTCGGGTAAAAACCCGCTTTTGCCTCTTGAGATGCGCCTTAATCTCGCATCACAGGCCATCGCGGCCGCAAAAATTGATGCGGGGCGTGTGGAGATCGTCACATTTGACGGGCTGCTGGTCGATGCCGTTGCGCGACATGGGGCGGGTGTTATCCTGCGGGGATTGCGATCCAACGCGGATTTCGATTATGAAGCGCAGCTGGCCGAGGCAAATCGGAAACTTCTGCCGACGGTGGAGACAGTTTTCATCTTATCCGCTCCGGAAACGCGCCTGACCGCGTCACGCATCGTGCGGGAGATTGCGCGGCTCAAAGGGGATATCCACCCCTTCGTCCCCGATATTGTGGCGGACGCGGTAAAGCAATTTCTGAAGGCGTGATGCCGCCATCGCGGTCACGCCGATCTGAAACACCCATTAAAAGGAAGAATGATGTCTGAACACGACAATATGCTTGAGATGTCGCTGAAATCCGGAAAGGTGACGATCCGGCTGCGGCCCGATCTGGCGCCGCTTGCGGTTGCGCGATTGAAGGAGCTGTCCGGCAAGGGATTTTATGACGGCGTCAAATTTCACCGCGTCATTGAGGGTTTCATGGCGCAGGGGGGCGACCCGACAGGCACCGGCTCAGGCGGGAGCGATCTGCCGGACTTAAAGGCGGAGTTCACGCAGGCGGCAAAGTTTGAGCGCGGCACGATCGGCATGGCGCGCACCATGAACCCGGATTCCGCCAATAGTCAGTTCTTCATTATGTTTGAACCTGCACCCTCGCTTGACGGGCAATATACCATCGTGGGTGAAGTCACGTCCGGCATGGAACATGTTGACCAGATCAAACGTGGAGGCGGCGCATCCGGGATGGTGACCGATCCTGACATCATCGTCTCAATGCGACCTGTATCCTCAAGCACTTAAATGATGCCCAGGCCCGCTACAGCAGCTTGACGCGAAGGCGCGAGTGCTGTAGCGAGGCACCACCGAAGTGAACCGGTAGCTCAGTCGGTAGAGCATTCGACTTTTAATCGAATGGTCGTGGGTTCGAATCCCACCCGGTTCACCAATTTTCCTGAAAATCTTCAGCATTGCGTCCATTTTTTTTGTGGCCAGCCTCCCACGCGAGGAAGCGTCGCCCGAGAGACGTAACGCGAAGCCATCCCATAGATCACGATGCCTTCCGGCAGGATGTAGAAAGTGATCTGCGTTGTCACAACCCGCCTTTCAGATGTCTGACCACTGCTTTTAAAACCTGTAAAAATGTCGGGACGCGCGGTTGTGTGATGTCTGTAGGCGCCAGACGTTCCACACCTCACCGGCGACGCCCGGCGACCCGGCGTTTCATGGCTCGGTTCGTTTCGCAGGGAAATCCTGAGCGGCATCTTAAGTTCTGTTCGCGCCCGAACGATTTTGAGTAAGGCGCAAGTCGCCAGACGAAATCGACATAATATCGATCGCCTTCGAAGCGTATATATCGCATTATCAGCAATACGAGGCGGATTTTAGCGTCTGAAACGACCACGTGCCTGGGACGGGACCTGTTCACGACTGCGTGCAAAATCAAAAATTAATTTTTAAGAGGTATAATTTCTACATTACGAGTGTAAGGATAATAATAATGAATAAAATCTTACATTTTCTGGCGGCGCTTTGGGCGTCGAATGTCTATGCGCAAAGCACCGTCACACAGACCTCTGACCTAGAGGTCACATTTCCAAATCTTTCCACGCAAGGCGATGCACCCGTCCTGTCAATCGGGGGAACGCAGTCGAGCAATAGTGCCCCCGGGCAGAATACGGACCCCTACACGCCCTCCCACGCGCTTGTGCTCGGGGGGCAACGTGTCGGCAGCCTCAACGCCGCGGCGGAAACGGATCAGCTCGGCTCTGGCGCGTCCATTATTGTTCGTGGAATGCCCGATGGCTTCATGGATATGGGGTGCCTGATCTGCACTGTCATGACGACCTATCCGATGTTTCAGTCGCGGGCCGGTCTCAGCAGCAACCTGACAGATGTGACCAATATCGGTGATGATCCCTCATATGACACAGTGACAGAATATCTCCAGCCCGGCAGTGCTGAACCCGTGCTCGTCCTGGAAGATGTCACTTATGATGCGACGCATATCTACCTGCCGAAAGACCATTATCTGACGCCGCAGCAAATCGCGCGCATCCATCAAAATCAATATATCGTCACGAATTCAATCACGTCGGATGTCGCAGCGCCGGAATTTCCGACGGATGATGGTCTCGTCAATCCGAAATCGGGGAAAACCCTCGCCCCGGGTAATTACTATGTCTCCCTCGTCAATGATGTGGCGGAGGATGGGTCGTCAATTTCTGTCCAGGGCTGGGGGGTTCTGGGCGGCAACTCATCCGGCCATCCCTGGAAAGCCGATGACGTGCCGACCACGACTTACGACACGGTGCGCAATAATTTCGGGAAGGCCGTCGCGATGATTGGTGCGCCGACCCAGGCGGGGGCCATCAATGTCTATGCAGCGTTCAACCCGTCCGACAATCCCCATTCCATGATTGATCATGTCGGTGGCGCGGAATTTGACATGCATTATATGGGCACGGCTTCAAATCAAGCGTCGATGACAGGTTTATTGATTTCTTATGATTGCAGTGGTGCCGCTGCGCCATCTTCCGGTGGTTGTTATCACCCTACCTATGACTCATCGGCCATCCTGATTAACGGGCAAAACCTTCCCAATGGCATTCAAAACAACGTTTCCGGTTGGGCCAACGAGTATAAGGGCTATAATTTCTACATCCCCGGTTCGAAAGCACCGGATCAGGGGAAGGGCAATCGTCATACTTCCTTCGAAAGCCGGACGCCGAGCATCGATGGGCACAACCTTGTCACGCGCGCCTGGACGGAACAGGTCACAGATGCTGACACGCCTAGCTGGACAGATTACCGGGTGAATTTCGGCCTGAATGTCGATGGTGATCAATGGCGTGCTGTCCCTGACTCCGGCTCGGATATGGGTTTCATCTCCTTCAATTATAACGTCGCCAATCTGGGTGGCGTCTGCCTCATAGGCAGTAACAGCGCCAATCTCAACAAGGACTTCCCGGGTTTCTGCGTGCGGGCAGACGGCACGACCTGGTTCGGCAATTCGTTGGAGTTACCTTCGGGCGTCAATATTGAGGCGCGGGCAAACGTCAATGGCGCAATCAATATCGGGGCCACGCTTTCCGGCAATAATCAGGGCGACTGGGTTGTCGGCACGCAAATTTCGGGCGGCGCGAGTATCCGCGGCGTCAATTATGTTTACGCAAAACAATATGTCGAGCAGCTTCAGACGCCTGCATCAGGGTCGGCCACGTGCGCGGCGGGGCAATTTACGGATGACGCGAATTACCATTATGTTTGTGTCGGCACGAATCACTGGCGTCGCGTCGCGCTGAGCGATTTCTGAAAGAGAGTTTGTGACGCAGGGGGAGCCACTTTACGGGTGGCTCTCTCACTAAAGAGCCGCGCATGGGCGCGCTGTGCTGAGATGAGACGGCATGGATGAGAGAAGCTACGTGCCTGACCCTCACGAAGCTGTGTCTTTCCAAGGTGTGATCTACGGGCCTAGCTGAATTTCAGGTTTTCACGCGCGGCTTGCGGAGGTTTCATGCGTCCCGATGACTTCCCCGAATGTGCCGACCCTGCGTCATTTCAAACGGAGGCGCCTCAACGCGGTGTGACATCCGCGGATTTCCGGGTTTTTATCGCATCCTGCGTGGCGGGCCTGGCCGGGCTTCTCTTCGGGTATGATCAGGGCATTATTTCGGCCGCGCTCCTCACAATTGAACATAGCTTTCCGCTGAGTTTACTAGGTAAGCAAGCCGTCGCGGCAAGCATGGTGGCCGGTGCTCTTCTGGGTTGCCTGATTGCAGGCCCCGTTTCGGATCGTTGGGGGCGACGCCCTGTTGTCGCTTTGGCCGGGCTGATTTTTCTGCTCGGCTCAGTCGGGTCAGGTCTGGCCGCCTCGGCCTGGCACCTGACAGGGGCGCGGTTCATTCTCGGCATTGCCGTTGGCGGGGCCAGTCAGATCGTCCCCGTCTATATCGCTGAACTTGCCCCGGCCCCGCGCCGTGGTCGCCTCGTTCTGATGTTCCAACTCGCCATTGTCAGTGGCATCCTCATATCCTCGCTCATTGGATGGTTGCTGAGCGGTCATGCAGGGGCGCTTGCTCTTTTGGGGCGTGGTGGTGATTGGCGGCTGATGTTTTTCCTGGGTTCTGTGCCGGCCGTGATGCTTCTCATGGGGGTGTCGGTCCTCCCGGAAAGTCCCCGTTACCTCGCAATGCGCGGACAGGCGGCGGCAGCGATGCGCGTTTTGCGCCGCTTACGCGATCCACAGGCGGCACCTGAGGATGAGATGCGTGAGATCCTCAGCGCTGCGGCTGAAACCGGGAATTGGCGCACTCTCTTTTCACGCCGCGTGCGCCCCGCGCTCATTGCGGGGGCGGGGCTGGCCATGTTCAGTCAGATGACGGGCACGAATGCTGTGCTGACATACGCACCCACCATCTTATCGGGTGCAGGTTTCGGCCATAATGTCGCGTTGCTGACATCTCTCGGGATGGGCGTCGCCATCACCCTGGCGACAATTCTGGGTGTCTGGGCTGTTGATCGGTTGGGCCGACGGCGTCTGATGCTATGCGTCCTGCCGGGCTCTATCTTCGCTTTGTTTCTTCTGGCAGCCGTATTTCTGCACGGTGATCCGCAAAATGCGGGGAGGTGGCTCGCCATCATCGGCCTCCTGCTTTATGTCCTCTGCACCTTGGGCAGTATCAATGCCGCGCTCTGGCTGGTAGGGGCGGAAATCTTCCCTCTTTCCGTGCGGGGGAAGAGCATGAGTCTCGTCACCATCTCGCATTGGTCCTTCGATTTTCTCGTGTCGATGGTCACGTTATCGATTATCGCGATACTCGGCGTTTCAGGCACTTTCCTGTTATTCGCGCTGATCACGGTCTCAGCATGGGTGTTTATCTACGCCCGCATACCGGAAACGAAAAACCGCTCCCTTGAAGCGATTGAGGAAAGTCTTTCAGACGGGACTTTCCTCCACCATCGATAAGCCTCTTGATGCGGGGGCGCCGCCAACGGCCCCTGTCGCATGTGGAGAGGATCGGAAACATACCCTAATGGCGCGTCGTGCCTGGCGGCGGCTTCTGTAGATGGCCGGTCCGCATTTTCTGAAAGGACGTGCCGGATGTCAGGATCTTCCGGATATCCTCTGACGGACGGGGGCGGCTGAGGTAGAAACCCTGCGCAAACGGGATGCCATTCAATTGCAGCCAGATGAGCTGATTTTCATGCTCGATACCTTCTGCCACAACATAGACATTCATATCTGCCGCGAGGCGCGCGATCGTCCTGACGATGGCCGTCACCTTCTGATTGGTGGTGACGTTCTCCATAAATGATGCGTCGATTTTGATGCCATCCACATCAAAATCGCAGAGATAAGTCAGTGATGAATAACCTGTGCCGAAATCATCCAATATCAGGCGCACCCCCAATTTTCGCAGGTCACGAAGCTGGTCGAGCGTATGGGCCTCCGCAGCCAGAAACGTCGTCTCCGTCACTTCCAGTCCCAGCCGGGAGGGGGGGAGGCCCGTATCATTAAGGCATGTCGCGACCACAGAAACGAAATTGCCGGAGCGCAACTGACTGGGAGAGACATTAACCGCGATCGGGAGATGACCCGGCCATTTGACGGCCTCCCGGCAGGCATGGTTCAGGGTGAAAGCGCCGATCTCGTCAACCAGCCCATTATCCTCAATCGTCTTGATGAATTTTTCGGCTGACAGGACGCCATGCTCGGGATGACGCCATCTTATCAGAGCTTCGGCTGAGACGATATGTGCCGTCGTCGTGTCGAAGATGGGCTGATATTCCAGGAAGAACTCTTTATTATCAATGGCGGTGACAAGGTCAGCCTTCAGCTTGACCTTCTTGAAATACTCCTCCTCCATCGCGGGTTTAAAAAGTGAGAAGCTATTGCGGTGTTTCTTGGCGTGATAAAGCGCGAGGTCAGCGTGATGAAACAGGCGCTCCGTTGTTTCCCCATCCCGCGGGAAAAATGCGACACCGACACTGACGCTCGGCCTGATGGCGATGTGATCAATGAAGAATTCCTGATTGAAACTCTCCACCAGTGAGCGGCTGAAGGCAATGGCCTCTTCCTGATCAGCCGAGGGAAGGATCAGTGTGAACTCATCACCGCCTAACCGCCCGATAAGATCGGTCGGGTGGCAGGCGCGCTTGATCCGTTTGACGATCATGCGCAGCATGACATTGCCAACCTCATGGCCATATTGGTCATTGACGAGTTTGAACCGATCCACATCGATGAGGAGGAAGGTGAAAGGCGTCTTGTTCTCGCAATATTGATGCAGCGTTTTGAGGAATGCCTGCCGGTTCATCACTTTCGTGAGATCGTCGTAATTCGCCATGAAATGGACTCGGGATTCGGCCTTCTTCTTTTCCGTGATGTTTGAGCTGACGCCCCGAAACCCGAGGAAATGTCCATTACGGTCATGGGCAGGATGACCCGTGATGTTGAAATAGAATTTCTGGCCATTCTGTCGGGTCAGGACGACATGGTCGCGGAAAGGCTGGTTGTTGCGGATGAGCGCGTCAATTGTCGGGCGCGTCGTATCGTCATTTTCAAAACCGAGATCCGCAAAACAGCAGCCCTCAATCGTGGCGCTGCGGGGCTGGAAAAATCTTTTCATTTTCACATCGACATTGCGCAGTCGGCCATTGCGATCTGTCTCCCACAACCAGTCCGGTGAATTCGTTTCATATTCTCGCAGAAACACGCTGATCGTCTCATTCTGCCGTTCCAGATTAAGGCGGCTGATGGCGCGTTCGATCAGGATCTTGTTGATGTAGATGATGCCACTGGCGGCAAAACAGATGAATCCGACGAATGAGAATTTTGCAACGGCTTCCACCGTATGCAGGCAGGTGAAGATGATAAGGATGCAGAAGGAGCTGACGGGAAGGAAAAAGGCAAAGGCGGCGCTGAGTGGCACACCGATGATAGGTGTTGACACCAATCCCATCGAGATTTCCAGCAACACGCCATCGGTGATGAATTCATCTTCAAGTGCAAAGCGTGAAATGATCGTGCCCCAGGTGCAACCCAGGGTCACGAAGAGAAAGAGTGAGCGCGAGATGAACCGCGCATCATTCTGGTCCTTCTGCCAGGTGTGCTTGTTGATGTTGAGACACACGTAAAGAAAGATGAGAAAGACCCATTGGATGACGAGGAGGGTGGAGGGGCGGTTATCCAGCCCGAAGATGAATAATGTCGATGAGGAAACACCGAGAAGCGTGTAGAGGAAGACGGTGTTGGAAAGGATGCCGGATTGCTCACGCCGGATTTCTCCAGCGTGCTCAGGAATGTCATCTAAAGCGAAAAGTCGCCATAGCTCGCGCCAATATCGAGGCGTGAACAGTCTTATGGGTCCCCGTTTCTGCATGTCTGAAACCGCCTGATTTAAAAAGGCCTCGCTTGGAAAGATAAGCCTTGTAGGAAGAGCCCAGTTCCGATTGGAGAAGTCTCTTCTCCTCTTCGCGGGCAAGTATGGCATACCATACGAAGAAGGCGAGGGTGAACATCCATAGAACGGGCCCGCCAATGAGGGCGGTCGCCAACCAGAAAAGCCGGTAAGCAACGTAGAATGGGTGACGCAGAAAGCGATAAGGTCCCCGCGTGACAATTTCCTGTGAAACGGCGTCCTCATGCGCAACATGGAGGCCGCCTTTGCGTGTCGCGCTGACGGCGCTCCAGAAGATAATTGCGGAGGCAATGAAGAGCGCAATCGCGCCTCCGACCTGCCATGGACCCGGCTCTGACAGAAGGCCGATCGCAAGGAACGTCACGTAGGCGACAAGGCTGAAAATCGACAGGGCCCGCATATTATGCGGCATCTGCCCCGGGGATTCGAAATGGCGATATAAGGCCCACGTGAAGGATAAAAAGCAGAAGAGTGAGAATGCGAAGGCGCACGGCGTCGTATAAATCATCGGAGGTCTCCCGCGCGTAAATAGACAGCACCGCCACTCATGAAATCATCCAGCGGGCCGGTCGCCGTTGTGAAAGGGTCCATGATCGGGAAAGCCGCCCGAAGCTCGTCAAAGCGTTTTCTGTCTGAAGACATGAGTTGCATCCGGCATTTCAGGCCAGGATAAGGCTGCGGCGCTGTCTCAGCCTGGTAACCAAGACGCCGGTAGAACGAGGCGTGCGATTTCCGCACGCAGGCAATGGTGATCTGGGCATGTGACATCATCGAAACATAACTTGCGATGCGATAGAGCAGATAGACAATGGCGCCCCCGCGATCAAGAGACGGGTCACGCACCAGACGCGTATACTCAGCAACCCGGACAGGACCACTCACCGCGTGGGCCGCATCCCGCATGATGCGATCAATCGTCTCGGGGAACGCATCGTAACAAGGCGAGCGCTGCCCCGCACCCTGGAGAAGCAGGCAGACGCGCACGGACGCGACAGGGTCGCCATCCCGATAAAGGACGATGGTGCGACTATTGGGGAGGAGATCATAATCATCGGAGAAAAGGCCGGAATTATTGGGCTCAATATGGCCGGACGCCAGGTAACATTGATATCTTAAACGGTACGCGTCCTCTCTCGTATCTTCATCAAATGCCATTTTGGCCAGATAAACATCGGTCGGTATAAAATTGCTGACTTTTGGGAGTTCTTCAGGGTTGATGTGCGCAATTCGAGCGCTTGAGCAAGTCATGAACATCTATATACTCCGAATTTGAAATAAGACCCCGCCATTCGGTAGACAAATCGGCGTCTTCGAAGCGATATATATGAATTTCATGTTTAGTAAAGAATGATTTTAAATAATTTATGAGGAAATTATTGGCGTTCTTAAAGTAAAAACGCAGAAAAAAATCTAACTTGATTGTTTATCTTCGATTTTGTTCATCCGGTTTGACCTTAAATTTTAATGTGCCATTGAATTTTTTAGCCGTATTTATGCGAACTGTTGATATCTCCCGGACCGAATCGCTAAGGCCTTGAAGGGATTTCGTATTTACCTTCCGGAGTCAGATTTTGTGATCTGTCACAGATGAGGCGGGCATTGAGTCGCGGCATGCCAGGCCAAAACGGTGATAAAAACGCTTGTAATGCGCAGAAATCATTGTTCGGGCGTTTTACATGGCGCGCGTGCTCAGCCCCGGGAGGAGTTTGCTTTGACGGTGATCTGGCCGTCTGAAAGGAGCGCTTCAGGTTTGTCATTCATTTTAACCTTTCTGACATTTCGAGACGTCCCTCTTCCGCAGTAAAGAGAGCCGACCCTCAGTTTCGGTAACAAGATAACGTGGCACCTCTCTGATAAAACGGGTTTATGAACAAAGAGTTACTTCGACTCGATCTGAAACCTGCTGCGCCCGCGCATCACCACCTAATAAAGTGGAAGAGAAGATCGGAAAACCTGCTCTAAAAGCGTTAAATAAACCCTTCAAAATTCAATATTTACCATTATAAATCATAGTGATATGAAAATATATTTTACTCTCTTGTCTATCATTTTACAAAAGTAAGTAAAATATATTTACTCTAGCGCTGATCTCAAATCCCAGCCCCGCGGTTTGCACCCCATTTCCGGGGTACTATAGGTTAAAATGCAGCCAAGGGCTCAGACAGGGCGAGGCGTCGACGCAGCTTGTCGATCATGCTCGACATTCAACGGTATGACATGCCTGCGGAAGGCGATGCCCCCGACCTGTCAACCCTGCTCAACGAAGGCGCAAGGGTGGCAGGCTCTCACGTGGTGTCGCGTGCGTCGGCGCTGGCGAGGGCTGACTCAGATCTTCAAACGCCTTCGGGTGGGGCGCGCTGTCCACATCGCCAATCGGGTCCGGATGGTGGATGTTTCCGTATTGCAGGGGCGAGAGGGACAAGGTCGATTTCATATCCGGCAATGCTGACCGATCCCAGCCGCCGCCCAACGCACGGATCAACCCGACATCCGCCTGGTATAATCTCGTGGCCACCGTCACCTGCTCAATGCGGGTCTGCAGCGTCTGGACCTGCGCGAAAATTGCTTCGAGATAGGTGCCGACGCCACCTTGATAAAGCGTCATGGTCATATGCTGGGTGGAGAGAGAGGCATCAACCGACATGCTCAGTGCCTCATTTTCAGCATTCAGCCGATCCGTGCGGGACAGCCCGTCCTCGACCTCCCTGAAACTGTCCAGCACCTTGCTGCGGTAGAGATCCCGTGTTTCGCGATAATCGGACCAAGCCTGTTGTAAACGCGCACGGCGGAGGCCCCCCTCAAAAATCGGTAATTTGAAGGTTGCGCCGTAGGTCCAGAGGGAGTTGGCAAGATTGGCGAGGTCAAACCCGTTCTGCGCGAAACCGCCCCCGGCGCTGAGTGTCACATTGGGATAGAAAGCGGCACGTGCAATACCGATTTCCCGATTGGCCTCCGCCATGCGACGCTCCGCACTTGCGACATCCGGGCGTCGCTGCAGAAGGGCCGAGGGGACGCCGGTCGGGATGGCGGGCTGGGCAAAGCGCAGGACCGACTTTGCGGGGATGTGGAAGGATGAGGGTGAGCGGTTTGTCAGGATCGCGATGGCATGTTCAACCACGGCGCGGGCAGCCTCAATGTCCAATCTGGCGGCGATTGTGTTGTAGAGCTGGGTTTTGGCGCGTGCGACATCCAGGGCGGGCGCTGCCTGGTTCTGAAGCTGGTTCTGCGTGATTTTCAGCGCTTTGCGGTAATAGGCGATGGATTGATCATAAATCGCAAGTTGCGCGTCATAACCGCGCAACTGGATGAAGTCGGATGCCAGCTCCGCCTGAAGGCTCAGGCGTGACATCGCGTAATCCGCCGCCTTCTCCTGCGCCTTGTTTTGCCGCATCCACATGCGGTTGCGCAATTTGGCCCAAAAATCCGGCTCCCAGGAGGCGAGGCCGTGATATTCCTCATCCGTCTCCGTCGTCGCACCCTTATAGCGGAAGAGGCGGTCCGCCGACTGCTTATTATCCGTCGCGCCCGCATTCAGCGATAAATGGGGCAAAAGGTCCGAGCGTGCGGAGGCCACCATGGCGCGGGCCTGAATAAAGCGTTCCGCAGCGGCCTGAAGGTCCGGATTGCTATGCGTCAGATCATCCTCAAGTTGATTCAGGAGGGGGTCGTTGAACATCGTCCACCATTGAGTGGACAGGGTCGCGTCCGCCGGCGTCGCGATGCTGAAGGGGGCGCGGCCCTGCCAACTTGCGGGCACAATAAATTTGGGCGCGTGGTAAGTGGGCGCAAGGTCACAGGCGGAAAGGGCGAGCATGGCCGTCACCGCGCCATACCCCATAAGCGCGCGGCGGAGGGGGGAAAGTCGGGCCATCATTTCGCTTCGGCCCCATCGGCATCGGCAGCGTGGTCGTAACCTTTTGCCGGAATGACAACATTGACCTTATCCCCCTCCAGGAGGTCGGCCGGCGGGTTGTTAATGACGCGATCATCCGCCGCAAGGCCGGAAAGCACTTCAGTGGATGTATCCGCCATGCGGCCCACCTTGATGTCCTTGAAATGGACCCGATTATCCTTGTCCACCGTCGCGACCTGCATGCCCTTCTCCTGAAACACCAGGGCGCCACTCGGGATCTGCCGCACCGTGCTGTGACTGTTCTTCGCGGTCAGCTTGATAGAGGCGAAAGTGCCAGGCCATAATTCATGGTCAGCATTCTCCATGACGAATTCCGTCACCGCCGTGCGCGTGTTCGAATCAAAACCGCGGGCCATTGTCAGGAAACGCGCTTTGAAGGTGCGGTTGGGAAATTGCGGCACTGTGACATCCGCCTCAAGGCCCGGCTGAAGAATATAGGCAAAAACTTCCGGCACGGAGACGAAGAGACGCAATTTATCGACCTGCGCGACCGTGAACATCTCCTTGGCGTCGCCCTTCGCATCCATATCGCCGGACCCATCCCGCACGTAATCTCCGACACTGATGTTACGTGCGGTGACGACGCCTGAAAAAGGCGCGACGATGGATTTGAATTTCTCAAGCGCGGCAAACCGGTCAACATTATGTTGCGCGGCTTCCAGAGTTGCCTGCTGCGACTTCATGTTCGCGACAGAGACGGAGACAGCCTGTCCGGAAACGGACTGTGATTTGCCCATGGCCTGCCAACGTTTGGCTGTGACGACGGAAAGATTATATTTCGCTTCCGCCGCGGAGAGATCCGCCTTGGCCTGCGCAAATTGCGCGTCAAGGCTGGGCGCATTGATCTCCGCCATGAGATCACCGGCCTGAACATCCGCACCGTAATCCTTGAACCACATTTTCACATAGCCGGAGACCTGCGGATAAATCCGCGCGGAATACCAGGCATCAATCGTGCCGGGCAGGGTGATGGACACCATGGGATCTGCCGGTTTCGGTGTCAGCACAGCGACATCCTCAATGGCGCCGGATTGCGTGACCCGGCGAAGCTCCCACCCATGGACGATGCGACCGATGAGGAGAGACCCGACATAAAGGCAGAAAATCGCCCCCCCCGTGAAAAGAAGTTTTTTACGGTTGGCCATCAGGGGGTCTCCGTGGATTTAGGTTGTCGGTCATGAAGAATGGCATAGACACAGGGGACGAAAAGGAGCGTTGACAGCGTTGCAATCAGAAGGCCGCCAATGACCGCTTTACCCAGAGGCGCATTGGTTGAGTTGCTGATTGCCATCGGAACCATTCCGACAATCATGGCAAGTGCGGTCATCAGGACGGGGCGGATACGACCGATCCCGGCTTCCAACGCCGCCTTCAGGGCGTCGCCATGAATTTCAATCCGCTCACGTGCATAGGAGACGACGAGGATGGAGTTGGCCGTTGCCGTGCCCATACACATTATGGCGCCCGTCAGAGCGGGGACGGAAAGACGCGTCCCCGTCAGGAAGAGCGCCCAGGCAATCCCGGCCAGCGCCCCCGGCAAGGCGGTGATGATGATGAAGGGATCAAGCCAGGTCTGGAAATTGACGACGATCAGCAGATAAATCAGCAGGACGGACACAACCAGGCCAAAAATCAGCTGGCTGTAAGCGCTGTGCATTGTCGTGGCCTGCCCGCGCACATCAATCGCCGCACTGCGCGGCACGCTCCTGGCGGTTTTGGACAGAACATGCTGGACGCCTGACAGGACCGAACCGAGATCCGTCCCCTCTGCCGACACGTAAATATCAATGTCCGGCATGGAATTGAAATGCGAGACTTCGCCGGGCGTGCCCACCTGCGTGACATGGCTGATCGCCCCCAGAAGCTGGATCTGATCATTCGGATCACCATCCCCTTTATCAACGGGGATTGTCAGCAGATCACTCAGATGCGTCAGTTGATCCTGCGACACATAGACATTAAGCGGGAAGGTCACGTTATCTTTGGGGTCAAGCCAGAATTGCGGGTCAACGGTGGAGCTTCCTGACAAGGTCATCAACTCGTTATTCGCCATATCCGCTTCGGTCAGTCCTGTTGCCTGGCTGAATGTGCGGTCGCCCTCCACCTGAAGCGTCGGGGTGGCCATGGATTGCTGTATGACGACATCTGCGGCACCCGGAATACGCCGCAATTTTCCAATGATGGATCGCGCATAATCGAAGTTCTCCCGGATATCCGGCCCGGATATCTGAATATCGATCGGGGAGGGCGATCCGAAATTGAGGATCTTCGCCGTCATATCGGCAGGCTGGAAGGTGAAGACCGTCCCGGGAAATTGCGCTGAAAGATCTTTCCGCAAAAGGGCTCGATAATCCCAGACCGGTGATTCCTGGTCCCGGAGGCTGATCGTCAGGTCACAATCCTGCGTGCCGATCGTGGGGGTCGGGATGAAGGCCTGGTTATGCGGCCCTTCCGGCAGGCCGCAATTACTGACGACGCTGTCGACTTTCCCCGGGAGGTCCGTGCGGATGCGGTTTTCAACCATCGAGGCAATCCGTGCCGCGACCTCGATGCGCGTTCCTAGAGGGGCGCGTAAATGCATCTGCATCATGCCCGATTTCGGCTCCGGGAAGAAGTCACGCCCCGCAATTGTGTAAAGCAGCAGGGAAGAAAGCGAAACGCCGAGGAAGATTGTCACGAAGCGCCGCCGGTGGCTGATGAGTTGTCCGAGTAACGCCCCGTAAGCGTCGCGGAAGGCGCTGAAACGTGCCTCGAACCCGCGCTGGAAGCGTGTGAAAAAATTTGCCTGACCTGACACGGGTTGGGGCGCGCCATGATGTGCTTCGGCACCGGCATGTCCCGCCAATAGATATTTCGCCATCGTCGGGACGAGCGTCCGCGAGAGGATAAATGAGGCGATCATCGCAAAAATAATGGCTTCAGCCATCGGGAGGAACAGAAAGCCCGACACGCCATCCAGCTCCAGGAGCGGGAGCCAGACGATACAGATGCAGGTTGTCGAGACAAATGTGGGGATGACGATCTGGTTGGCGGCGTCGATAATGGCGACTTCGAGATCCTTGCCCATCTCCAGATGCGTATCGATATTTTCGATCATCACCGTTGCATCATCAACGAGGATACCGACAGCGAGTGCCAGCCCACCAAGGGTCATGACGTTGATCGTCTGACCCGCCCAGTTCAGCCCGATGATTGAGCAGAGAATGGCGAGGGGGATCGAGGTCGCAATGATGATGGTGGAACGCCACGACCCGAGGAAGAGCAGCACGACAAGACCGGTCAGCAGGGCGGCCGTCACCATCTCCTGCACCACATCCTTGATGGAGTCCTTCACGAAGGTGGAGGCGTCGGTCAGCACACTGACCTTGACATCCGGCGGCAGAATTGTCCGAAGCCGCGGGAGGAGTTTCTTGACTCCATCCACCACGTCGAGTGTTGACGCGCCACCGCCTTTCATAACGACGATCTCGACACCCTGCCGCCCTTTGACGAGGACGATATTGGTTTGAGGGTGCCCGCCCCGGTAAACATTGGCCACGTCATGAATATAGATGACCGCATTGCCGACACGCTTGACGGGGATATCGCCGATTTCCTTCATGGTTTGCGGCGTGGCGTTGGTCTGCACCATCCAGTCAATGGCGTCGATCTTCTGATCACCGGCGGGGAGCACGATATTCTGGGCGCGCATCGCATTTTGCACGTCCATGGAGGAGAGATTATGCGCCCGCAATTGATTCTGGTTGAGGGCGATCATCACGAAACTATCCATGCCGCCATAAGGATGCGCGACGACGGCGCCTGGGACAGTGACGAGTAAAGGGCGTGCACCGATCACGCCAAGTTTAAAGAGGTCGGAGGGCGTTTGCTTGTCCGACGTCATTTGCAGGGAGATCACCGGCACGGAAGACGCGTCGAGCTTCATGACCATCGGTGCAGGGATATTGACGGGCAATTGTTTGATGACCGTCTGAGAAATGGCCGTGACTTCGGCCATGGCCTCACCGATCTCGGTCCCTGGTTGGAAAAATATATTGACGATGCCGCGCCCGTAATAAGAGTTCGACTCCATCCGCTCTATATTGTTGACGGTTGAGGTGACGTTGAGCTCAAAATTATAGATGATGCGCCCGGCAAATTGCTCCGGCAGCATGCCATTATAGGTCCAGACGACGGAAACAACGGGTATTTTGATATTCGGGAAAACATCCGTCGGCGTCTTGAAAATCGCCAGAATGCCAAACATCAAAATCAGGATTGAGAAGACAACAAAAGTCAGAGGGCGTCTGAGGGCGGTGACGACAATAGCGTTCATTAAGTGAGGCGCTTCCAATCAATTTTGTCGCAGGGAGGTCGCGACCGATGGGCGACCCTCGGTAACGGGCGGACCGATGTTGACGAAGATTAGCGACGAGATGACAAAACTACGCGCAAAATGTCCAATTACTTTTTTTTAAAGTTGAATTTCGACAGGCACGACTCCTCGCTCCTGTCCTGCAGCGTGCATCATGCTGATCGCGCGCTACAAATCGCTTTGATAAACAAAAGTCAATTTTCTATTAACTATTGTTTATAACATATTGAAATTACAGCGTAAGAGGCGTTCCTTCATGGCACTGAGCAACATGATGACAAAATGTTGCAAATTTTGACACGTGCATTCTAAAAGATACCCGGTCAAAAAACGGGACTTTCAAAAACAATGTGAGTCATCTACAATCTAAAGTGGTATGATTTATTGAGAAGATTCTTCAAATCATACCAATGTCGTAAAGGAGTATTTTATGGTGGAAAATATATATTATCCTTTAAGCAAGTATATTTGCTTCATACTTTAGGATAAAATAAATATAAAATGGAGTCATAAGGATTCATTCGTTCAATAAATGATTTTTTAGTGCAAGTCCTTGGTTGTGGCGACTTATTGGGGAGAGCGGCTCCCGAAAAGATGTATTGTTGATGGGCGTCCGGTCATTCAATGCACGCAATTTACGAAGCCGCGCTTTACGTGTTGATTTCCCCCTAGGAAGAGGAGTTTTGCCCCCAAATCCATCATCAAGTCGCTGGCGGTTTTACAGGGTGAACGGCTTCAAGTGTCGCGATCGAAACGGCTTAATGTTGATGAAAAATTGTTTTTATCCTTAGCGCGTATTTAAGCCGCCTCTTCTGCGCATCTATCCGCACAAGAGGCATCATTACATTAGGCCGTGGTGACACGTCGCATGACTTCTTGTTCTCACGGACGATTTTATTTGAGGAGAATTTAAAATTGGTCATGAAAGGTGTCAAATTTACGCCGCGCCAGGTGCGCATTCAATTCATGAAAAAGAAATTTCTGGAGCAGATCGCGAAATCCGCCAATATCTCTGAAGCTGCGCGCGTCGCCGGGATTGATCGGGGCACCGCTTATAATTGGCGGCAGGCTGACCCGGATTTCAATGAGAAATGGGAGAAAATCCTCGATCACTCGGATGGCGCCCCGGTGGAAACATGCTCCGAGGCGGAGAGCTGACGTCAGCAAAATAAATGAACGGAATAAAGCGGCCAACCGATCCCCTGACAGGGATCGGCTGACGCTTTACCGGGCCGCTTTGGCGGGGCTCAGATGCCGCGATGGTTGGGAAGGTGCAGCGTGCCCGGCTGGGGTGAAAGCTGAGTCCCCGTCGAGGCGGGTGACGATGCGTCATCACCCAGTGGAAATACGGCATCCGGCACCTCGACGGATTTCGGTGCCGTCGGCGTCCGGGATGCCGCAGATTTTCCTGGCGCTTTGACAATCGTGACGCTGGGAGGCGTGCTGGCTGCCGCATCACCTGCCGCCATTGCGCCATCATCCCCATTACCGGGGCTCAAGGAAACCTGTTTGACGTCGCGACGCAGCGGCATTCCGCTTGCGTCCACAAGCCAATCCCCCAGAACGTGTCGGATCTGATATTCCAGCGCGCTATTCATGCTACGCATCATGGAAATTCCCATATTATCCAGCGCTTCAGGCGAGTCAGCGTCAATATCACCCGTATAGGCGGTGCTGTCGGTGCGGATAACAGCGTAACCCGCCGTGTCGCTCATTGGAGAGGCGACATCAATCCGAAGGGATAATTGGCCGATCAGGGTCGAGACGGGTGCGTGCTGGATGGAATCCCTCACCACCGTGATTTTAGCGGTGCCGTGACTACCCGCGGCATTGAGGCGATGCGCGACCATCTCACGTATCCGCATCATCAGAGGGATCGAGGCGCGGTAGGAAATGTCGCCCGGCACATGCTGGCGTGCGGAGTCATCAATGACGGTGATGGACGCGACATTGAGGTTCAGTGTCTTGAAGTCCGCGTAGTCGATAGGCGGAGACGGGTCCGGGCGTCGCTGACCACACCCTGTGATGGTGAAAAAAACCATGATCGACGCCAAGAATGTCACACCGATTCCGACTCTTCTCATCGCTGCTTCCGCTCCCTTACCTTTACTGTGTGTCACTGATTATAGTTTTAAACCTTGCGTCGTATTCGCGATAGAAAACCGGATGGTGCGGGCGCATCCCGCGTCGGCTTGGTGGCGGCCCGATCGGGCTCAGGCGTGGCATCCTGATCTTTTGATTTGGATGCGCCCGACTGGCTGAGAAAAGCCCAGGCGGGGGAGATGAGATCGGCACGTTGATAAGTCGGTTTGTGCTCGGGAAGCACTTCCGGCGTTGGGGACAGATTTGTCATATCGGATGTGCGGCCAAGGCCGAAACTCTCAGGGTCGAAATGCTGCGCATGTTCAATTACCTGGACATGGGAGGGGTTGATCAACATCCAGGCAAGAATTTTCGCCGGGATGAGCGCCGGAAATTCGAGGTCGGAGATGACCAGCCCGGTATCAGGAAGATAAAGGCTGGGAGGATCTTTCAAGCCGGACCGCCTCCAGATCAGGTAAAATGCCGCATCTGCATCATCATCATAAAAGCGATGGACGAGCAGATCCTCAATCATGAAGGAAAGCTGGGATCGTAGCGGCTTATCGTCGTATGGCGACAGGATGATCAGCGTTTCCGCCGTGATGCGCGTATCCAGCAACCGCGTGATCGCAGAGAGGCGCCACTGGCCGATCAATTCAGGTTGTGCCGCGGCTTTTTGCGTGATCTCGGCTTTCGTCGAGACCGAGATATTTCTGATATTCCGCGCTGACCAGGCGAGACTGAGATGGAGGGAGAGAAATTCCGGCATGGCGGAAATATCTTCCCCGGACGCCACGCGTAACGGTTTTTTGGAGAGAGATGTGCGGTAAAGCGCCTTGAAGGCGTGCGCGACCGTGTCGAGGACATCATCTGTATCGAGTTTTAAGAGAAACTCAATGTGTGAACCGCAATAATCAAAGCGACTATTCAGAAACCAGGCAGCCCGCCTCGCGCTCCTCTCCTCGATGAAAACGACCGCACTGATATTGTCGGAAAGGCTGACATGCGCCTCCACCCGCCATCCGGGGTAGAGACGCTCCAACCGATGTCCATCGACGCGGACGCGGCGATAGAAATTTACGATGTCGTTGTTCATGGCGGTCACTTATCCAAGCCCCTAAACGGGGTCAGGCGCGATATTGTTGCGATCAAATCGATAATCTACTCCGCAAAATTCACATGACATTGTGATCACGCCATTTTCAGCCATTTCATCAAGGTCGTCATCACCGAAATTTCTCAAAACAGATAAAAGTTTTTCACGCGCGCATCGACAGCCGAAACGCGCCGGACGGGGCGGGGCGACGGCAACACCAAGCGTGCCAAAAACACGGTACAATAAGGCGCTATGCGTCAAATGCGGGTTAAAAACCTCTTCCGCAGTCAGCGTCGCGGCGAAGGTTTTGGCTGTCTCCCAATGATCTTCCGCCGCGTCATGGCTTTCACGCCCGCCCTCATCGGCGATGCGCTCCAGCACCAGCGCGCCAGCATCCCATTTTCCGTCCTGAAAGCGAGAAAAAAGCCGGATCAATGTCGGGAGCTGCTCACTGGTGGCGAAGTAATGCTCGGCCATTTCCGACAGTGACGCACCTTCCAAAGTGACGATACCCTGTTGCCGATCCGTCTTCGGGCCCTGATCAATCGTGAAGGCGAAATATCCCTTTCCGAACATGATATCAGCGCGCGGCTCCATCTCCGGCAGGTCGTGAGGGCGGTTATCTTCCGCCAGACGCATATAGAGGCGCACGGCCCCATCATGTGTGCTGTCCGCAACCAGCAGCGATACAGGCCCGTCACCCTTGACCTGAAGGGAAAGAGCCCCCTCAAATTTGAGCCCGGCACTCATACCCGCCACCAAACTCAGCGCCTGCCCACCAAGGTGCGCGGCGGCACCCAGGGCCTTGCGGGAGAGGATCGCATCCGCCAGCCCGCCCAGTCGCACGAGGCGCCCGCGCACCGGACTGCCGGAAAGGTGGAAGGGTTGAATGGCATCGTTGATCACGATGTCCGGGATCGCGGCGGAAGGCGGGTGAGAGGCGGGCATGTCCGACATTTTCATGATAGGAATTTCGTCAGTCCGGCCTTAGGATGCAAGACCGGCGCTGGCCCAATCTTTACCCCCCAGACACCAGAGTAGAAGGCCCTTCTGGGCATGGAGACGGTTTTCAGCCTCATCAAAGACGACGGAAGCCGCGCTTTCAAAGACTTCTGACGAGACTTCCTCACCGACATGGGCGGGCAGGCAATGCATGAAAAGCGCACCCGACGCGGCTTGCGACATCAGATGTTTCGAAACCTGAAAGGGGCGCAAAGCCTCCAGGCGCTCCTCTGAATCCGTGTCGGACATGCTCGTCCACGTATCCGTCACGACGCAATCCGCGTTTTTCACGGCATCTTCAGGGTCGTGGAAAAGCCGGATGCGCCCCCCTTCGCGGCGCGCCCAATCCAGCACTTCCGACCGTGGCGCGAGGGATGGCGGCGTGGCGAGATCAAGCGAGAAATCGAATCTCACAGCGCCTTCAATAAGGGAGGTCGCAACATTATTGCCATCCCCCACCCACGCCCATTTTGTGCCAGCCACCGGGCCGCGATGTTCCTCAAACGTCATGATATCGGCAAGAATCTGCACGGGATGCGAGTTAGGCGTCAGGCCATTTATCACGGGGATAGAGCTCCATCGGGTAAGTTCCCGCAATGTCTCGACATCACCGGTCCGAACCACCAGCGCGTCGAGAAAGCGCGACAGAACCCGTGCCGTGTCCGCCAGCGACTCACCCCGCCCCACCTGCATATCGGCGGGTGAAAGAATAAGCGTCCGGCCGCCCAGTTGACCCATACCGACCTCAAAGGAAATACGCGTGCGGGTGGAGGGTTTTTCCAGCATCAGGCCGAGATTGCGCCCGGCGAGGGGTTGCTTCGGATGGAGGGGGAATTTCCGCCTCGATTGCATGCGTTTGACCGACGCGCCAACATCAATGATGGCACGCAGTGTTGAGGCGTCGAGATCACGGAGATCGATAAAATGCCGTATTCCGGTTTGTTCACGGACGGGCGCGAGATTGTTCATCGTCAGGACTCCGTTGACGAAAGAGTAAAATGCTGTGCCGTTTTCTCAAGCGCGTCGAGGGCGATGGCGCACTCCGCCTCCGAGACGATGAGGGGCGGGATCAGACGCAGGGTGTTGTCACCCGCTGCGGTACACAGCAATCCGTAACCACGCGCGACTTTCATCACCTCCGCAACGGGGGGGACGCATTTAAGGCCCCATATCAATCCGCGTCCGCGCGCTAGGGTGAAGACAGCGCCGTAATGCTGGCATAGAGCGCCCAGTTTCTCACTCAGGATGCGGCCCGTGCGTTCAACGCGCTCCAGAAAACCCGGATGAGTGACAATATCGAGCACCACATTCCCCGCCGCGCAGGCAAGCGGATTGCCGCCAAAGGTGGAACCATGCGTGCCTGGCGTCATGGCCTGCCCCACATGGGACTTCACAAGGATCGCCCCGATCGGCACGCCGCCGCCAAGGCCCTTCGCCAGAGAGATGACATCGGGCGAGATCCCTTCCCACTCATAAGCGAAAAGTTTGCCCGTGCGGCCGATGCCGGTCTGGACCTCGTCTAAGGCGAGGAGCAGGCCATATTCGTCACAGGTCTGGCGTAATGCTTTCAGGAAGCCCGTTGAAAGCGGCTTCACACCGCTCTCACCCTGGATGGGCTCCACGAGGATACCGGCAGTCTGAGGCGTAATGGCCGCACGGACTTCATTCATATTATTGAAAGCCACGTGATCAAACCCGTCTGCGGGCGGTCCGAAACCTTTAAGATAATTCTCATTGCCCGTCGCGGCGAGGGTCGCGAGGGTTCGGCCATGGAAAGCACCGTGGAAGCAGATCAGACGCTGGCGCTCCGGATGGCCGTTCTCCGCATGAAAACGGCGCACCATTTTAATCAGCCCCTCATTGGCCTCGGCGCCGGAATTGCAGAAAAACACCTGATCCGCGAAAGAATTGGCGACAAGCTTTTCGGCCAGAATTTCGGCCTGCGGAATGCGGTAAAGGTTGGAAACATGGATGACGCGCCGGGCTTGCTCAGTGATGGCCGCGACAAGCGCTTCATGTCCGTGCCCAAGGGAAGACACAGCAATACCTGACCCGAAATCGAGATATCGTCGTCCATCACTGGCAAAAAGCCAGCAGCCCTCACCCCTCTCGAAAGAAAGATCAATACGATTGAAGACTGGCAGGAGAGCAGACGACATGGATCATCATTCCTTACCCACAATTAAAAATAAAATCCCTGCCCTTACAGGCAGGGAAAAACGAAGGGGCACATCATGACGGATTTCACATGCCGCGGTCAAATACTGCGTTAACGCGTCGATAACGAAGATTGCGCGCCAGCCAGCACCCGACGCGGATTTCGGAAGCCGGATGACGCGCCTCCTTTTCTCGTGCATCGAGGATTTCGAGTGTCCAGTCGCCGGGCGGTGCATGGTCAAGGGCGCGGCGGCAGGGCATGGAGAAGACGTCATCACCCAGTCGCCGGATCGGAGACATCGGTCCTTTCCCGAGGAAGCCGAAGAAAGCACCATAAAGGCCCGGCCCGTCCGTCGTAATGTCAAGCCAGGAGTCGTTTTCGGCACAGTAATACGCACCGCGTAGGATGTCCCGATCATCCGGCCCATCACCATCGTAAGGCTCTAAACGGCGCAGGGTGACGGACCGGCCCTCAGTGGGGCGGTGCATAATGGTCGCCTCACCCTCGGACGAAATACGGGTGCGGAAATAATCTTCCGGCACCTCATCCAGCTCAGGGCAGGTTTCTGGCGGATGAAGGTAATGGAGCATCCTGCCCGAGGGGCCGTGGAAGATCTGTGCGGCGAGCCCTGCCGCATCATCAATGAAAATGCCAGGTGAGGGCGTGTCGGCCGATGATGCGGACGCGACCTGCCGGGGCGGCACCTCGTCAATCCCGAGTGCGGCGCGCGCAAGTTTGTGGGCCGCCCCGGACGCGTCTGACATGTGATTGAAGAGAACAACGACGGAAAGTCGATCCTCAGGCACATGCATACGGAAGCTGTGCCACCCCCGCAGCCCACCGCCATGGCCGGTTGCCTTGCGGCCTTCAAATGTGAAATGCCGCAACCCGAAACCATAGGGCGCGGGCGTCCCGTCAATGAAATGCTGCGGTTGAGATAATCGCTGATAAATGCCTCGCGGGTGATCCCGCTCTCGATCAATATGCAGCTCCCACGCGATCATATCGTCGAGACTTGCCCCGATCCCCGCATCGCCCGTCCATAGAACGCGGTTTGTCGCCGGGATAAAGCCGGTCACCACGCTGCCTTCATAACCCGTTCCGCCGTCCGGGAGGCTTGTTGTATCCGCCGCGATAAACGCATGCTCCATACCGTAACGGGAGAAAACATGATGGTGCATCAGAGACGCGTAGTCGCGTTCAAGACGTCGTGCCACGATGTCGCCAATCAGGCGAAAATTCTGGTTACAATAGGAATATGACGTGCCGGGCGTGAATTGCAGCGTCTTCGTCGTCATCATAATGTGACGCGCATCATCCTCGGAGAAGAGTGTGTCGGGCAGGGCACCCATGACCATGCCCATGGCCCAGTAATCTCGCAACCCGGATTGGTTATGCGCGAGATGCGCGATCCTGGGTATGGGGTCCTCGAGCCGTGGTAAAAAATGCCGCACATCTTCATCAAGGCGGCTGAATTCCGGAAAGGCGTCAAGCAGAAGCGCGCAGGTGAATTGCTTGGTGATTGAGCAGATGCGGAAAGTCGCGCGCGGCGTAAACGGGATATGACGTTCAAGGTTAATATAGCCCCAACTCTCCCGCGCGCGGACCTGACCATCTTTGACGATGGCGATGGCACCGCCGGGGCCGGGATAAAGCTCCGGCAATTGCCGGATCAGGCGTTCTTCCTTGCGATGCTGGGCCATAATTGACTGCCCTTTCGACTCTGCTTCATGCGGGTTATCCTCAACTCAGCTTTTCAAGCGGTCCGCTGAAGTGTCAAGCCTGTCACGTTGGGCGGGACACGCATCACAGGGATTTTCGCAGCCCCATGCGCAATTCAGCGCCGGAGGGCGTTATGGAGAGGAAAGATGCGCCGATGGGAGGCTTCTGATGCGGCATGTTCGCGCTGTTGGCAATAAAGATGCGCCGGATCTGCGCGATGTAGCGCTGCGACACCTTGCGCGTTTCGCGACGACGGAGAAGCGCCTTGGTGAGGTGTTGGGGCGGCGCATCAAAAGGTGGGCTGCGCGCGCCCAGTCCTCCGGGGTGGAGGATGAGGCGGTCGCGGCGGAGAGCGCGCGGCTTCATAAATCCGTGCCCGGAATTGTTTCCGAGATGGTGCGCACCGGCGCTGTCAATGATCAAAGCTTCAGCGCCAGCCGTGCCCGCGCGCTTCTGCGCTCCGGCCATAGCCGCCGACATGCCACGGCGTGGCTGCAAAGTCGCGGGGTGATGCCGCAGGATGTTGCCGCGGGACTCGAAGATGCCTTGGGTGGCGCGGAGGATGGCGGGGCAAATGAACTCGCCGCTGCCCTCATCTTCGCCCGGAAAAAGCGCCTCGGGCCTTTTACCTCACATAAAATTGCGGCAGACGGAGTGGAGGGCGGTGCGCCGCGCCGCGCACTGGCCGCGTTCACGCGGGCTGGGTTCTCGCATGGCACCGCCTGCCAGGCTTTGGCGTTTTCTTATGAGGAGGCGATGGATGCCATTCTCAAATTCCGCAATATCTGAACGGGTCAATGCCTTCTCAAAGCGTCTGCACCTTATCCCGGTTTGCACGCTGTTGATGGGGTTGCTGGCTTTAACATCCTGCGGACATCCAACCCATTTCAGCCGGTCAGATTTTGACGGAAAGCTTCAATGTGCGCCTTATGCGCGTGAGAAAACCGGCGTGGCTCTGCGCGGACGGGCATCATCCTGGTGGACACAGGCGCGGGGACGCTATGCAAGGACGCAGCGACCGTCCAAAAATGCGTTGCTGGTTTTCCGGTCAACCTCTCGCATCCCGAGCGGACATATTTCCATCGTGCGCAAAATCGTCTCCTCACGCAAAATCCTGGTCGAACATGCAAATTGGGAGCCAGGGGCGATCGATAAAAACGTTCCCGTAATCGATATTTCAAAGCGCAATAACTGGAGTCTGGTGCGCGTATATTGGAAGCCGATCCATCGTATGGGTACGGGAAGATACGCGACATACGGCTTCATCCTGCCAAATTGAAGTCGGCAGTTCTTGCATCATCAGTTTGAAACGCTCATTTAGAGACATTGCGTTCGCGAGATCTTCCGAACGCGGATCGGGAGTAAGTTATGGGAAGCATGAGTCTTATTCACTGGGTGGTCGTCGTTGCCGTTGTGCTGATTTTATTTGGCGGCGGCGGCAAAATCAGCTCCATCATGGGTGATTTCGCGCGCGGGATTAAATCATTCAAGAAGAACATGGCCGAGGACGAATCTATGTCTGAATCCGCACCGCCCGCCGGGCAGATCACGCCGCCTGCCCCCTCAGATGCAGCTTTCCTCAAAGACGCGCAGCGCGCGGATGAGGCGCCTGTGGACAGAAAGCCTGGCTGAACCTGTTATTTCAGGACCGGGGCCGAGCGCTTTGAAGGCGGATATCGGCACCTCGTCCTCGTAATCTGACGACCTGACAAATATGGCTCATTTTTTCAGCAGTAAATTTTTATGCGCGGCGCGCCGTAGCCTTTCAGGCCTGACGCCTCATCCCACTCTCCGGAAAATACTTTCGGCACAGAAGACGGTGCGCGCAAGTGCCGCGCGGCAATTGCGGGGCGTCGCGTTTGAAGCCAGGACACATCATGTGTGGGGCCGCATCTGCGCGCACGGCACACGGTTTTATGGTGGGCTCAAGGCGGTCAGCATGCGCGACGTAAATCTCCGGAGGTTGGTAGGGTGTCGATAACAGAATGGTGCAACGTGCCCCCACAGTCACGCGGGGCGGCGGTCGCACTGGGTAATTTTGACGGTGTTCATCGCGGGCACGTCCATCTGCTCGAAACACTCCATGGTGCCCGACCGGACCTGCCTTTAGGTGCCGTCACTTTTGAACCCCATCCCCGCGAGTTTTTCCGCCCGCAAGATCCACCGATGCGTCTCATGGTCCCCGATATTCGTGCGCGCTTCCTCCGGCAGCATCACGTCACTCATATTTTCCAGATGTCATTTAATGAGGCATTTTCCCACATCCATCCGCGCGCCTTCGTTGATGATATTTTGTGTGACGGGCTGGGCGTGCGGCATGTTGCCTGCGGGCCGGATTTCGCCTTCGGCCATCGTCGAACGGGCGATGTGCCGATATTGGGGCAATGGCTGGAGGCGCGGGGTATCGGCCTGACGATTGTTGACCCGCTGGCGGATCGTGGCGGCCCCCTCTCATCCTCCCGTATCCGCCGCCTGCTGCGGGAAGGCTACCCCGAAAAAGCGGAGGAGGAACTGGGCCGACCGTGGTTCATCTCCGGGACGGTGATAGAAGGCGATAAACGCGGGCGGCAGATTGGTTTCCCCACAGCCAATATTGCCCTTGGTCAGCATTTGGAGCCAGCCCGGGGCGTTTACGCTGTGACCATCGCCCGACCGGACGTGGCGGATGCGCCGATCTGGGCCGGCGTCGCCAATCTTGGTCGTCGCCCGACGATCAATGACGGGCGCGTTTCTCAGTTGGAAGTACATGTTTTCGACTTTGATGGTGATCTTTACGGGCAAACGCTTGAGGTGAGCTTCCACACGCTTTTGCGGGAAGAGCGCAAATTTGAAAATTTCGCAGCTCTCGCCGCGCAGATCGGGTGCGATGCTGAGACGGCGCGGGCCTTCCTCACCGCACGGGGCTTTGCGTGATAGCTCAGTCGCGGGCCGATAAGTGCCGCGTTGAAGGGTAAGAGAATCTGGCGCTCCGGGAGCGCTCTTGTGACGGGTTTACGTTCGGAGGGCGCTGGTCCGCCGTCATCATACATGTCATTCACCTGCATCCCGGACAGGTGAAACAAATGCGCCGTTAAATGACGTGCTTCATCTGTTTAACGAGCCGTCGCGGCACCATAAATATGGTAAAGTGAACTCGCAGGCATGTGATCAACACAGCCGGACCCGTCTTCCCGAATGCGGTCGATCCAACCGCCTCCAACTATGCCGGTTGTGAAGCGCGAAAAGAAAAGATCCGTTACATCCTGCATCGATGACTCGATTTTCGCGCGTTCACTGGTGCCCTGCGAGGCGTCATGACGCAGATCCGCCAGCAGGCGGTAATATTCTGTCTGCGGCCAGATGCGTATACTTCGCAGCAAAGGGACGCCTGTTTCACTGATGGCGTCAACAACGCCGCCATCCTTAAGTCCGAAACGTTGCCCCGCCTCGAAAAGCCGTGCGGCGGCGTCTTCAATCGGGCGACGTAGGGCCGCATCGCGCTTCAGGCGCGCATAATGGCGTAAAAGCCAGGACCACTCAAAAACATGTCCCGGCTCAATGCGGTTTTGACCCTCTATTTGGAGAGGCCGCCAGGAAGCGTCGAAATATTCCCGGATCATGCCGGTTGAAGGGTCAATCAAACGCGTCAGGGCCAGTCGCGCCAGTTGATCGGCCTGATTTTGAAAATCCGGATGTTCTGCGTAAGGCATCCACATCAGACAGGCTTCAAAAAGATGCATGATCGGGTCCTGACCACGCACAACATCTTCCCCCGGGGAAATACCCCGCAGCCCGTCACCTGCATCCGCGAATATAAGGCGGACGTCAAGGAGGGTTTCCCGTGCTTTCCGGTAATAAGCGACGTCCCCACTTAAGCGAAAGGCCCAGTGATAGGCATAGATAATGAAGGCGTGGGCGTAAAGATCCCGCTTCGTGTCAAGCGCTTCGAGCGATGGCGAGATGGAGAAGATCCAGCCCGCTTCACCAACCCGGCGATGATAAAGGCGCTCGATTGTCGCAAGGCAGCGCAGCGCGTCTTCCCCGTCGCCGTAGAGACCCTCGGCAGCGGCACGACAATAGGTGGCGATCTGGCGTGCCTGCACCATCAGGCGCAGCGCCGATACGGCTTGCGGCGCGGCTGAAAATGTCAGGCGCTCATGAAATAGGGAAGTTGCCCGGTTAAATCCGGCCTGCGCCCAAAGCGGCAATGCCTGCCCGACGAGCCATTCCTGCCACTTCAGGCCGGAACGATGCCGCGCAAGCGGCGCGCCGCAGGACGTTTCAGTCATCAGAATGGCGGCCCTGCTGGACGGATTGACCTGAGCGCGCGATGAGTTCGGTGGTGGAGCAACCTTCAATGATTTTGGCCAGAACGATATGACCGCCATAGGATTTCACAAAATCACCGCCCACGACCTCATCCTCGCGGTAATCCGCCCCTTTGATGATCGTATCCGGCCGCAGCGTCTCAATCAGTTCACGGGGCGTGTCTTCATCGAAAATGACGACGAGATCCACATCGCGCAATGCGCTCATGACCGCGGCGCGCGCCTCCTGCGACTGGACAGGCCGCGACGCGCCCTTCAACCTTCTGATCGAGTCATCGCTGTTGAGTCCGACGACAAGCTTATCGCCTTCCATGGAAGCCGCGCGGATTAACGCAATGTGGCCGGGGTGCAGCAGGTCGAAACAGCCATTTGTGAAGGCGATGCGCGCCCCGTGCAAACGCCAGTCTTCCACCACGCTGCGTGCGGTCGCGAGATCGGCCACGCCGTCAAAGCCAAGCGTGTCCGCGACGAGCTTCTGATTAAGCTCCCGCCGCGACACCACGGAGGTGCCGAGTTTGCTCACGGCGATGGAGGCGGCAGCGGTCGCGATGACAGTGGCGGTTTCAAGGTCATGCCCGGCGGAAAGCACCGCCGCCACCGCCGCCAGCACCGTATCGCCCGCGCCGGATACGTCAAATACTTCCGACTTATAGGCGGCCTCATGCCGGATGACGCCGTTACGCTGCCAAAGTGTCATGCCCTTCTCGGAGCGGGTGAGAAGGACATCACCCCCGAATTGCGCCGAAATTACTGCCGCCGCGCGCTCAACATCCGCATCGCTCTGCAACTCAGTTATGCCCGCTGCCGTCGCGGCTTCATGGCTGTTGGGCGTGACGAGTGTCGCGCCGCGATAGGCTGAGAAATCGACGCGTTTGGGGTCGATGATTACCGGGATGCCACGCGCCTGCGCCGCCGCGATAATCGCGCCGAGGACGCGATCTGTCAGCACGCCTTTGGCGTAGTCAGAGCAGACGAGGACATCCGCATTTTGCAGCGCCACGCTTGTCCGTTTGATCAGATCATCCTGCGTCGCGTCGGAGAACGTGACAACGCGCTCATCATCAATGCGCACAAGCTGATGCTGTCCGCTCAACACCCTTGTTTTGCTGATGGTGGACCAGCCTGCCTCTGTCACGAGCTGCGTTGTGTCGATATCGCTCTCGACACGCAGCACCTCCCGGAGATTTTCGGCGTTCTCATCATCCCCCACGACGCCGATGAGGGTGATCTGACAACCCAGAGCCGCAGCATTGGCCGCGACATTGGCGGCGCCCCCCGCAATGGATGCGCAGCGGGAACGCAGAAGCACGGGGACCGGCGCTTCAGGCGAGAGGCGTTTGACGGCGCCTGAAATATAGCGGTCGACCATGACGTCGCCGACAACCACCAGACGCCCGAAATGATAATTATCAATCATCGCTGCCTCTTCTAACCTTGCTGCCGAACCACGTCCAGAGCGCGCAGAAACACGTCAAGGTCCGCACCATCAAAAAGGTAACCGGCGATGCCTGCACGCTGGGCCGCCTCAATATCCGTCTGACGGTCACCGATGAGAAAGCTGTGTGCACGATCCAGAGCAAATTGCGCGATCGCTTTGTTGATCATCCCCGGGGCGGGTTTACGATCAGGGTGATGGCGGCGATATTGCGGTAGGCTGGCGTCAGGGTGGTAGGGGCAATAGAAGAACCCATCAATATGCGCGCCATTCTCGTTAAGCTGCGCCTGGATGGCGGCGTGGAAATCCTCAACCGCGTCCGGTGTAAGATAACCGCGCGCCACGCCCGACTGATTGGTCACGACGATCACGGCGAAGCCGGCTTGATTGAGGCGCGCAATGGCGCGGATCGCGCCGGGGATGAAGACGAGATCCTCAATGCGGTGGGTATAACCCGTGTCCCGGTTGATGACCCCGTCCCGATCAAGAAAAGCCCCCGGGCGCTGACGAGGATATCGCTGATCTGACCCGTGAGGCGGCATCGCGTTAAAGCGCGTTCTGAGCGTCATGGAGGTGTCGCACATAACGTTGGACACCTTCCGAGACGGACGTAAAGACATGGTCGCACCCGATGCGGCGCAATGCGGTTAAGTCAGCCTGGGTGAAGCACTGATATTTCCCCCTCAGGCTTTCCGGAAAAGGAATGTACTCAATGAGGCCGGACTGGACCAGCGCTTCGAGGCTCACCGGTTTTCTGCCGTTGATCTGCAACATTGTATTGACGACGGCGGCCGCGACATCATTGAAAGGGCGTGCCTCGCCTGAACCGAGATTGAACACGCCGCTTTTCTCCGGATGGTCAAAAAACCACAGATTGACGGCGACAGCATCTTCCACGAACAGGAAATCCCGCTTCTGCTCACCCGCCGCGCAATCCCCATAGGCGCCGAAGAGTTTGACGCGCTCATCCGCGATGAATTGCTGGTAATTGTGATAGGCAACCGAAGCCATCCGGCCTTTATGCTGTTCATGCGGGCCATAAACATTGAAGTATCTCAAGCCCACAAGTTGCGCCCGCCTCCCTGGGAGTGATTTGCGCACGATACGGTCAAAAAGCAGCTTGGAATAACCATAGACGTTCAGAGGCTTTTCGAAAGCCGGGTCTTCAACGAATTTTATCGAAGCGCCATAGGTCGCGGCGCTGGAGGCGTAAATGAGACGTGTCCCCGTCATGCCGCATCTTTCAAGAAGCAGGCGGCTCGTCTCATAATTATTCGCCATCATGTAGCGTCCATCATGTTCCATCGTGTCTGAGCACGCGCCCTGATGGAATATGGCCTCCACATCATCAAACTCTCCCGACCTGAAACGGGTGTAGAAATCGTTTTTGTCGATAAAATCGGAGAGATCGAGCGAGAGGAGGTTTTGAAACTTCTCACCGCGCTTCAGATGATCAACGGCGATCACATCCTTATAGCCGCGTGCATTGAGCGCCCTGACAAGGTTGCTGCCAATAAAGCCCGCCGCGCCGGTGACAATGATGCGATTCGACATGATATCTCCAGAAATACAGCCCGACATTCACCCGCGATCTTAACCGGCGCATGAAAGGTTTTACAATGATGGCGATCCGAATGCGTTGACGAGACCCGCGTGATGCGCCCGGTTACAAGAACGGGCTTGACCGCAACCGTCCCGATTGCGCATAGATGAGCGCTCTTTTCCCTGCCCGAATGACGATCATCATGCCCGAAAATCAGAATAGCTCATCATCTGGGCACGACCCGAAAGACCAGTATCGCGACACTGTCTTTCTGCCGCGGACCAGCTTCGCCATGCGCGGTAACCTCCCGACGCGTGAGCCGGAATTGCTGGCCCGATGGGAAAAATCCAGGCTTGATGCCCGTATCGCCGCCGGACATGCGGGGAAAGACGTCTTCACACTCCATGACGGCCCGCCTTACGCGAACGGGCATCTTCATATCGGCCATGCGCTGAACAAGATCAACAAGGATATCATCAATCGCGCGCAACGCATGTCCGGCAGGGATGTGCGTTATATTCCCGGCTGGGACTGCCATGGTCTGCCGATTGAATGGCGGGTTGAGGAAGAATATCGCAAATCGGGCCGTCATAAGGAGGATGTGCCGATCATCCAGTTCCGGGCCGAGTGCCGCGAATATGCCCGGCACTGGCTGGAGGTGCAGTCAAAGGAATTTCAGAGGCTGGGCGTGCAAGGGGAGTGGGCGAACCGCTACGCCACCATGGATTTCGCCTCTGAAGCGGCCATCGTGGGAGAAATCGGTAAATTTCTGCTGAATGGCGCGCTTTACCGGGCGCTGCGGCCTGTCATGTGGAGCCCTGTTGAGAAAACCGCGCTCGCTGAGGCTGAGATCGAATATCACGACATCACCTCCACCGCGATTTACGTCGCATTCCCGGTGACTCATGACCCCACCCCCCACCGGGAATTGCTGGAAACAGCGTGCGTCATCTGGACGACCACACCTTGGACGATTCCCGCCAACCGCGCGATCGCCTTTGGACGTGACATTGATTATGTCGTCATCTCAGTTGTTGCGCGCGCTGAGGATAGTCTGGTCGTGCCCGGGCAGAAACTCCTCATCGCGGAAGCTCGTCTTGAGGATTTCAGCCGTCAGGCTGGCATCATCGAATATAAAATCGATCGGTACGTGGCCGGGGAATTGCTGGAGGGCGTCATCTGCGCGCATCCCCTGCATGGGCAGGGTTACGATTTCGACGTGCCTCTGTTGCCCGCTGATTACGTCAAGACAGATGCGGGGACGGGGCTTGTCCATACAGCACCGGCCCATGGCGTGGATGATTACCAGCTCGGCCGTCGCTTCGGGCTGGAAGTGACGGAATATGTCCAGGATGACGGCACTTACGCCCCGGATGTGCCGCTTTTTGCAGGGCAACATGTCTTCAAGGCCGCAGGGCCCGTCTGCACGGCCCTGTCTCGCGTCATGCGGAAATCCATAACCGCCCATACTGTGCCGGCCGGGCTCGTGGCGCAGCACGCGATTGAACATAGCTATCCCCACTCCTGGCGCTCCCGCAAGCCGATCATCTTCCGGGCGACGCCGCAATGGTTCATCCAGATGGATGGCGAGACGAAACTCCGTGAGCGCGCGCTTCAGGCATTGCAGGATGTGACCTTTGTCCCCGCCGCCGCGCGCAACCGCCTCACCTCCATGGTGGCGCAGCGCCCGGATTGGTGCATCAGCCGTCAACGCGCCTGGGGCGTGCCCATTGCTGTCTTTGTTGAAAAGAAAACCGGCGAGGTGCTGCGGGACGCGGCGGTGATGGCGCGTATCGTCGCGGCGTTCGAGCAGTATGGCGCGGATATCTGGTATACGGAACCAGCTTCGACCTTCCTCGGGCCGGAGCAGGACCCGGATCTCTACGAGCAGGTTTTTGATATCGTCGATGTGTGGTTTGAAAGCGGGGCCACCCATAGTTTCGTGCTGAAGGGCCAGCGCCTGAATGCCCCGGCCGATCTCTATCTTGAAGGCTCGGATCAGCACCGTGGCTGGTTTCAGTCTTCCCTGTTGGAAAGTGTCGGCACGACAGGACATGCGCCTTTCAAAACTTTGGTGACGAATGGCTTTGTTCTGGATGAGCAGGGGCGCAAAATGTCCAAATCTCTGGGCAATGTCGTCGCGCCGGATGAAGTGACGCAATCCCTCGGGGCGGATATTCTGCGGTTGTGGGTTGCAAATTCCGACAGTCATGAGGACCTCCGGATTGGCAAGGAGATCCTGAAACAGCAGGGTGAACTTTACCGACGTCTGCGCAATACATTGCGATGGGTGCTCGGCGCGCTGGATGGATTTACGGAAAAAGAGAAGCAGGATTATGCGGATCTGCCTGACCTGGAGCGCTGTATCCTCCACCGTCTGAGCGAAGTGTATGATGTGGTCGCCAATGCTGTGCGCACCCATCATTGGGTGGGTGTCTATCCCTTCCTCCATCAATTCTGCGCCAATGACCTGTCGGCATTTTATTTCGATATCCGCAAAGATGTCATTTATTGTGATGCTGCATCCTCCCCGCGTCGTCGCGCGGCGCGGACGGTGCTTGACATCCTGCACCGCGCCCTCTCAACGTGGCTCGCGCCAGTCCTTGTCTTTACGGCGGAAGAGGCATGGACGGCCCGTTTCGGCAGCAAAGAGTCCGTGCATCTCCAGAATTTCTTCAAGCCGGATGCGTCATGGTATAATGAAAAACTGGGCGCGTGCTGGAGCAAATTACGCGGATTACGGCGCGTCATCACGTCGGAGCTTGAAGTGGCGCGGCGTGACGGGTTGATCCGTTCCTCCCTTGAAGCGCGCGTCAACCTGCCTTTGACGCCGCAGGAAGACGCGGTTTTTGGTGAAGTTGACTGGAGCGAGCTGGCCATCGTCTCCGAGGTGGAAATCATGATCCAGATGAATGCCGCACCGATTTACCTGGATGCATCGGATGAGGCGCCTGCCTTGGATGGCGTGACGGAGCAACATGGCATCCCCACCATCAGCGTCGCGCGCGGCGAAAAATGTGCGCGATGCTGGCGCGTGCTGCCTGAAGTCGGCACGGACGCGCATCACCCGCATTTATGCCTGCGATGCACCGACGTTGTGACCGAGGCCGCCTGATGTCGGGATTGTCGCCGACTCAGCAGAATGCGACGACGCAGCGTCATATTCCGGGCGGTGCCGTGGCGGGGTTGATCATTCTCCTCGCGGACCAGGTCAGTAAATATTGGATACTTTATATTTACGACCTGCCTGCGAAGATCTCTGTGCCCGTTCTGTCATGGTTCAACCTGACGATGGTGTGGAACAGGGCCGTGACGTTCGGCATGTTGGGCGGGTTAGGGAAGTGGGCGCCGTGGATTTTCAGTTCCCTCGCTCTTCTGGCCGTGGCCGTCCTTATTTATGTGATGATGACGACGCCACGCCGCTTTGTCGCGATCGCTTCAGGGATGATCGCGGGCGGCGCCATTGGCAATGTGCTGGACCGATTGCGCCTGGGCGCGGTTGTCGACTTCATCCATTTGCATGCTGCGGGATGGAATTGGTTTGTTTTCAACATTGCGGACATGGCCATTGATGTCGGTGTTGCGTTATGGATTCTGGACCGCTTAATTTTAGATCGGCAGGCACGATGCGATGCCTGAACCCCTTGTCGAGTCACAGGCTAACGCGTAAGGTTTGACACGATGGCAAAGCAAATGATCCTCCGCGTGCAACGCTTCGTTGCTGTTTCTGGTGTGCTGGTGGCGTTACCGGGCTGTTCCGGCTCTGACCTGTCACGTGCCTTCGGGCTGGAGCGCTCCATGCCGGATGAATATACCGTCACGACGCAGCCGCCCCTTTCCATGCCGCCAGGGAGTGACCTCAACCTACCCGGAGAGGGCGGGCGCAAGCTCAATGACTCCGCCAGTATGCAGGCGCTTGAGACGCTGGCGCCCGAAATGGCGTTACGCCGTGGCGTCAGTCAGGACAGTGCCGGGCAGCGTGATCTCGTCAAAAATCTGGATGAGGCGGCGTCCAACCCGCAGGCGGGACAGGAATTGCAGGGCCATAATGGTGACCTTGCGGATCAGATCCTCTTCTGGAGGGGACGGCCACAGGATGCCGTTGTTGATGGAGAGGCTGAAAACCGCCGTATTCGGGATGCCTCCGCCATGGGGCGCAATCCGGCAACGGGGGTGACCCGTGTTAAACCGCCATCCAAGGGCTTTCTCGGCGTCTTCTGAGGCCGCAACGGTATGACGCACCCACCCGCGCCGAACCGCCCCCAAATCTGCCGCCTCTCCAATCATGTGATCGACCTGATCGCCGCGGGTGAGGTAATTGAACGGCCCGCCGCGGCGCTGAAAGAGCTCGTTGAAAACGCGGTTGATTCCGGCGCGACGGAAGTCCAGGTCGCCTTGAATGGTGGCGGGGTGGACCGCATTGAAGTGCAGGATAATGGCTGCGGTATGACGGCCGATGACCTGACTCTGGCCGTTGAACGTCATTGCACCTCCAAATTATCGGACGGTAATCTCTCACATATCCGCACACTTGGTTTCCGCGGTGAGGCCCTGCCGTCCATCGGTGCGAGTGCGCGGCTTTTGATGGTGTCGCGTGTCCCGGATGCGGATACGGCCTGGGCCATCCGGGTTGAAGGTGGCCAGATCACCCCGCCGGCCCCCGTCGCCGGGACTTTCGGCACGCGCGCCGTGGTGGAGGATCTGTTTTTCGCGACCCCCGCCCGGCGAAAATTCCTCAAATCCGTAAGAGTGGAAAGCGGCCATGCTGAGGCGGTCATGCGCCGCATCGCGCTGTCAACGCCGCATTGCGCCATTAAATTCAGTCTCGATAACCGTGTCATCATCGACCTGCCCATACAATCGGCTGAAGCGCGCGCAAAAGCCATTCTGGGCGAAAGTGAAGGGCTTTGCATCCTGGATGAGCAGCGTGATGCGATGCATCTCAGCGGCTTCATCTGCGGTCCCGCCGCCACGCGGGCGACGGCCTCCGGGCAGTTTATGTCCGTCAATGGCCGCGCCGTGAATGACCCGCTTCTTAAAACGGCGATCCGCGTCGCTTATCGACCTTTGATTGAGGCCGGGCGCTTTCCCATCCTCGCATTATCTCTGGACCTCCCGTCCGAGGAAGTGGACGTCAATGTCCATCCCGCGAAAACGGAACTGAGATTCGCGCGGGAGGCGGAGGTGCGGTCCTTTGTCATAGGCGCTCTCCAACGTGCTTTGGGTTTAGGGGCCGGACAATCCGGCCATCATGCTCAGTTGCGGGGGGCGCGTCCGACGATACGCTACCCGCAAGATAAGATTCCGCGCCCGGATGGTCCAAGCGGAGAAGGCGTCGCATCGCACCGTTTAGACCCGATGCCCTATCAGGGTCGGCTTGGCATGGCGCGCCATGACAGCCCCGCGCGCGCCCTTCGTTACCCCACGCCGACGGGCGATGTCGGGACAGTCATGACGCCCGTGACCGTTGCGGATATCGAAGCGCAACTTGCCAGCGGCAGCATCCAATCGGACGGTATGTCGGATGGCAATGAGGGCTTCCGCCCGTCAGCGCGGGTGCTTCCCCACCCGAGAGATGCTGCGCCAACGGATGATGCCGCACCGCACCCGCTGGGCGCGCCAGTGGCGCAGGTTCTCGACACATATATCATCGCCGTGGCGGATGATGGGGATCTCGTCCTTGTGGATCAGCATGCCGCGCATGAACGCCTGACGCATGAGCATCTCCTATGCCAATGGTCGGAAGGGCAGATCAGGACGCAGCGCCTCCTCCTGCCGGAAATCATCTCGCTCTCCGCCCCGCAGCTTGATGCCATGCTGTCTTACACGGAATCTCTGGCGCGTCTCGGGCTTGAAATTGACCGTTTCGGGGTGGACAGCCTTGTCCTGAGAACCATCCCGGTGCTGCTGCAAGGTTCGGACGCTGCGGGGCTGATCTGTGATCTGTCCGAGGAGCTGATGGATGACGCGCTGGTGACGCCGGGGGAAGCCGCCGCGATTGAACGCAGGATCGATGCGGTCATCGCGAGAATGGCGTGTCATGGGAGTGTCCGGTCAGGCCGTCGTCTACAGGCTGAGGAAATGTCCGCGCTTTTACGGCAGATGGAAGCCACACCCCGCGCCAATACCTGCTCCCACGGGCGGCCAACCTGGCTGAAACTCAGCAAAAATGAAATTGAACGCCTCTTCGGGCGACGGTAACACGCAACAGGACTTTCGTCCTATTTTTTTGCGCTGGAAGGTGATTTGACCTTTCGGAACAGGACATTACCCGCTGAAGCGCCCATCACGCAGATGATGCCCATCCATTGGGACAGGTAAAGCGCCTCCCCGAGGAATATAATCCCGGAGAAACTGCCGAATGCTGGTTCCAGGCTCAGGAGAATGCCCAGTTCACGCGGATTGAGACGACGCATCGCGATGATTTCCAGCAAATAAGGGATCGCGGAGGAAAGCACGGCAATCCAGATTGCGGTCAGGCTTGCTGAAGGGTTGGCGTAAGCTGTGGGGAGGGCGATCACGAAGCAGGGCAGGAGGAGGAGTCCGGCAAAACTCATGCCAATCGCGGCGGCCTGTGCGCCCGGCACCACTTTACTGACGCGTGTCCCGGCGAGAAGGTAAATAATCCAACCGACAGCGCTACATAAAGCGGCGGCGACACCGATCGGGTCAACATTATGAAAGGACCTGTCCGGCCGGAGGATCAGGAAGAGGCCGATCATGACGATCAACGCCCAGAATATATCCATCCAACGCCGTGAGCCGAACAGGGCCAATGAGAGCGGACCGATAAATTCAATTGTGACGGCGAGGCCCAAAGCCATCCGGCTGAGCGCGATATAGAAAAAGAGGTTCATCATCGCCATGGCCGCGCCATAGGGGATGAAGAGCTTGATATTGGCGCGGGTCAGATATTCAACGCGCGGCCGCACCAGGATGAGGAGCATGACGGAGGCCAGGCAGACGCGAAGTCCCACCATCTGCTCGGCGGAAAATGTGCCAAAAAGATTTTTGGCCATCGCCGCGCCGATCTCGAAAGACGACATTCCGGTAACAAGGGCGAGCACAGCCTGTACACGTGACCATCCCCGCGACTTCCGACCGAAACGCAGGAGGCGCATTAGATATCAAGCATCTCAACGGAACGCGCACGCTCCTGAATAAATTGAAAGCGCAGCTCGGGCTTCCGTCCCATAAGGCTCTCCACCTGATTGCGAGTCAGAGACTCGTCTTCCCGTGGGACAATGACACGAAGCATTGTGCGGTGGCGAGGGTCCATTGTCGTTTTTTTAAGATCGCTCACCGGCATTTCACCGAGACCTTTAAAGCGGGAAATTTCGACGCGCGCATTTGGTTTGAAATCCCGCTTGATGCAGCGATCCCGATCATCATCATTCATCGCATAAACGGTCTTGGGGCCATGCGTCAGGCGGTAAAGCGGCGGTTGCGCAAGGTAGAGATGGCCGCCTTCAATCAGGCGGGGCATTTCGCGGTAGAAGAAAGTCATCAGGAGGGAGGCGATATGCGCGCCATCAACGTCGGCATCTGTCATGATGATGACACGGCCATAACGCAGCTTTCCCGAATCAAACTGTCCGCCAATTCCGGCGCCAAGGGCTTCAACGAGGTCTTTCAATTCCTGATTGGCGCGCAGTTTTTCGGCTGTAGCGGAGGCGACATTCAGGATTTTGCCGCGTAGTGGCAGCACGGCCTGGGTTTCTCGGTCCCGCGCCTGACGGGCGGACCCACCGGCTGAATCTCCTTCGACAAGGAAGATCTCGGTCTCTGCTGCGTTCTCGCGCGTGCAATCCGTCAATTTGCCGGGGAGGCGCAGGCGACGCGTCGCGCTTTTGCGCAGCGTATCCCGGTTTTCCTTCCGACGCAGCCGGTCTTCCGCCCGCTCAACAATCGCGGTGAGGAGTTGATCCGCCTGCGCGGGGTTGCCGCCCAGCCAATGGTCAATCCGGTCGCGCAACGCCCCCTCAACCAGGCGCGCAGCCTCCTGCGTTGTCAGTTTCTCCTTCGTCTGACCCTGGAAATGCGGGTCACGGATGAAGACGGAGAGCTTGCTGGCGACCATGCCCATAATGTCATCGGCTGTGATCACGCCAGCGCGTTTCATCGCGCGCTGCTCGCCCCAATGGCGGAAGCCCTTCAGGAGCGCGGCGCGGAGGCCGATCTCATGCGTGCCGCCCTGAGGGGTCGGGATGGTGTTACAAAATGACGCGATGGCGGCCGAACCGCGAGAGATAAACGCAATCGCCCACTCGACCCGGCCACTTTCCTCTCCATTGGCGGATTTCGGGAGTTGTGCCTCGCCCGCCCATAACGGGGCCAGCAGCGTTTCAGGCACTTCAAGCTCCGTGATGAGACTATCCGCCAGACCATTCGGGAAATGGATGATGTCCGTCTCCGGCGTGTCGTCCGCTTTTTTGATGGATTCCGCTGCCATCTTCCAATGGATCGTGACATTGCGGAAGAGCGACGCTTTTGACCGGCAGAGGCGGTAAAGCCGATCGGCTGAGAAACCAAGATTACCGAAAATCTGATGATCCGGGGTGAAACGCACCGCGGTGCCGCTGCGCCCCGACGCTTTGCCGATTTTCTCAAGCGCTGACTGCGGGACGCCTCGCGCATAAACCTGCCGCCAAAGAGCGCGATCGCGTGTGACGTCCACCTGCAGAAAGGAGGAGAGCGCATTGACAACGGATGAGCCGACACCGTGTAAACCCCCCGATGTCTGATAGGCTTTGCCCGAAAACTTCCCCCCAGCATGGAGGGTTGTGAAAATCACCTCCAAGGCGGAGCGATCCTTGAATTTCGGATGGGCATCGACGGGGATGCCGCGCCCGTTATCGCGCACATAAAGCGTATCGGCGCTTTCGAGACTGACCTCGATCACATCGGCAAAACCGGCGACGGCTTCATCCATCGCATTATCGATGATCTCGGAGGCCAGATGGTGATAGGCCGTATCATCTGTGCCGCCAATATACATGCCGGGGCGTCGGCGCACAGGCTCCAGCCCTTCCAGCACTTCAATCTGCGCGGCGTTATACACGCTCGCCGCCTTACTGGCGCGCTCACGTTTCGGGCGCTCAGGGCTTTGACCGGGGAAGAGATCGTCGCTCATCATCGTGCTTCGGCGTAGAGGCGTTGCATGTCAGGGCGCGCGGCCGGTCTCGTCACCATCATATCAGTGTTTCGCGCTGCGTCTGCGACGATGCTGCTGCGCACAGGTTGTCGTGTTACGCGGGCCGCTGCAAGACTCAAAAGATTCCGGCTGGACGATGTCTTTACCCTCCGCATAATGTGAGAGATCCGCGCCGTCCTTGAGGGCGTCGATCTCATCGAACATCTGCATGCGCTGTGCGCAGAAAACCGTGCCAGCCTGCACGCCACCTTTGGATTGAACATTTGCAAGCTGGGTCACGTAATCATCACGCTGGCGACTGGCGGCCCGCCCGTAATTGCTGCGGAAATAGCGATCGAGACGTCCCTCCTCCTCCGCGAGTTTCGGCCTGAATTTCGTCACGAAGGCATTATAGCGATCCTGTGCACTGCATGAGAGCGCCGTCACCATCAATTCACTTTTAAGACCCTGCACATTGAAAGCCTCATGCGTAGGTGACTCACCGCATGTGGCGGCGGCTTGCGCGATCGGAGAAGCAAAGAGAAGGGCGGCGGGAAAAAGCCCGGCTAAGCTGCACGCTTGTCTGAAGATTTTGACAACGTGACGTGGCTTCATGACAACTTCTCCAGATGGAATTGTAAGGGCGCGTTAAGGCGCGAGGGACCGGGACGAATGCGGAAAGAATTACGACGGACAAGGCGCAAAATAAACCCATTTTTGCATTTGAGCGCTTGCATTGAAATGGATAAGGTGGGCACGTCGTCACTTCCTGGGATTATTGGGGGAGAAACGCTGGCGGCGCGCTTTCGTTTTTCCGATTATTCCTGTGCAAACGATCCGTCATATGAACGCATGGCCGACCCCACCATAGTCGGTCGTCCGAGAGGGGAGTTAAAAATTTGCTGCGTGTTAAAAAGGTTTTAGGCTTCGCTGTGATGACTGCCGTGCTCGCGGCCTGTCATCGGCCGGTTCTGCCGGCACGTCTGATCGCACCTGACCCGTATGGCAATCTCAAAAAATCGGCTCTGTGTCAGCTCACGCCGGTCAAATCTGAGGAAGACGGTCGTAAACTGTCAACTGAAATGACGGTGAGAAGTGATGACGGCTTCTGCACCCTCACCCTCAAGAAGCCGGAGGGCGGAAGTTACGCGTCTTTCGGCGTCGTGCCCCATCCGCAGCAGGGCAAGGTGCTGATTTATAATTATGAGGGGCAGACCTACCTGAACTACCGCGCCGACACCGCCTATGCAGGCGATGATGCTTTTACCGTCATTTTGATTCCGTCAATTGATGCGCCGCGTGTCGCCCTTGACGTCAAGGTAAATGTCCAGGCCACACCCATCGTGCCCGTGACGCCCGGCGCGGCTTCAACGCTGGAGGCTGGCGCGACGCCAGCAGCCTCGACAGCGGACGCGGCAAAAAAACCGACCAACGAAACCGAAAAAGCCAGCGCGCAAAAGGCGTGAAGCATGACCGCCCCGGCGATGGCCGGGGTTGTGGTCTCAAATCGAGAAAGTAATCGGCTCCTCAACCGGACGACGCAGGCCGCGTTTCTCCGCGCGACGGATCAGCTCCTCCAATGAAATCTCCGCCATTTCTTTTTTCATTCGAAGGTCAAGTGTCTGCCAGCATGGGTCAATAACCTCCCGGAAAAGAGGGTTGGATGTATCATCCATCGGCGCAGGCTCATCAAGCAGGACGGCCTGTGCGATATCATCAAGTGAGATATCGCGTCGCGCCCGTCCCAGGCGGTAACCGCCTTTGGGGCCGCGCACGCTCTCCAGCAGGCCGCTGCGGGACAATGTCTGCAAAACGGGTTCAATCCCGCGACGTGCCAGGCCCGTACGCGCCGCAAGCTCGACGCCGCTGACGAGGTCCGTGCGCCCCGTGTGAAAAGCGATGTCCAACATGACGGTGACTGCCGTCATCGCTCTGTCACGTCGCAGATACATTTTAAATTTCCTCCGAATGGCCTGTTTATATATAACAGTTTCACGTCGTATTTTAAAATAGCGTTATCGAGTCATGCGCGGGAGGTTATTATGTCATCGGGTCAAGGACCGGCATCTCGGATCGCGATTGAAAACGCGGCTGAGTCCGCCGCGGGGCGCAGGCAGGGGCCGCGCATGCATGGGCGGGTCTACGGGTCAATTCTTGAGACAGTGGGGGCAACGCCCCTCGTCGCAGCGCCGCGCCTGCAACAGAAGGAAGGGCTCCACGCGCAGATCCTTCTCAAACTCGAATTTTTCAATCCGCTCGGATCGGTCAAGGATCGGATTGGCCTGGCGATGATTGAAGACGCCGAGGCGCAGGGCCTGATCACGCCCGGGCGCACGGTGCTGATTGAGCCAACCTCCGGCAATACGGGTATATCGCTCGCCTTTGTGGCGGCGGCGCGGGGTTACCGGTTGATTGTCACCATGCCGGAGAGTGCTTCAACCGAACGCCGGAAAATGATGCGCCTTCTGAACGCGCATCTGGAATTAACGCCCTCATCCCGCGGGATGGCCGGCGCGATCGACCGCGCGCGTGAGCTTGTGGCTTCATTGCCGGATGCCTGGATGCCCAGCCAGTTTGACAACCCGTCCAATCCTGACATCCATGCCCGTGGCACGGCAGAAGAAATCTGGGCGGACACGCAGGGCCAGGTGGATATGGTTGTCGCAGGTCTCGGAACAGGTGGCACTTTAACCGGTATCGCACGCACTCTGGGCGCGCGACGGCCCGGTATGGCGTTCTGGGGCGTTGAACCCTCTGAGAGCGCCGTCCTGCATGGTGATCGGCCCGGTCCGCACGGTATTCAGGGGATCGGGCCGGGTTTTTGCCCGCATATACTCGACACGTCCCTCCTGACCGGGGTCAAAACCGTTTCGGAGCGGGAAGCCATTGCGGCGGCGCGTCTCTGCGCACGGGTGGAGGGCATTCCGATCGGGATTTCATCCGGCGCAGCCCTCTCCGCCGCGTTGGAGCTTGCACGGGCGCCGGAAAATAAGGGGAAGGTCATCGTGACGATGATCCCCTCATTTGCGGAGCGATATCTCTCCACGTCGCTCTTTACCGGCCTCGTTTAACTGACCCGCCCGCAATAAAGCGGGCGCGCCTGCCCATGTCGACGCTTCATGATCAGTCAAGGATGATGGCGACGCGACGATTTTGCGGCTCACGCGTGTTCGGCTTCGTGCGTACGAGTGGGTCCGCGTCCCCGAAACCGCGTGTTTCGATTGTGCCCTCAGCCACGCCATCGCGAATCAGCTCAGATTTAACCGCGCGCGCCCGGCGGAGGGAGAGCTGCATATTATAGGCCTTGCCGCGCGCACCCGGCTGGCCCGCACTATTATCCGTATAGCCGTTCACCTTGATACGCGTCTCACCAACATGCGAGGCATTCTGGGCGGCGGCTTCGATCACCGCGCGTGCCCGGTTTGAGAGATCGGCTTTGTCCCAATCGAAGAAGACAAGATAGGTGCGTGCCGGGGCAGGGCCGGGTGCCTGAACCGGCGTATCAACGTGCGGCGCAGGCGGTGGCGGCGGGTTGAACTCATACCGCAAACCCAGCATGGCGGAATGATTGAAATAAGTCGTGGTTGAGCGATTTCCCTCCGCCACGGCGCCCGGCGTATAGCCAGCATCTGTCAGCACGCCATTTGCGCGGCCATGGTGACTTTGCGGCCCCAGCATCGTCATGAAACGATATTCGGTCGTGAGAGATAGGCCCGGCGCGTGCGGGACCGGGAAGGCGAGGCCGAAAATAGCCTGATAGGCGAAATTGCCGAATGTGCCGCCAACATGCTGGTTATAACCGAGTGACGGAATGGCGATATTGAAGTCGCTTCTCTGCCACGCATAACCGATACCCGCGCCGAAATAAGGGAAGATCCAGTTTTTCCCCAGATCCATGTCGAATAATGCGTTGGCCATGGCGCCATAGACTTTCTGACCGCCACTTGTAACCGGAGAACCATGGTTGCTGCGATAATAACCGAGATTGCTGTCCCGATAATTGCCTTCAACCTCAACGCGGAACCCATTGCCGAAGCCCCAACCGACTGAGCCCAGCCCTGCCGCCCCGACATCATATTTATCGCGTCCGACCGGGAAACTGGGAGAGCTGCGATTAACCTGATCCTGGTTGAAAGTCGCACCGCCCTCACCGTTAATATAGAGCCCGGTCACAGGTTGGGCCTTTGCAACGCAGATTGTCCCGACGGAAAAAATCAGGCCGAGCGCCGAACCTGCCAGGCGATGGCGACGCGGCATGTCAGCGCGTTTCCCGCGGGCGCGCGATGGAGTTTTAACGGCGCATGACCCGTTTAGCTTATCGTGTCGGGTCCGGGTTGCCATCGCATGTTCTCCGTGCTCGGTGATCACCCCGGCCTTTGGGGGATCATTGTTGTGTTAAAAGACGCAGCGCGCCCAAAGGTTCGCATCATGGTGAAGGGTCACGAACCCTGTATCATGATCCGGATTAAGGGAAACTTTCCCCGCCATGCAGCGGGTATCAGCCTTGTCCCCCGCCATATGTCAGTCGGATGATCCATGCCGGGTTGTCAGCTCTTTTTCAATCGGGTCAGAAACAGCAGAGGTTTCAAGCTCCAATATCCAGAGATCCGGATCATATTTCTCCTGACGGATAAAGAACGAGTCAAGATCACCCTGGCTCGCCATAGGCAGGCGCTCCCAACCATCTGAGAGTGCGCGTTCCCTCAATACCGCAATGTCTCGGTTTCTGTCGATCAATATGATGTACGGCGTGCCGGCATCAATATCACCTTTTTTGACAATTGTTGCGATATTGCCGCGCTGCGCCTGCTGTCGTATCAGGGCGCGAATCCAGAATTCTGTTTTCAATCTCATGTGATCTGTCAGGGAAGCTGAGTATTCGGCGCGTCAATATCGGGTATCGCCCGTAACGCTGCTTTGTAAAGAAGGGGATGCGTGACAATGGATCTGGCAACATCCAGATCGGCCTCTGTTCCCAAGGCCGCGGGGCATTGACGCCGGATTTCGAGGATGCGGGGCACGGGGACGGGATAGCGTAAATCCCGTGAAACGCGGATGAGACTTTCATTCAGTAAGTGGCCGGTTTGAAGAGCCGATAATTGCTCCTGCAGATAGGCGCTGCCACGTGAGGTGCAGATCTGAGGGATGATGCCCACGCCTTGAAGGGGCCAACCTAAAGGGGCGAGCACGCGGCTCCACGTCACGAAGATTTCACCCTTATTCGGCATCTGCCCGACGGCCTGCACCAGCCCTTTACCTAGAGTGGCGCTGCCAACCACGACGGCGCGCCGATGGTCCGCCAGCGCAGCGGCAAGGATTTCCGCCGCGCTGGCCGTGCGTCCGTCGACGAGGATGGCGATCGGCAGATTTTGCGTCATATCGCCGCCCTGCACGGTCCAGATGTGGTTGGCTTGCGGGTCTCGGCCTTTTGTGACCACGGCAATGCCATGATTCAGGACCAGCGCAACCGCTGTCACAGCCTGTTGCAGAACGCCGCCGCGATCTCCCCGCAAATCCAGGATGATGGCTCTGATTTTATCTTCCGTCAGGGCCTGATCAAGATATTGGCTAAGCTCCTCCGCTGTATCGGAAGAGAATGCCGTGATCCGGAAAATCGCCACCCGGTTTTTGACCTCGATATAGACGGTCTGCGGGGGGACCTGCTGAAGGCGGATTTCCTGCTCGAACGCGGCCTCACCGGGTTTACGCAGGGTGAGCCTGACGGCCCGCCCGGCGGGGCCTTGCAGCATGGACGCAATCTCGTCCAGATTTTCGCCCTTCACACGCTGCCCGTTGACGGCCAGAAGATATGTCCCCGCATCAAGCCCGGCAGACCATGCCGGACCATTGGCATTGATGGAGGCGATAATGACCGCATCATGTGACAGGCCCAATGTCACACCGATATTGCCTTCATCGCCTGATCTCTCCCGCCGGTCATCGGCGGCGGGGTCAGGGCCGACATAGCGGGAATATGGGTCAAGATGGTTGAAGAGCTCATCAAAGAAACTCTGCATCAGCGCTTCCTGACCCACGGCGCGCAAAGTTTTCGAGTGCGCCCAGGCCGTATTGAACACCTTGATGGTGAACTGGACGCAGCTCGATAAATCCGCACCATTGGGGGGGGTAAAGCTGGCGATCTCCTTCTGGCCGATATCCATTCTGACAGATTGCGATGTCTTGCCATCACCAGGCAGAATGGTGAGGGAAATGGAAGGGTCGATGGCTGTCAGGCCATCCAGTCCCCAGAAACAGAAAGTCCTAAAATCCTGTGGTTCAAGCGTACGGGGATGGATAAAGCGGAGGGCGGATTCAATGACGCTGGCAACGAGGCTCTGATTGAGGGTCACAACCTCATCCGCCCTGACCTGGATCGGCGTCAAGACAAGCCATGCACAGAAAAGGGCACTGCATAAAGGCCGTGCATTTTGTGCAAAGGATGCTTTGAAGGGTTTCAGGGCAGAGGACCTTGCAGACCGAAATACAGCCAGACACTATACAGTGTAAAAAATTTTTCGTGCAATGCAAATGCGGCTTGCCGCGGGCCCTTCAAAAGCGCGCGGGCCGTGACGGCCCATCACGATGCGTCCGGCCCCTCCGGCTTGGCTTTAGCCGCCTTACGCTTCCGTGGCGTCGCGCTGGCTGCCGCCTTTTTCGGGGTTTTCGTCGTGGCTTTTTTGTCTGCGCCCGGCTTCTTGGCGCTGGAGGCCGCTTTTTTGACGCCTTTCTTCGCGGGGGCTTTCAGGGGTTTCCCTTTTTCAGCCAGCAGGGTCACAGCCTCATCAAGCGTGACGTCATCCATGTGACTGCCGCGCGGCAGGGTGGCGATGATCTGCCCATGCTGCACATAGGGCCCGAACCGACCTTTACGGATCATCACACTTTCATCATCTTTCGGGTGTTTGCCAAGATTGCGGATGCTGGCCAGTTTCTGGGCCAGGCAATCCACGGCACGATTGGCGCCAACCGTCAGAACATCATCATCCTTACCAAGCGTGGCATAAATGCCGCCCATTTTTATGAAGGGGCCGAAACGTCCGAGACCCGCCTCCATCATCTCGCCGGATTCCGGGTGGGGGCCAATTTTGCGGGGCAGGGAGATATAGCCCTGGGCCTGTTCAAGGCTCAGTGTCTCGGCATCGACGCTCTTGGGCAGGGCGACGCGTTTGGGCTTTTTCTTCTTATCCGCAGGGTCCGCCTCCCCCCTCTGAACGTAAAGCCCGTAAGGGCCGCGCCTGATTGTCAGTTCTTCTCCCGTCTCGGCATCCATGCCCAGATGACGGATGCCGTCTTTCAGGCTCGGTGCCTCAGCACCATCCTCAGCGATGAGGCGACGCGTGAACTGGCAGGTCGGGTAATTGGAGCAACCGATAAAAGCCCCGAACTTCCCGAGCCGCAGCCCGAGACGTCCTGACCCGCACGCCGTGCATTGCCGTGGATCCCCCCCATCTTCCCGAAGGGGAAAGAAGTAAGCGCCGAGATCTTCATCCAGCGCATCAATCACATCGGAGATTTTCAGATCTTTTGTCTGATCCACGGCGTGGGAAAAATTTTTCCAGAAAGCGCGCATGACATCATGCCAGTCCGCCCGGCCATCTGAGATATCGTCGAGCTGCTCCTCCAGCCTGGCGGTGAAATCCGTATCAACATAAGTCTCGAAAAACGATGTCAGGAACGCCGTCACCAGCCTTCCGCGATCTTCCGGAACAAATCGTCGGCTATCGAGCCGCACATAACTGCGATCCCGCAAAACGGAGAGGATGGAGGCGTAGGTTGAAGGACGCCCAATCCCGATTTCCTCCATTTTCTTGACGAGACTGGCTTCAGAATAACGGGGGGGCGGTTGCGTGAAATGCTGCTCCGCCTGGGCGTCTTTCGTCTGGACCGGGTCGCCCTTCATCATGGGGGGGAGTAGCCGGTTCTCATCATCCTCTGACGCGATATCGTCCCGACCCTCGCGGTAAAGTCGCAGGAAGCCGTCAAAAGCGATGGTTGTGCCCGTCGCCCGCAGCGTCACAATATTTTGCCCGTCGGTCAAGGTGACGGAAACCTGATCCAATTCGGCAGAGGCCATCTGGGCCGCGACAGCGCGTTTGTAAATGAGTTCGTAGAGGCGGGACTGATCAGGATTCAGGTGACGCGCCACATCTTCCGGGCGACGCCGAACATCGGTCGGGCGGATCGCTTCATGCGCCTCCTGCGCATTTTTCGCCTTGCTTGAATAAACGCGCGGCTTCTCAGGCTGATATCGCTCCCCGAAACTATCCAGAATATGGCCCCTTATGGCGCTGATGGCTTCAGCCGCCATCTGGACACCATCCGTCCTCATATAGGTGATAAGCCCGACATGCTCACCACCAATATCCACACCTTCATAAAGCTGCTGGGCGGTGCGCATGGTGATCTGGGCACTCATCCCCAGTTTGCGTGAGGCTTCCTGCTGTAATGTTGAGGTGGTGAAAGGTGGTGACGGGTTACGGCGAAGCTTTTTATGCTCAACATCCGAGACGGAGAACTGACCTGCCGCAATGAGGGCGCGCGCCGCCTCAGCGGCTTCCGCATTTTCGAGGTCAAATTGTTCGAGCTTTTTGCCATGAAGATGGGTCAGACGTGCAAGAAATTCCTGCCCCGATTTTTCTTCGAAAAGCCCTTTGACACTCCAATATTCCCGCTTTTTGAAGACCTCAATTTCCGCTTCCCGCTCGCAGATAAGCCGCAGAGCGACGGATTGGACGCGTCCGGCGCTCCGGCTTCCCGGGAGTTTGCGCCATAATACCGGGGACAGCGTAAATCCGACGAGGTAATCCAGCGCGCGACGTGCGAGATAAGCGTCAATCAGCGGCTGGTCCAGGGCGCGGGGATTGGCCATGGCCCGCTGCACCGCCGATTTGGTGATTTCATTAAAGGTGACGCGCTGCACACTGATATTTTTAAGCAGGTTGCGCTCCGCAAGCACAGACTGAACATGCCAGGAAATCGCTTCACCCTCACGATCCGGGTCCGTGGCGAGATAGAGCGATTTGGCGGATTTCAGGGCGCGCGCAATATCGCCCATATGCTTGGCGCCGCGGTCATCCGTCGCCCAGTCCATCGCGAAATTTTCATCCGGCCGGACGCTGCCATCTTTCGGCGGCAGGTCCCGCACATGCCCGAACGACGCCAGCACCGTGTAGCCACCGCCGAGATATTTATTGATCGTTTTCGCCTTGGCCGGGCTTTCTACCACGACTACGTCCGTCATCTTGTCTCCCGTTTCGAACGGCGCTTGCTTAAACTTCCGGCTGCAGCATCACGATCTGACCATCCGGTAAAAATGTCGCTTCGCCATCAAGTTCCAGCGCCGAAAGAACAGATGACACGACCGAAACGGAGCATTGACTTTTATCGACGAGGTCGTCAACGGAAATTGGTGTGTTGGAAAGTAAAGATGCAATGCGGCGTCGTGGGTCATTATCCGGTTGCTGTGATGTGTCCAGCAGGGATAATTGCGTTGTATCAAAGGCTTTTCGCGTTGTTTGCGGCGGGGCGCGGCGCATGTCAACCGTGTCTGCGAGATTTCTTAAGATGTCATCGACGGTTTCCGTCAGAATGGCACCCTGTCGGATCAGATCATTACCCCCGCGGGAGCGCGGATCAAGCGGAGAGCCGGGCACCGCGAAAATTTCGCGGCCATAATCAAGCGCCATTTTCGCCGTGATCAATGTCCCGGAACGAAGCCCGCCTTCCACGATGACAACGCCTTGCGACATGCCGGCAATCAGGCGGTTGCGCCGTGGAAAGTGCCGTCCCTGCGGCACAGTGCCCAGAGGCGCTTCCGTTATCAGGCAGCCGCGTGCGGCGATGTCATCGCGCAGGGCCTTGTTTTCAGGCGGGTAAATCGTGTCGATTCCGCCCGCCAAAGCGGCCACCGTGCAGCCTGGATATAGGGCCGCCATATGGGCGGCACGATCAATCCCCATAGCGAGACCGGAGACCACGACAATACCGGCCTCCGCCAGCCCTGTCGCCAATGTTTCCGCCACGCGAAGCCCGGCTGCCGAGGCATTGCGCGCGCCGACAATGGCGACGGAACGTTGGGACAGACGCGCGACATCACCCGATATTGTCACGGCGGCGGGCGCATCCGGCACAATTTTCATCAATCGTGGATAAAGGGGATCATCGAAAAACAGGATGCGCGCCCCGCATTTCTCCGTTCTGACCCACTCCGCCTCAATCTCACCCGTCGGCGGGATGGCCAGAGCACGGTGCCCGGCCTGGCGCAATCGCTCAGGCAGGGCCTCAATCGCGGTGGTGGCATCTGAATATTCATCAAGCAGGCGGCGGAATGTTACAGGCCCGATCCCGGTACATCGGATCAGGCGCAGGCGTGCAATCTTTTCCCGTGGAGTGAGTGTCTTTGACATAAGCCCACGCAACCGCCGCGCAAGGTCGGCAATATTTGTTATTGGATGTCTAGATCTTTATCTTATCTTGCGGCGGGGCATCAATATCGATTGGTTTTTCTGTCCCCGCGACCAGCCGTTGGATGTTTCCGGCATGTCTTATCACGACAATCAGCGCGATGATGAACGTGGCGACGGGCAGAGGTGAATGCAGAGGCTGCATGCTGAGGGGTGCGACCAGAATCACGGAAGCCGCGAAAGCCGCAAGTGCGCCTGCGGACGAAATGTGAGAGAGCCGCGCGACCGCAAGCCAGATGAGGCAACACACGCACCCGACGGGCCAGCACAAAGCGATCAGCGCGCCCAGACCGGTCGCGACGCCCTTCCCCCCTCTGAATTTCAGCCAGACCGGGAAGCAGTGACCCACCACCACAGCGACGGAAGCGCAGGCAAGGCCAGGTTGAAGCGGGTAAAAATCGAGCCCGTGCAGAACAAGAAGGGGCACGGCGCCTTTTATTCCGTCAAGCAGCAATGTGAGGGCTGCAAGCCCTTTCCGGCCCGTGCGCAGGACATTGGTTGCGCCGATATTCCCTGAGCCAATCTGCCTGATATCGCCTTCCCCGCCTAGACGCGTCAAGATCAGCCCGAAAGGAATGCTGCCGCAGAAATAACTCAGCACAATGATGGCGAGAAGAAGAAGGTTAAGCGTCATGGCCCAGGCCCTCTCCAAAGGTTTGGCGACCGTTCTTCCAGGTGCCGATGACCTTGCCCGTTACGTCCCGGCCATCGAAAGGCGTATTCTGCGCGCCGCCAGCCAATGCGCCTGCCGTGATCGTCCAGCGTGCCTTAGGGTCAAACAGGCAGAGATCCGCGGGGCGGCCTTTCCTGAGTGTGCCGCCCGCCACGCCCAGAAGGCGGGCCGGTGATGATGTCAGCAATCGAATGGCCTGGAGCAGATCAAGCCGACCGGCAGCAACTTCTGACAGGGTGATCGGCAGTAATGTGATGAGGCCCGTGCCGCCTGCGCGCGCCTGTGCAAAAGGCAGGCGTTTATCATCCGCATCACAGGGTGTGTGGTCAGAGGCTATGGCGTCAATCGTGCCATCCGCCAGAGCGGCGCGCACCGCATCCCGGTCTGATGTCTCTCGCAAAGGGGGTGAGAGTTTCGCATAAGTGCGGAAACCCTCGATCTCACGCTCATCCAGATAAAAATAAGGCGGCGCCGCATCGCAGGTAATCGGCAGGCCGCGTTTGCGGGCACCGCGTATCAGTTCAAGCCCCTCGGCGGTCGAGACATGCGCGAAATGCAGGCGTGCCCCGGTCATTTCCGCCAGACGGATGTCCCGCGCCATCAGGATCGCTTCCGCTGCGGGCGGGATCTGCGGCAGGCCCAGTCGGGTGGCGCGTTCACTGGCCGTGGCGCAGCCGCCCCGGGCGAGGGACGGGTCCTCAGGATGCTGCATCACCAGCGCGTCAATGCCCTTTGCGTAAGCGAGACACTGGCGCATGCGCTTTGTATCGGCAATGGCGTGGGGGCCGTCCGTGAAGGCAATCGCGCCTGCCTCTGACAGAAGGCCGAGTTCCGCCATGTCCTGGCCCAGACACCCATGCGTCAATGCGCCGTAAGGCAGAATGGTGACGCGACCATCCTCATCACCCCGTGCTTTCAACAGCCGCACGAGGGCGGGCTCATCAATCGCGGGGCGCGTATTGGGTAGCAGGGCCATGGTTGTGACACCGCCCGCCGCCGCCGCGTCGAGACTGGCGGTGAAGGTCTCACGATATTCCGCCCCCGGCTCACCTGTTGAGGCGCGCAGGTCAATCAGGCCGGGGCATAAAGCTGCACCGCCGCCATCAATATGCACGGCGTCCTCCGGCGCGTCTTCCGTCCCGGGTGGGAGCTGTCCGGCGATCAGGCCATCCTTGACAATAAGGCGACCCGGCGCGGGCTTCTTCGCTTCCGGGTCAAGGATGCTGACATTCTCGAAGATAAGCGTATTCACGGCGTATGCTCCGAACGTGCGAGGTGATCAAGCACCGCCATACGAATGGCGACACCCATTTCAACCTGCTCCTGAATGACGCTTTGCGCGGAGTCCGCGACGTCTGAGGCGATTTCAACACCCCGATTCATCGGGCCGGGATGCATGACGAGGGCATTTTCCTTCGCGAGACGCAGGCGCCGACGGTCCAGCCCGTAAAAGCGGAAATATTCACGCATACTGGGCACAAGCCCGGATTCCATGCGCTCTTTCTGCATCCGCAGCATCATGACGATGTCGGCGCCCCGGACGCCTTCATCCATATCATGAATGACCATGACATTGCCCAATTCTTCCATGACCGAGGGGACCAGGGTTGGTGGGCCAACGAGGCGGATCTGGCTGCCCATAGCGGTTAGAAGATGAATGTTGGAGCGCGCCACGCGGCTATGGCCGACATCGCCGCAGATCGCGACCGTCAGGCCGTTGAGCCTATTGAGGTGCCGTTTGATCGTCAGCGCATCAAGCAGCGCCTGGGTCGGGTGCTCATGCATGCCGTCCCCGGCATTGACGACATGTGCATCGACTTTCTGGGCCAGTAAAGCGGGCGCGCCGGACTGGCCGTGACGGACAACCAGCAGGTCACAACGCATGGCATTCAGCGTCGCGGCTGTGTCGAGAAGCGTCTCACCTTTATTAACGGAGGATGTGGCGACCGTCATATTAATGACATCGGCCCCCAGACGCTTGCCTGCCAACTCAAAACTGGTGCGGGTGCGGGTGCTGTCCTCAAAGAACAGATTGACAACCGTGCGCCCCCTCAAAGCTTCACGCGGGGATGAACGCGACCTGCTGAGCAGAACATAATTTTCAGCAAGGTCGAGATAGGGAAGGATGTCCTTTCTGGACATGCCTTCAATCCCTAGAAGATGAAGCCGTGAGGAAAGCTCAGCCATGGCCCGTCGCGGCTCCGATCCGTGCCAGCACATCGTCGCGTCCGAGCGCCGCCAATGTCGCGTCAATGCCGGGTGACACCAGGCTCCCGGTCATCGCTGCGCGCAAAGGTTGTGCGACCTGGCCGAGTTTGAGGCCCGCCTCCTCCGCAAAAGCACGGAGGGCCGCATCGATCGTGGGCGCGTCGAAGGGGGAAAGCGGTGCGAGCTTGTCAGCGATACGGCGCAAGATGGCCTGGGTCGGCGCGTCGAGAAGTTTTTCCGCCTTGGCGTCAAAAGACAAGGGCGGCTTTTTACCGAGGAAGGCCGCGCTTTCAGCAAGGTCCGTCAGGAGTTTGGCGCGTGCCTGTAAACCGGGCATGAGCTTCAATACGCGCTCTCGGAAAAGGTCATCAACAATAACGTCACTCCTGTCAGCAAGGCGCGCGGCGACGTCTTCCGTCAGACGCGCGGGGTCAGCCTCTCTGAGATAGACGCCATTAAGATGGGCGAGTTTGGTGTAATCCATCCGGGAAGGCGCGCGCCCGACGCCATCAAGGTCAAAAAGGGCAATCTGCGCCTCGCGTGAGAGGATCTCCGCATCGCCATGGCCCCAGCCGAGGCGGAGGAGATAATTGCACAGAGCTTCCGGCAGATAACCGGCCTCACGGAAATCAACAACGGACTGCGCGCCGTGCCTTTTGGATAATTTCGCGCCATCCGGCCCGTGAATCAGCGGAAGATGCGCGAATTGCGGGAGTGCCCAACCCATGGCGCGGTAGATCATGGCCTGACGAAATGTGTTCGTCAGATGGTCATCGCCGCGAATGACATGGGTGATTTCCATATCATGATCATCACAGACAACGGCATGCAGATAAGTGGGTGAGCCATCCGAGCGTAAAATGATGAGGTCATCCATCTCGGCATTGGCGACACGCACCGCACCCTGAACAAGATCTTCAATGACGGTTTCACCCTCTTTCGGCGCTTTGAGCCGCACGGAAAAAGGCGCGCCCGACGGGGCTTCAGAGGGGTCACGGTCACGCCAGAAGCCATTATAACGCGGCGGGAGGCCCTGCGCGACCGCCTGCTCACGCATTAATTTCAACTCATCAGCCGTGCAGAAACATTTATAGGCGAGGCCGCGCGACAGTAATTCCTGCGCGACGTCCGTATGGCGTTGCTGGCGCGTGGATTGATAAACCGGCGCTGCATCCGGTTTGAGGTCCAACCAGTCCAAGCCGTCCAGAATGACATCGACCGCTTTCTGCGTCGAACGTTCCCGGTCCGTATCCTCAATTCGAAGGAGGAATTCACCTTTGTGATGGCGGGCAAAAAGATAATTGAAAAGGGCAGCGCGAGCATTGCCAATATGCAGCAATCCCGTCGGAGAAGGGGCAAATCGAGTGCGAACGGTCATATCACGCCTCATAGCACGTCTCCGGAAACGAGACTATTGACTTAATAAAGAGTGCGCACGTGTTTCGGTGGACAGGCGACGGGCCTGAGCCCCCGGCTTTGCGTGAAATGGCGATTCATGTTGGCGCGGGTGTGGCGGCTTCAGCAATCCACGCCTCGGTGAAGCCTGCTAAGCGTTTTGGCAGCGCCTGGACGGGCTGGATAAATGACGCCTCTCATGTTCCCTCCCACGGGATCAGGTGCCATATTCAGGAATGGCGGTCGGGATGCTTCAGCCCATCACAAAAGCCACCCGCGATGAGGAAGATAATCGGGGAGCGACGTTATCTCATCGAGTCCGATCCCATCTCTCAACAGTCGACACGTCTTGAAGGGCTTTGCTGCCCGTATTCTGGAAGAGGTCGAACGTATTCTGGCCGAATCCTGGCGGCGTCTCCTCGCCTGGATGCCGCTTTTATGGTGTGTCGGCATCGCCATTTATTTTCGGCCGCGCCATGAGCCGGGTTTCGTTTTTTCCATGGCCTTTATGGCCGCCGGCCTTTTGATCACCCTCCTGAAATGGCACGCTTGTATTTTTCGATGTGCGGGAATTGCCACAATCCTCATTGCCGGGGGTTTCCTCGCGGCGCGATGGGACGCGCATTCCCGACCGCCTATGCCGTATCTTCCACGCCACGCTGTTGAAATTTCGGGTCGCATCTGCGGCATAAGCCTTCTGGCCCCGCGAGAAGAGGGGCAGGAAGCGACGCGGCGCGTCCGCCTCTGTCATGTTCTTTTGCATGACTGGTTGAATGCGGGCATGGCGCCTATGCGACGGGACCTGCTGATTCGCCTCAAGCCGCAGGACGTGACGCCGCTCGCATCAGGGCAGATGGTGCGCGTGCGCGCCATGCTCCGCCCGCCGCCCTGGCCTGTTTATCCCGGTGCCCGCGATTTGCAGCGTGAGGCCTGGTTCTCGGGGGAGGCAGGTCGTGGATACGCGCTCGATTTCGTGCAGCCAATGGCGCCGAAGCGCGCGTTCCTCAATCGAGAGGGCATGGCGTCACTGAGGGAGAAAGTCGCGCGCCGCATCGCGCAGCATCTATCGGGGCAGGTGGGGGCAATTGCCCAGACCATCCTCTGCGGTGAGACGGGTGGGCTCAGCCGGCATACGCGCGATATTTACGCGGCCTCGGGCCTTGCCCATCTGTTGGCGGTGGCGGGTTTGCATCTGGGCCTCGTCATGGGCTTCACGCTGTTTTTGTTCCGTCATGCCTTGGCCCTCTGGCCCCGCGCGGCGCTTAACTGGCCGTGTCGTGAAATCGCCTTCGGCGCGGCGTGGCTGATGGGAGTTTGTTACGTTGCATTGACCGGCGCGCATCTCCCCGCTTTGCGCAGTCTCGGCATGGCGACACTCGTCGTTCTGGCGCTCATGACGGGGCGGCAGGCGCTTTCCCTGCGCTCCTGGGCGCTCGTGGCTATGGCGCTGTTGATCGCGCGCCCCTCTATCGCGCTGGATGTGTCGTTTCAAATGTCTTTCGCAGCCGTGTTGGCCCTGATCACCGGCTATGAAAAATTGCGGCCTTTGATGCGGCGGCTGCATCATCGACGGGATGTTCTGGCGAAGATGCGGATCCATCTTATCATGCTCACTGCGACCAGTTTCTTCGCGGGATTGGCGACCCTGCCCATTGTGGCGGCGCATTTCAATGTTGTGCAGCCCTGGTTCATCCTCGCCAATATCGTGGCGGTGCCGATTGCGGCGATCTTCATCATGCCCATGGGGGTCATGGCGCTGCTCGCCATGCCGTTTCATCTGGAAGGCGGGTTCCTGCAGGTGATGCGTTATGGCATCACAAGCATTAATGCGTTGGCGGAATGGGTCACGCATTTTCCCATGGCGCAGATTTCCATACCGCACGCGCCGGATTGGGCGATGCTGGTCTATGGCGTCAGTCTCTGCTTCCTGTGTCTTGTCCGCAGCGCGTGGCGTTTGGCGGCGCTGCTCGGCATCGCGGTGGTGGTGGCGTCCCCCTGGCTGGTGACGCGTCCTGACATTCTTATATCATCCGACGCTGCGCTGATCGGGGTGCGGCGCGGACACGCCCTTTATATGACGAAGCCGGGCTTTATGCAGAAAGGAACGGCGCAGAAGTGGCTGGATGATTTCTCCCTCAAAGCCCGCTTATTTGACGATCTGCGGCATGACCCGGAGATGAATTGTGATGGTGATCTCTGCCTTCTGAACGTGGCGGGCCGGGAGGCCCTGTTCAATGTCGCGGGGCTGCGTCGGGCTTCAAGCAGGAGGCGTGCCGATTTTTGCTTCAGGAGTGTCGTCAAAATCAATGTTGCGCCCGCGCGGCCCCTTTGTCATGAAGCAGGGCAGATTGACCGCTTTCATGCATGGCGGGAGGGCGCCACCGCCATTTACATGGGCGCCTCACCGCCGCGACTTGTCACGGATATTTCCTGGCGGGGCGCGCGGCTCTGGGTCCCTTTAAATGACGGGCAGGGCGTCCCCAATCTGCCCCTCGCACCGGAGGAATAAGGCGCGCGACACTCTCATCGTCGCGTCTCGGGGTAGAGACGCAGCGCGACCGGTGCCATCGTCAATCCTTGGGCGAGGATGGTGAAAACGACGATACCATAACAGATCGGCGTCAGCGTCTCACGCATCGTGCCACCGGGCAGGGAGAGGGCCAGAGAGAGGGATATCCCCCCGCGCAGACCGCCCCATGTCAGGATGATGAGCGTCCGCAACCGCCCGGCCCCGCTGAGATAAACGGGCAGAGTGGCGAGATAGACGCTGGCCGCGCGCGCGAGAATGGAAAGCGGGATGCCGAGCAGAAGTAGCGTCACGGAGTGACGTTGCGGCAGGATCGAGAAGACCGTCAGGCCGATCAGCATAAAGAGCAGGGCATTGAGGATCTCATCAATCAAATCCCAGAAGGCAAGCAGCATCTGGCGCGTTTCTGCATTAAGCTGCTTCTGCGCGTAACGTCCTGCAAGGCAGAACCCGGCCACGACAACAGCAATGGGACCGGACATTTCCAGCGCCTGAGCAAGGCTGAACGCGCCGGTCGCGATGCTGAGCGAGACGAGCAACTGCAATTGGGGACGGCGCGCGAGCCGCCAGCAAAAAGCGCCGAGTGCCCCGGCCAGGCCGCCAAGCAGAGCGCCACCGACAGCTTCAAGCGCGAAATATTCCACCGTGAGACCGAAGCTGATATGGCTTTCCTGCCCCGAAATGACGGACATGGCGAGCCCGAATATCACAATGGCCACACCGTCATTCAAAAGGCTCTCCCCCGCAAAGACAGCGCGGAGGGAGGCTGGCAGGCCAAGCTGCCGCAACATGCCGATGACGGAAACCGGATCGGTCGGCGCAATAATGGCGCCAAGCAGGAGGCACCATAAAAAAGGCAGATTGACATGCAGGATCTGCCCGCCGAGCCACATCGCCCCTGACAGGAAACCGACAGATAAAATCGTCCCGATGATGGCGAGCGCCCCGACCTGCCACTTCTTGCGGGCGATCTGCTCGACATCAACGTGAAGCGCCCCGGCAAAGAGCAGGAAGGATAATGCGCCATTCAGCAGGTTACCGGGGAGATCGGCGAGGGCGATGATGCGACTGGGCAGGCTATGCAGGTCAAGCTGCGGCATCATCGTGTCAAGGACACGGATGAAAATGGACAGGCATAAAGCGTAAAGCAGAATGCCGATCGTGTCCGGCAGCTTCAGCGTGCGCGCATTGACGATGCCGAGCAATGTCGCAAGGCACAAGAGCGATGCAAAAAGACCGAGAGATGTCATGCGAAAATCAGCTCCTGTCCCTTATCTCGATGCCGTGCATCCCTTCCAACACATCATGGCGGCGCGTGTTGTGCGCCGCAAGGGGTGGACGCGTCCTGCAAGCCGTGACGGGGTGGATCAATCCGGATTGGCGGCGACAGCGCGTTTGTCACTGGGCAGCGGATCGGCATTCCGGGCTTTCAAGGGAAATTGGCAGGGGGTAAAGGCAGGGCAAGAGCCGCAGAGTGGGTGGCGCGCCCTGCACGTATAGCGTCCGTGCAGAATCAGCCAGTGATGGGCCGGGCGCAGCATGTCGGGCGGGATGACACGACGCAGGCCGTCTTCCACCTGACGGGGTGTTTCACCCGGCGCCAGGCCGGTGCGATTGCCGATACGGAAGATATGGGTGTCGACCGCCATGGCATCCTCACCGAAAATCACATTGAGGACGACATTCGCGGTTTTGCGCCCCACCCCGGCAAGCGCTTCAAGCTCTTTCCGGCTGGATGGGACGGCGCCATTGTGAAGGGTGCAGAGTTGATGGGAAAGTTTATTTAAGTTTCGGGCCTTTGAACGCCAAAGTCCGATACTACGTATGTGTGTGGCAATGGCTTCCTCCCCCAGAAGCGCCATCGCAGCCGGGTCCGGCGCGGCGGCAAAGAGGGAGGGCGTCACTTTATTAACGGACTTGTCTGTTGCCTGGGCAGAGAGTACGACGGCGACGAGCAGCTCAAAAGGTGACGCATAAACAAGTTCGCTTTCCGCGTCCGGGCGCGCATGAGCGAGCGCCGTGATGAAGCGGACCGCTTGTTTTTTTGTCATGGTGCGCGACGCGGGGGCAGCGGATAGGGTCATGGTTCAGGCCTGATTTATGTCGATATGACGGACTCGGCACGACGCTTATGCCGCATGGAACCTGCCGATATGGCGGTTTCATCAGCTGTTAGGCAGGTGCGTCAAGGGATGCAATTATTTTATGACAGAGTTTGAAACACCTCATCGGTCGCAGCGGATCGGATATGGCAGAACGCTGAATTTCGTCATCACGAGATGGCTGCGGGAGCCGCGTGCCCTGTCGCGTACTTTGATGGGCGTGGCCGTTGCGACGGCCTGCGATGTTGTCATGCCGGTCGCGGCAGGGTGGCTGATCAGCGCCATCGCGCCCATCGGCCACGCCGTAAGTGCGGACCGTGCCGCGTCCCTCCATGCGGCGATCTGGGCGGTCAGCGCGATGGCAATATTGGGCCTCCTCTCCGTCATCGGGCGTCGCTCCATGTATGTCGGCATTACCAAATTATCCACGCGGGTGATGCGGTCTGTCCTTGTTGAAGGGTTTGATCGCGTCCAGCACTTCTCAACCGACTGGCACGCCAATACTTTCGCGGGTTCAACCGTCCGGCGTCTGACGCGCGGCATGTGGGCGTTGGACACGGTTGATGATGTTCTGCTTCTGGCACTGCTGCCGCAAATTCTCGTCCTGGGCGGCACAGCGGGGGTGTTGACATATCGTGATCCGCTGATGGGTGCCATTCTCATCATATCGATCTTGTTATTCGTCGCGCTTTCCACCGCGCTGACAATTTTTTATGTGTCACCTACGTCACGCATTTCCAATCAATGGGACTCCCGGGTGGGTGCCGCGATTGCGGATGCCATCACCTGCAACGCGACCGTTAAGTCTTTCGGTGCTGAAATGCGGGAGAAACTGCGCCTGCATCACGTCATGGAGATGTGGCAGCAACGTACACGCAAGAGTTGGATTCGCGGCACGGATAGCGGCAATCTGCAGGCGCTGGCCTCGCTTCTGATGCGTCTTGCGCTTGTTGCCATCGTCACCTGGCGGTGGTGGGAGGGGCGCGCGGATGCCGGGCAGGTCGCTTATGTGCTGACGATGGTCTTCCTCATTCAGGGTTACCTGCGTGACCTCGGTAATCAGGTGTCGCAGCTTCAACGCGGCGTCAATGAGATGGAAGAGATGGTCGCGATTTTTGACCATGAAACAGATGTCGCGGATACAGCGCATGCGAGAGATATCGACATCCATCGCGGCGGGATCCGTTTCGACGAGGTCACATTTGTTTATCCGGGCACGACACGTTCACTCTTCACTGATTTCTCCGTCTCGATTGAAGGGGGGACGAGCGTGGCGCTGGTGGGGCGAAGTGGCTCCGGTAAGTCCAGTTTCGTCAAATTGCTGCAACGTCTTTATGACCCGCAGGCCGGCAGCATCTCCATCGATGGCATGGACCTGCGTGATTTCAGCCTGTCCTCCCTGCGCGGTCAGATCGCCATCGTGCCGCAGGACCCCGCTCTCTTTCATCGCTCTCTGGCGGAAAATATCGCTTACGCAAACCCGACCGCCTCCCAGGCTGATATTGAACGCGCGGCGAAGCAGGCCAATGCGCATGATTTTATTGCCCATCTTCCCGAGGGATATAAGACATTGGTCGGTGAGCGCGGCGTAAAACTCTCCGGCGGGGAACGCCAGCGTGTCGCCATTGCCCGGGCCTTCCTCGCAGATGCACCGATCGTGATTTTTGACGAGGCCACCTCAAGCCTTGACTCTCAATCCGAACTTCTTGTTAAGGAAGCCATGGACCGCCTCATGCTGGGGCGGACGGTGATCGTCATCGCCCATCGCCTGTTAACCGTGCGCTCCCTTGACCGCATCATTGTTTTTCAGCAGGGTCGCATCGTTGAGGACGGGTCGCATGACGCCCTTCTTAACCTGCCGGACGGTGTCTATAATCATCTCTACCGCATTCAGGCGCATGAGGGGCACGCGGATCAGATTTAAAATAAGAGGCAGGGACAAAATTTGATCGACGCCCATATCTGGCTGCTTTTTTGCGGGACGGTTTTCGGCCTTTTCGGTATTCCCGGGCCGAATATGCTCCAGGCATTGACGACCTCCGTCCATGAAGGTTTTCGTCAAAGCCTGGCATCGTCGCTCGGCTGTCTGGCGGCTTCCCTGCTGGTCAACACCATCTCCGCAGCGGGGCTTGGCGCCTTCATGCATGCGGAGCCGAGATGGTTTGACGTCATCAAATATTGTGGCGGGGCCTATCTGTTCTATCTCGGTGCGTCGGCAATTTATCACTGGCGGCGCACAAATTTCACGCCCGAGCCGACATTGCAGGAAAAGCGCCTGCGTGGCACGCGCCTCAATATGCGGCGGGGCTTCCTGATCGGAATCAGCAATCCCAAACTGATTCTTTTCTCCGTCGCGTTTTTCCCGCAATTTATCGATCGGCACCGCGATGCCGTGCCGCAATTCGTCATTCTCTTCACGACATTCATGATCGGGGAGGCGATGTGGCTGGTGGCGTACGCGGCGGGCGGCGCACGTCTCTCGGCCCTCCTGGCGCGGCCACGCGTCAGTTACGCCTTCAATATCGCATCCGGCCTGATTTTTATCGCCTTCAGTGTCGCCGTGATCGGCACACGTCTTTGATCAGCTATGGATTGTCAGGGAGAGGAGTTCAGCGCTTTCCGGGGCGTAATCCTCGTTAACATCATTATCTGACCCGATCCCCGTCTCAAAAAAGAGTTGCTGCCTTGATTTGAAGGACGAAAACGGGATGACATTGGGCGTGCCATTAACCCGGACACTCAGCGCGCCTTCTGGGCGGGCATCCATGATGATATGCGCTTCCCGGCCCTGCGCCAGCGTCCCCACAATGACCGTTTCACATTTTTTGCGCGTCAGGCAATGACGCAGACGGATCGTATCCCCCTGTGTGAAAAGCGCCAGCGGCGTGTGCGTCGCATCTGCACGGAAGCGCGCAATATCGAGATTGACGTGGTCAGGCGCCTTCCCGACGAGGAGCCGCATCTCCATATGAAAAGACTGCGCGGAGAGGAGAACGGGCTTATCTAGTCGCAACATGGCTGCGGGTTTGACGCGCCGCCATGGCTCCGGGTGACGCGTCATGCTGGCAAGATGAAACCCGAACATCGTCCGGGCGAACCAGTTACTATGATAGCCGCGTGCGAGCGCATCCCCGGGGATGATGTCGGTGCGATAGGCTTGATCAATCATCAGGGAAAAGGGGCGCAGATCCGTCAGCGTATAAGTCGCTTCACCCGTCGGGGCCAACACGGTGTTATGTTGCGATGGCGGGGTGGCCGCCCCGGCACGTGCGCAAAGCATTGCTGCCAAACCCACCATGGCGCCGAAATGAGATGATAATGCCAGTCGTCGGCGCATAAGGCGTCCCTTTCCCTGAAATTTACGCGTCAGGCGCAACATAAATATCCATGAATTGCCGTAACGCCCGGCCGCGATGGCTGATGGCGTTTTTCTCAGCATCTGTCATTTCAGCAAAGCGCCGCGTTTCCCCATTCGGGATGAAAATGGGATCATAACCATGGCCATTCTCCCCTTTAGGTGGCCAGGCGACCTGACCGTCACAGCGCCCTTCGACAAAATAGGCCCGCCCGTCCGGCCATGCAAGGCACAGAACCGTCACAAACGCGGCACGCTTATCTGTCGCTTCGCCCATCTCATCATGGACGCGCTGCATCGCATGCGCGAAGTCCTGACGCACCCCACCCCAACGCGCGGAATGAATGCCGGGCTGCCCATTAAGGGAAGTGACGCAAAAGCCGGAATCATCCGCCAAAGCTGGCAGCCCCGTCGCCTGCGCAGCGGCAAGGGCTTTGATACGGGCATTGCCTTCAAAACTATCCGCATCCTCATCAGGCTCGGGCAGGTCGAACGCGGCAGCCGACTTGATATCCACGCCTGAAGCCGCGAAGAGCGCCTGAAATTCAGCGAGTTTGCCTTGATTATGGCTGGCCAGAACAAGCTGATCGCCGCGTTTGATCTGCGGCTTCGTCATTTGGCGCGAAAGGCGGCAAGGGCCGCGTCCTGCGCTTCAAAGAGCTGTTTCGTGCCGATTTTTGCCAGGCGCAGCAGCTCAAAAAAAGCTTCCTCACTGAAAGGTGCGTCCTCTGCCGTCCCCTGTATTTCAACAATACCGCCC